>QQNC01000059.1 GCA_003402695.1 Verrucomicrobiota bacterium | reverse complement strand
CCGGGAGGAGCGGGGTCAGCAGGGCGAGGGTCGGCCAGAGGCAAAACCGGGAGAAGGCTTTCATCGGAGAATGTCGGAGCATGCTCCCATTACCCAGACCCTGCTCCGCAGGGGTTGGCCGAACGCACGCGTTTCTTGGTCTGGCGAGCGGCCGCCCCGGCTCCGTTTAGGCGTGTTTCACGAGCGCTGCGACGTGGCCGTTGTGGGTTTCGTGCTTGCCCGTAACGTGGCGCGCGAGCGCGCCACCCACATGGCCGCTCGCTCGCTGGCGATGCCGCGCGCGGAGCGCATGGCCCACCCGGCTTATTTCTGGATGCCGCCGTTGTGGCAGTCCGAGCAGGTCAGGTCGGAATCAACCTCGCCGCCCGGGTGCTTGAAGGATTGGCCTCGCGCGTTGAGCAGTTCGAACTCCGATCCCTTGCCCTGGGCCAGGATGGTGTGGCAGGAGGAGCAATCCGAGGAGCGCACGGCCTCGCCGGCGGAAGTCTTGTGCTTGTCGTCATGGCAGCGGAAGCAGCCGGGCCAGTCCTTGTGGCCGATGTTGTTGGGATAAACCCGCCAGTCGGCCTTCCGCTCCGGAAAGATGGAAACGGCGTAGATTTTCTGCACCTCGGCGATGGCGGCGGGCAGGCCGGGGGCGCCGGTGTACTTTGAACGCAGGTAGTCGGCGATTTTCTGGGCGGCCTCCGGGCCAGTGGTGATCTCGGGTTGCAGCATCGCCTTGACCGCCTCGCGCTTGATGTTGGGGAGGTTGGCCGGGAGCGTGCCGGCGGTGAGGGCGGCCTCGATGGCGTCGTTGGCCGTGGGGAAGACGTGGGCGGGACGGTTGTGGCAGTCCATGCAGTCCATCGTGCGGATGGAACCGGCGGGCGGCTCGCCCTTGAAGGATTCCATGCGGTAGACCCGGGAGGTGCCGTCCGTCTTGTTGGTCACACGCGTCCACGGAATCTCCTGTCGCTTGTCGTCGGTCGCGTAGTATTCGACCTTGGCGTTCTGGTTCACATGCCAGTGGATGCCGCCGGCGGGGGCGCCGGGGCTGGTGGTGTTCACCCGCAGCAGCAGGCGCACACTGTAGGGGGTGTTGGCGCGGTCGGACAGGAAATGGGAGAAACTGACATCAATGTTGCCGTGGAATTTCTCGGGCCAGTGGCATTTTTCGCAGATGTCCTGGGCGGGCCGGAGGTTCTTGAGCGGAGTGCCGATGGGGCGGCTGTAGTTGTTCAGCGTGTAGGCGATGAGTTGGTGGGTGCCGTTGATCTTCGCCTTGATGAACCATTCCGCCCCGGAGCCGATGTGGCAGTCCACGCAGTCCACGCGGGCATGGGAGCCGCGCTGGTAGGCCACGAACTCGGGGTTCATGGCGCGGTGGCAGACCTGGCCGCAGAACTGGACCGACTCGGAGTAATGGTAGGTCTGGTAGCTGCCGAAGGCGCTGAGCATGACGAAGCCGAGGGCGCCGATCGCAAAGAGGATCAGGCTGCGGCGCTGCGCGGGATTGGAGAAGTTCAGCCGCCACTTGTCGGGCATGGTCGCAGCGTGCTTGATCATCCAGCGGCGCTGCGCCCACGCGCCGAAGAACACCATCACGAGGCCCGCGATCAGGAACCCGGGCGCGACGATGTACGTGAAGATGCCCAGGTAGGGATTTTTGTCCCCCTGCGTGAAATCCATCCATACGAGTAGCGCGAAAGAGAACAGCGCGCCGATGGCCAGCACGCCGCCGATGGCACTGATCCAGTTATTGAAGAGGGACCGGGAGGTCGGCGAGGCATTCACCGGGGGCGTGGGTTCGGACATGGCGAAAGGGGATCAGCGTGGGGCGGGGACGGGGAGACGGGTGGACGGAAAGCCCCGCCGGTGGAAGGCGCCGGCGGGGTCGGTCGAAAAACGGGCGGAAGGGATCAGGCCTTGAATTTCCGGATGTAGGCGACGAGGTCCTTGACCTCGGCGGGCGTGAGTTCCGAGTAGGCCTTCATCTTCTCCTTGCCGGTCTTGTCCTTGTAGCCGTCGACAATGACCTTGGCCATGTCCTCGTCCTTCAGGTCGGCCTGCACCTTGGCATCCGTGTAGTCCTTCAGGGAAAGTTTCTTGCCGACCTTGGTCAGACCCTTGCCGTCGGCGCCGTGGCACTTCGTGCAGAGGTTTTCCCAGTTTTCAGAGGCGGGAGCGGCATAGCCGAGGGCGGAGCCGAGGAGAAAAAGGAGGCTGACCGCCGTGATTTTGGAGCAGGTTTTCATGATGGGCGAGTTGACGTTTATGAGTTGAAATCAGCCGGTCGCAGGGCACCGGACGTTTCGTTGGGACGAGACTTTAGCACAATTGCGGTCCAGCGGCTGCGCATCGCTTGCGGAGCTTCACGCAACACTTGCACTGGAGATTAGGGAATTTCATCGGCCAGGCTGGATATACGGGTGACCCGGGGAGCGGACTCGCTTTTTGAGGGTTTTTCGCAAGGAGTGGGCACAGCTGCGCAAGAAATGCGCAGTCGTCCGGACTGACTTAGGTCATACTGTCAACCGCACCATGTCACGGTTCCAATTCTTCCTGCCCCGGTCCTACGTTTTGTCAGGGCGCACCTCAATATCGGGTCTTACCGCCCGTTCGTCCGGCCTGCTCCGGACGCTGCTCTTCGCCCTTCCGCTCGCTGCGGGGGCCTGTCGCGAGGGCAAGATCGAGGACTATCGCATTGCCAAGGAGTCCGATGCCCCGGCGCCTGCCGCTGGTCCCGCCGCGGCGGCCATGCCGCCGGCCGGGGCCCCGGGCGCCGACCACACCGCACCGTTTTTGACCTCCCGACCCGGCCCCGCATTGGTTTGGTCCGCCCCCGCGTCGTGGAAGAAGAAGCAGAATTCGTCCATGCGCAAAGGCAGCTACACCGTGGGCGAAGAGGGTAGCGGCGCCGACATGGCGATCACGGCTTTCCCCGGCGACGTGGGTGGCGATCTGGCGAATGTGAACCGCTGGCGCGGCCAGGTGGGGCTGGCCCCGATTGCGGATTCCGAGCTGGCGGGGGCCCTGACGCCTCTCGAGGCCAATGGCCTGAAAATCGAGTATGTCGACCTGCTCGGTGGCACCCTTGAGCAACCGGTGCGCATGCTGGGCGCCTTGGTGCCCTACGACGGCTCCACGTGGTTTTTTAAACTCACCGGTCCCGCGGCGCTGGTCGCGCAGGAAAAGCCCGCCTATCTCGAGCTGCTCCGCTCGGTGAAGAAGGCGGCGCCGACCCCGGCCGCCGACGCATCCGCCGCGCCGGCTTCAACTCCGCCGGTATCCGACATGGCCAACTCCGCCGTCCCCACGGCTGGCGGTCCCGGTCTCAAGTGGGTGGCTCCCGCCCATTGGCAGAGCAAGCCCGCCTCCGGCATGCGCAAGGCCACCTTTGTGGCCCCGGGCGACGCCGGGACGTTGGCCGAGCTTTCCGTGACCGCTTTCCCCGGTGCGGTCGGGGGCGAGCTGGCGAACATCAACCGCTGGCGCGGCCAGCTGTCGCTGCCGCCGCTGGGCGAGACTGAGCTGGCGGGTGCGATCACGCGCGAAACCGTCCACGGTCTCGCCGTGACGCTAGTGGATCTCACCGGCGGCCCCGCCGACAAGCCGGTGCGCCTGCTCGGCGCGATCGTCCCGCACGACGGCGCGAACTGGTTCTTCAAGTTCACCGGCCCGCCGTCGGTGGTGGCCAAGGAACAGGCCGCCTTCCTCGAATTTGTGCGCTCCCTGCAGGCTCCCTGATCCTCATGAAGACCCTCGCCACCCTCCTTCGCGATGCCCGCGACCTGATCGTCTCGCTCCGGCTGACGGTCGTCCTGATCCTGTTCTCCATCATCCTGGTCCTGGTCGCGACGCTCGACCAGGTGAACCTCGGCATCTGGGTGGTGCAGCAGAAGTACTTCAATACCTTCGTGGTGTTCTGGAAGACGGGGAACATGTCGCTGGCGATCTTTCCCGGCGGCTACACCATCGGCGGCCTGCTGCTGCTGAACCTCCTCGCGGCGCACTTCTACCGCTTCAAGTTCACTTGGCGGAAAATTGGCCTCTGGCTCGTCCACGCCGGGCTCATCCTCCTCCTCATTGGTCAGCTCCTCACCGGGCTCATGCAGGACGAGTACCAGCTGCGCCTCGACCAGGGACAGACGAAGAATTTTTCTGAGAGCTACCGCAACGTCGAGCTGGCGATCACGGACATCACCGACCCCAAGTACGACGAGGTCATCGCGATTCCCGAGGACCGGCTGGTGCACCAGACCCCGATCCAGCACCCGCGGCTGCCCTTCCGCGTCGCGGTGAAAACCTACCTGCCCAACGCCACCCTGCAGATGGGCCTCCCGCCGGCGACCTCCGCGGACACTACTGCGACGCGGGGCGTCGGCCCGCAGATCCTCGCGACCCTGCAGCCGCTCACCTACAAGCAGGACGAGCGCAACATCCCCGCGGCCTACGTCGAGCTGACCGGCCCGGAGGGCGTCATCGGCATCTGGCTCGTGTCACCGTTCCTCGACGACCCGCAGCACTTCACCGCGGGCGGCCGCAGCTGGAAGATCGCGCTGCGGTTTGCGCGGCATTACCAGCCGTACTCGCTCACGCTGCTGAAATTCAGCCACGACAAGTACGCGGGCACCGACATCCCGAAGAATTTTTCCAGCCGCCTCCGCCTCACGACGCCTGACGGGCGCGACGACCGCGACGTGCTGATCTACATGAACAACCCGCTGCGCTACGCCGGGCTCACGTTCTACCAGGCGGGCTTTCAGAATAATGACATGACCACCGTGCTCCAGGTGGTGCGCAACCCGAGCTGGCTGATCCCGTACATTGCCTGCGGGGTGATGACCCTCGGCCTGGTCCTGCAGTTCGGCCTGCATCTGGTCGGCTTCATCGGCAAGCGCCGCGCCCTCGCCGCGGGCGCCCGGGCGCCCCAACCGACCGCGTCCGCTCCGAAAGTAAAGGTTCCCTGGACGGCGGCGCGGCTCTTTCCCTGGATCACACTGGGCGTGGCAGCCCTGGCCGTGCTGTTCTCGCTGTTTCCGCCGCGGGCCGGGGGCGAGTACGACCTCGCCGGCTTTGGCCGGCTGCCGACGCTCGTCAACGGCCGCATCAAGCCGCTCGACACCGTGGCCCGCACGTCGCTGATGGTCCTCCAGGCCCGCCAGCGCGTCAAAGCCGCCGACGGCCGCTCGGTCAGCCCGGAGGAGTGGCTTCTCGACGTCCTGTACCGTCCCGCGCAGGCGAACGCCTACCCGGTGTTCAAAATCGTCCACCCGGACGTGCTCTCTTTGTTCAACCTGACGCTCGAGGACGGTACGCCCGAGTTGAGCTTCACGTTCAACCAGCTGCTGAAGGGTCTGCCCGAACTCGACCGCCAGTCGAAGATGGCTGACTCGGTCGAGTCCGCCCTGCGCAATTCCTTCCAGCGGGGTGTGATCCAGCTGCGCGACAACATCGTCCTGTACGAGAGCCTCGGCGACAGCGTGGTTGCGCCAGGCGTGGACGACTTCCTCGGGCATCTGGCCCATTTCAACGAAACCGCGCCGGCAGGGTTGGCGGCGGTCAAGGCCAAGCAGGCGGGGCAGCCCCATGATGCGGCGGCCGCCGCGGCCCTGCTCGAGCTGAGCAATACCTTCTCCAGCTTGGAGAGCCTCGCTTATCTCCGCCCGATTCCCCCCGAGACGGGCAAGACGGATCCGAAGGGCTGGATGAATCTCGGCGCCGCGTTGCATCAAAGCCTGAGACACGGCCGGCTTGACGGCGCGTCGGCCACCTATGTTGCGCTGGGCCTCGCCTGGCGGGACCAGCAGCCGGCGAAATTCAACAGCCTCGTGCACGAGTATCGCACCAGCCTGGAGCCGGAGATTCCCGGTTTTCTCGCCAAGGTGGACCTCGAGGCGCGCTTCAACGCCGCGCAGCCGTTCTACACCAGCACGATCCTGTACGTGTTGGTCTTCCTCCTCGCGGTCTTCTCCTGGCTCAAGTGGCCGGAGGCGCTGAGCCGCGCGGCGCTGTGGCTGACCGGGCTCGCGTGGGTGCTGACCACCGCCGGCATCGTGACCCGCATGTGGCTCGAGGGCCGCCCGCCGGTGACTAACCTTTATTCGTCGGCCCTGTTCATCGGCTGGGCCGCGGTCGCGTTGTGCCTCCTGCTGGAGGTCACCTACCGTAACGCGATCGGGAGCGTGGCCGCGGGGCTGATCGGCTTTGCCACGCTGCTGATTGCCCACCACCTGGCGCTCGGCGGCGACACCCTCGAGATGATGCGCGCCGTGCTCGACTCGAACTTCTGGCTGGCGACGCATGTCGTCACCGTGACGCTCGGCTATTCGGCGACGTTCCTCGCGGGCTTCCTCGCCCTGATCTACGTGATCCGCGGCGTCTTCACGCGCTCGCTCGATGCCGCGACGGCGGATTCGCTGAACCGCATGGTCTATGGCGTGGTCTGCTTCGCCACGGTGCTGAGCTTTGTTGGCACGGTGCTGGGCGGCATTTGGGCGGACCAGTCCTGGGGCCGCTTCTGGGGCTGGGACCCGAAGGAGAACGGCGCGTTGATCATCGTCCTGTGGAACGCGCTCATTCTGCACGCCCGCTGGGGCGGCCTGATCAAGGCGCGCGGCCTGATGGCGCTGGCGATCTTCGGCAACATCGTGACGGCCTGGAGCTGGTTCGGCGTCAACATGCTCGGCGTGGGCCTGCACAGCTACGGCTTTATCGACGCGGCGTTCTGGTGGCTGCTGGCCTTTGTCGCCAGCCAGCTGGCCTTCATCGCCGTGACCGGCCTGCCGCTCCCGCGCTGGCGGAGTTTCCGGCCCGTGAGCGCGGCTAAGTAGCCCGCTGTCGGCTCCGGATTTTACCCGCGAATTACGCGAATCGACGCGAAATTGTCGGGAAGCAACGATCTGTTTTTAACAGGAGGAAACGGAGAGAACGGAGGAATGGATTCGGGCCGTTCCCTGCCTTGTCTCCTCCTTCTCTCCGTTGCCTCCGTTATCTCCTGTAAAAACTAACCGGTTCGGGAGCTTTCAACTCGCGCCGTTTCGCGTGATTCGCGGGCTCAGACGGTGCGCGAGTGGCGCTTGGACTCGGGGGCGTAGTACGCGTCGAAGCAGACGGCGATGTTGCGCAGGAACAGCCGGCCGAGGTCCGTGACTTGCAGGCCGCCGGGCGACAGTTTGACGAGCCCGTCGGCCGCAAGCGGCGCGAGCCGGGCGATCTCCTTGGCGTACTTTTCGGCGAAATTGCAGGTGAACTCCCGGGAAAGCTGGTCGTAGTCGAGGGCCAGGTGGCACATCACGCGCATGATGATCTCCCGGCGATGGGTGTCCTCGTCGCTGAGTTCCACGCCGCGGATGGCGGGCAGCTCGCCGCGGTCGAGGGCGGCGTAGTAGGGCTCGAGGGTCTTGTGATTCTGCCGGTAGCTGTGCGGCGTCTGGGAAATCGCGGAGATGCCGAGCGCGAGGATTTCCACGCCGGCCTTGGTGCTGTAACCTTGGAAATTACGCTGCAGCGTGTGCGCGGCCTGCGCGACGGCGAGCTCGTCGGTCTCGCGGGCAAAATGGTCCATCCCGATGTAAACGTAGCCGCTGCGGGTGAGCGTCTCCGTGATGACCTTGAGCATGGCCATCTTGGTCTCCGGGGACGGTAGCGCCGCCTCGCGCTCGAGGAGCTTCTGCGCGGGTTTCATCCACGGCACGTGCGCGTAGCTGAACACGGCGAGGCGGTCGGGCTGGATCTCCAGCACCTGGCGGAGCGTGTCGGTGAAGGATTCGACGGTCTGGTAAGGCAGACCGTAGATCAGGTCGATGTTGATGGAGGTGAACCCCTCCTCGCGCAGCCAGCGGATGGCCTGTTCGGTCATGGCGCGCGGCTGGATGCGGTGGACCGCGACCTGCACCTGGGGATTGAAGTCCTGCACGCCGAGGGAGGCGCGGGTGAAGCCGCTCTCGCGCAGGGCGACCACCTGTTCCCGGCTCAACCGGCGGGGATCAATCTCCACGCTCAGCTCGGCGTCGGGGGCCAGTTGGAAGTGCTTCCGGGTGATCGCCGCGAGGCGGGCGAGTTGCGGGGCCTGGAAAAAAGTGGGGGTGCCGCCGCCGTAGTGGAGCTGGACCACCTGGCGGCCCGGGTGCACGCGCTTGGCCATGAGCTCGACCTCTTTCTCGAGGTAGTCGAGGTAGGTGTCGGGCAGCTTGTGGTTGGTGCTGATGACCGTCGTGCAGCCGCAGAACCAGCAGAGCGTCTCGCAGAACGGCAGGTGGAAATAGAGCGAAAGCGGCACGGTGGCGTCCACGTTCGCCCGGTCCAGATGCGCCAGCAGCGGGTCGGGCGTCGGGAAGTCCTTAAACTCCACCGCCGTGGGATAGGAGGTGTAGCGCGGGGCCGAGATATCGTATTTCCGGACGAGGTCTAAATCGACGGTGATCAAAGTGGTGGGAGGTTGACTGAGATTACCACACGCCCGGCCTTCCGGCCACGCCCCGGTTGCTGGAGGCTGTGCATTTCTTGCGGTGTTCCCGGATGAGTCCAGTCGGGAAAACGGCGATTCCGCCAAGATCTGCGTGATGATTCGCAAGCGCTGCTGGGCCGGAGACCCGGAATCCTGCGATGATGTCACCCGTTAGATTCCCCGGTCCCATGATGAACCCTTACCCTCAGGTCGCCCGGAAAGTGTCGCCGATTCCTCAGGTTTCGGCCGCGCCTCCGCCGGCCTGGACGGTTGCGGGCTAGTAATAGCACCCGATGGCCACCTCCGCCGATCTCTCCGGACTCCAATGTCCCGTGCCTTTACCGCATCGGACGGAGATCACCGTGGGACACGGCGGTGGTGGCCGGCTGACGCAGGACCTGCTGGACCGGATATTCCGGCCGGCCTTTGGCAATCCGGCGCTCGATTCCCAGCATGACGGCGCGACGTTGATGCCGTCGGTGGGCAGCCGGCTGGCGTTCACGACCGACTCCCACGTGGTCAGTCCCCTGTTTTTTCCCGGTGGCGACATCGGCGAGCTGGCGGTCAATGGCACCGTCAACGACCTGTGCATGTGCGGGGCGCGGCCGCGGTGGCTCAGCGCCGGCTTCATCCTCGAGGAGGGACTCCCCCTCGCCACGCTGGAGCGCGTGGTGGCGTCGATGCGGGATGCCGCGCGGGCGGCCGGGGTGAGCATTGTGACCGGCGACACGAAGGTCGTGGAGCGCGGCAAGGGCGACGGACTTTATGTGACCACGTCCGGGGTGGGCGTGATCGAGACCTCGCTGGTGGTGGCGCCCTCGTCGATCCGCGCCGGGGACGTCGTGATCCTGAGCGGTGACATCGGCCGCCACGGTATCGCCATCATGGCGACCCGGGCGGGCCTGAGTTTCGAAAGTGAAATTCAAAGTGACTGCGCGCCGCTGGTGGCCCCGGTGCACGCCCTGCTGGGCGCGGGGCTGGAAGTCCATTGCCTGCGCGACCTGACCCGCGGCGGACTTGCGACGGCGCTGGTCGAGCTGGCGGAGACGGCCCAGGTGGGCATCGAGATGGACAGCGCCAAGGTCCCAGTGTCCGAGCTCGTGCAAGGCGCGTGTGAAATCCTCGGGCTCGACCCGTTGTACGTGGCCAACGAAGGCCGGTTTGTGTGCGTGCTACCCGAGTCGCAGGCCGCGCGGGCGCTGAGCATTCTCCAGAAGTCGGCGCCGGAACAATCCGCGGTGATCATCGGCCGCGTCACGGCCGGTCCGGCCGGGCAGGTGACGCAGCGGAGCATCATCGGCTCCGAGCGGATCGTGGACCGCCTGAGCGGCGAGCAGTTGCCGCGGATTTGCTAGGCCGGCCGGGATTCCGGGCTTCAGGCCACGGCGACCGCGGCGGGGGTCTCGAGCCGGTGGCGGTAACGGTAGTAGGCGGCACAGGCGCCTTCGCTGGAAACCATGGGGGCGCCGAGTGGGTGCTCGGGATTGCAGCGCGTGCCGAAGGCGGGGCAGTCGTGGGGCTTTTTCACGCCGCGCATGATGGCGCCGCTGATGCATTCCGTGGCGCAGGTGGCGCCCGCCTTGGCCAGCGGGAAGCGGCGGCTGGCATCGTAGGCCGCATAGGCCGGGCGGAGGGCCAGGCCGCTTTGCGGGATGACGCCGAGTCCGCGCCAGTCGCGGTCGCAGACCTCGAAGACCTGCTCGACGATCTGGCGGGCGGGGGCGTTCCCCTCGGTGCGCACGGCGCGGGAATAGGCATTCTCGATCTCGGCGCGGCCGGACTCGAGCTGCTGCACGCAGCGCAGGATGCCCTCCATGATGTCCACGGGCTCGAAGCCGGTGATGATGATCGGGGCGCCGAATTCGCGCGCGATCGGGCCGTATTCCCCGGTGCCCATGATGGCGCATACGTGGCCGGCGGCGAGGAAGCCCTGCACGGAGTTTTCCGGGGAGCCGAGGATGGCGCGCATCGCCGGCGGCACCAGGACGTGGGACGTCAGGATGGAAAAATTCTTCACCGACTCGCGCTCAGCGCGCAGGACCGACAGCGCGTTGGCCGGCGCGGTGGTCTCGAAGCCCACGGCAAAGAACACGACTTGCTTCGCCGGGTTCTCCTGGGCGAGGGTCACGGCATCGAGCGGCGAGTACACGATCCGGACGTCGGCGCCGCGGGCCTTGGCGGTGAGGAGGTCCACGCCGTTGCCCGGCACGCGCAGCATGTCGCCAAACGAGCACAGGATCGCGCCATGGTGCAGCGCGAGCTCGACGGCCTGGTCAATCAGTTCAGCGCTGGTGACGCAGACCGGGCAGCCCGGGCCGTGGACGAGCGTGACGAGTTTGGGCAGCAAGTCATCGAGGCCGAACTTGACGATGGCGTGCGTCTGCCCGCCGCAGATTTCCATCAGCGTCCACGGCTTCGTCACCGTGCGCGCAATCCTCGCGGCCAGCTGGTGGACGAGGGCGGCGTCGCGGTATTCGTCGACGTATTTCATGGCGAGAGCGTGCTGGCTGTGATGCGCCCGCCTTCGTCCCGCTGAGCGGGACTACGGCGCGGTTCGTCCGGTGGCGATGCCACCGGCGAAGGAATATCCAGCCCGTCGAGTTCGCCCATGGCCCGGAGGTAACGGAAGGTTTCCTCGGCCTCCTGCGGGTCGATGACGCTGATGGCGACACCGACGTGGACGAGGACGAAGTCGCCGAGGCGGGCCTCGGGGGTGCAGGTGAGGCTGATGAGCTTGATGACGCCGGCGAAGCTGACCTTGGCGGCGCGGAGCAGGGGATCGTCACCCATGATTTCGAGAATTTTACCGGGAACGGCGAGGCACATGGTGGAGACGGGTTATGGGGGGTTAGGAGGGAAGCGAAACGGAAGACAGTTGCCAGAGGGCCGCGAGGGCCTGGCCGGCGGCGATTGAGTTGTCGTTGGGGGACAGGCGCTCGTGGACCAGCACGCGGAAACCGGCCGCCGTGAGGGCCGCGGACGCGAGGGAGTGAAGCAGGGCGTTTTGGAAACAACCGCCGGTGAGCACGACGGTGCCGGCGCCGGCCTGGCGCGCGACGTCGACCATGGCGCGGGCCAGGCCGCGGTGCAGGGCGGCCGCGTTGGCGGCCGCGTCATGGTACGGGTGCAGGAGCTGGCTGACGGAAAGACTCCAGTCGACCTCGAGCCGGGCGCCGCGCGTGGCGGACGGGATGACGGGGAAAGGCAGCGCCTCGTCCGAGGGCGCGGCGGTGGTGGCGGCGGCCTCGACGGCGAGGGGCAGCTGACCCTCGAAGGCGTTGTTCTGACCCAGACCGAGGAGGGCGCCAAAGGCATCGAACAACCGGCCGGCGCTCGAGCACAGCGGCGAGTTGAGTTGCTGGGCGAGCATGGCGCCGAAGAGCGCCGTCTCGCGCTCGCCGCAGTGCAGGTGCGCGGCCACGTCCGGAAGGAGATTCAGTTCGTGCGCGAGGCCCAGCGCCACGCGCCGCGCGTCGCGGACGGCGGCGCCGCTGCCGGGGAGACGGAACGGCCGCAGCCGGGCGAAGCGCTCGGCCTGGTTGTTTTGGAGCAGCAGGAATTCGCCGCCCCACACGGTGCCGTCGGGGCCATGACCCGTGCCATCCCACGCAATGCCGAGGACATCATGGGCGGGCTGGCCATGTTCCAGCAGGCAGGCGAGCACGTGCGCGAGGTGGTGCTGCACCGCGAGACGCGGCAGGCCGGTGCGTTCGGCGTAGTGGGTGGAGGCGTAGTCGGGATGCTGGTCGTGAACCACGGTGGCGAAATGCGCGCCCTGCAGTTCACCGAGGGTGGTGATCGTCTGCTCGAACAGCCGGTGGGTCGCGACGCCCTCCAGGTCGCCGAGGTGGGGACTGAGCACAACCTGCGTACCCGCGGCCACGGCGATGGTATTCTTCATCTGGCCGCCCACGCAGAGGACCGGGGCCGCCAGCCGGCCGGGCAGCGCCAGCGGGGTGGGAGCGTAGCCGCGCGCGCGCCGCAGCAGGATGGGGGCGTGGTGCTCGGCGAGCCGGACCACCGAATCATCCACCGCCCGTGCGATGGGCCGGTCGTGATCGAGGAACAGGTCCGCGATTCCGGCGAGCCGCCGGTGGGCCTCGGCGGGATCGGTGCACAACGGCTCCTCGGCCAGGTTGGCGCTCGTGGCGACGAGGGGAAAATCAACCGACTCGAGCAGTAGCACGTGCAGTGGGTTGGACGGCAGGAGGGCGCCGATCCAGGGGTTGCCCGGGGCAATGCCGGCGGCGAGGGCGGAGTGCCGGGCGTCGGTCCGGCGCGGCACCAGCACAATGGGGGCGGCCGGCGAGCGGAGGAGATTCGCGGCGGCGGCCGAGACCGTGGCAAAGTGACGGAGCTGGTCGAGGT
>QQNC01000058.1 GCA_003402695.1 Verrucomicrobiota bacterium | reverse complement strand
TTCAGGATCACCACTCCCGCTTCCTGCAGCAGTGGCGCCACCAGCGGGTCGTTTGCGTAATCGAGGCGGTACCGCACCTCGGCGATGCCCGCGGCGGCGAGGATTTTCGCGCAGTTGATGCAGGGATAATGCGTCACGTAGGCCACACAGCCCTCCACCGCGCTGCCCCGCCGCGCGGCATCCGCCACGGCGTTCTGCTCGGCGTGCACGGTCGCCTGCTCGTGGCCGTCCCGTATCTTCGTGACGTGCGGCGTGCCTGGCAGGTAGCCGTTGTAGCCGGCCGCCACGAGGCGGTTCTTGCGCGCGCCGCCGGTCACGATGACGCAGCCGACATGCAGCCGCTCGCAGTTGGAGCGCGTGGACATCAGCATGGCCGTCGCCATGAAATACTCGTCCCACGAGGGACGACCGGGAAATTTTTCCGTGGCCGCTGCAATCAGGTCGACCGGGCTGGTGGGTGCTGGACTCATAATTCGGCCGGAACTCTGGACACCTGCCTGCGGTCGGGCAATCCTCCTCTCTGCATGATGCCGCGCACGCTTGAGCCCGAGCTTCTCGATTCGCTTCCCCCGGACCACCCCGATGCCCTGCACAACCGGCGGGACCTGCGCCTGGTCAACCAGCTCATGGGCAACCACCGCTGGCTCGCCTGCACGCTCCCCCCGCGGCTGCACCCCGGCGAAACCGCCCTCGAACTCGGCGCCGGCACCGGCGAACTCGGCCTCCGCCTGATCGCCGCCGGCGTGCCGGTGGACGGACTCGACCTCTGGCCCCGTCCCACCCCCTGGCCCGCCGGTCGGAACTGGCACGCGGCAAACCTCCTGACGTTCCCCGGCTACGCCGGCTACGCCGCGGTCATCGGCAACCTGATTTTCCACCAGTTCTCCGCAGCCGAACTGGCGGCCGTCGGCGCCGTCATCCGCCGTCACGCCCGGATCATCCTCGCCCGCGAGCCCGCCCGCTCGCGCCTCTCACAATATATCTATCGCGGGCTGGCCCCGTTGTTCGGCGCCAATCACGTCAGCCGGCACGACGGGTACGTGAGCATTGCCGCGGGTTTTATCGGGGACGAACTCCCGCGGGCACTGGGGCTCAATCCGGCCGAGTGGGATTGCGAGTGTGTCATCACCACGCGCTACGCCTACCAGATGATTGCCATCCGGCGCGCCTGAGCCCTCGCTGAACCGCCCCCCTGTTCCCGGGTCCTATTTAAATGTATCTCCATGCGCTCGCCACTGCCGTGCCTCCGGCCACCTCGACCCAGTCCGAATGCTGGGAACTCGCGCAGCGCTCCCCGATCGGCGCCCGGCTCAAGCGGCGCTCGATGCTCATCCTGCAGACCATCCTGAAGGGTGATCATGGCATCGCCACGCGACACTTCGCCGCGCCGGACCTTGCCCAGGTGTTCGACCTGACCGCCGATCAGCTCAACGCAATCTTCCGCGCCGAGGCCCCCAAGCTCGCCGGCCGCGCCCTCACCGCCGCCCTCGCGCAGGCCGGCCTGCGGGCCGACCAGCTGGACGCGCTGCTCATCTGCACCTGCAGCGGTTACCTCTGCCCTGGCGTGACCAGCTACGTCGCCGAGCAACTCGGCCTGCGGACCAACGTTTTTCTCCAAGATCTCGTCGGGCTCGGCTGCGGCGCCGCCATCCCGACGTTACGCGCCGCCAGTCATGTGCTCGCCGCGAAACCCGACGCCATCGTCGCCTGCGTCGCGGTCGAGATCTGCTCCGCCGCGTTTTACCTCGATGACGATCCCGGCGTCCTCATCAGCGCGTGCCTCTTCAGCGACGGCGCTGCGGCCACCATCTGGCGCAACACCCCCGGGCCGACCGGCCTGCGCGCCTTCGATTTCGACACGCTGCACCTGCCGGCTGACCGCGACAAACTCCGCTTCGAGCAGCGTGACGGGAAACTCCGCAACCTGCTCCACCGCTCTGTGCCCGAGCTCGCCGCCGCGGCGGTCGGCCGGCTCTGGGCCGATCGCGGGCCACGGCCGGTGGCGCGCGTCATTACGCATCCCGGCGGACGCGATGTCCTCGAAGCCATCGAGCCGGTCGTCGCGCCGCACTCACTCGCGGCCAGCACGCGCACTTTACTGCATCACGGCAACATGAGCAGCCCGTCCGTCCTCTTTGCCCTTGAGGAAACGCTGAAGACCCCCCAACCCGGTTCCGCCGGTGATTTTTGGCTCGTGAGTTTCGGCGCGGGCTTTAGCGCCCATAGTTGCCGTCTCGGTCCCAGCCCATGACCCAACTCTCCGATCTCGTCGCCTACTGCGACCGCCGCACCTTACGCACGGCGTTCAAGGACTTCCCCGGCTCGTTCAACGGCCTGCAGTTCCCGAACAATGGCCGAGTCACCAAGATCGGCGCCGCCGTGGACGCCGGCCTCATCCCCTTCCAAAAGGCCATCGCGGCCGGCGTGGACTTCCTGCTCGTGCACCACGGCATGTTCTGGGACCTGCCCTACCCGCCCAAGCGCCCGTTCCATCCCCGGGTCCTAGCCCTCAAGCGCGGCAACTGCGCGCTCTATTCCAGCCACCTGCCGCTCGATGCCCATCCGGCGATCGGCAACAACGCCCTCCTGGCCCGCCAGCTCGGGCTCACGCCGAAACGCCGCTTCCTCCCGCTCGAGGGTCGCGCCATCGGCTGCATCGCCCCCAGCCGGCTGACGCGGGCCGCACTGCGCCGGAAGCTCGCGGCGCTCTACCCGCGGATGATTGCCATCGAATACGGCTCGGCCTCCCCGCGCCAGATTGCCTTCTGCAGCGGCAGCGGCCGCAGCGCCCTTCCGGAACTGCGCCCAGCCCGCGTGGACACCCTCGTGACCGGCGAGCTGCGCGAAGAGCACTTCAACCTCGCCCAGGAACAGAAGCTCAACCTCTACGTCTGCGGCCACTACGCGACCGAGGTCCACGCCGTGTCGGCGCTGGCCGCCGAGTTGGCCAGTAAATTCCGCCTGCCCTGGGAATTTATTGCCACGGAAAACCCCTTCTAACCGGCCCGGATCTCGTGCAGGCTTGGCCCGTCCCTGTCCGCCACTTTTTCAAATTCCCCACCCCTTAATGAAGAAGATCGCCATTCTGCACGGTCCCAATCTCAACCGCCTCGGCAAGCGCGAGCCGGAAATCTATGGCACAGCCACGCTGCGCGACCTGGAAAAAATGATCCGCACCGAGGCCCTCGCGCTGGGTTTCACCCCGACCTTTTTCCAATCCAACCACGAGGGCGCGCTGATTGATGAAATCCATCGCCTCGCCGACCGGGGGATCGGCGGCTTCATCGTCAATTTCGGGGCGTACTCCCACACCAGCATCGCCCTGCGCGACGCCCTGGCCAGCACCAGCCTGCCCGCCGTCGAGGTGCACATTTCCGACATCAAGAAACGCGAGCCCTTCCGGCACCGTTCCATGACCGCCGGCGCCTGTATCGCAATGATCTGCGGCAAGGGATTTCCGGGTTACGTCTTGGCACTTCGGCGCCTCGCCAAGGTCTGACCTGCATGGTTCAGCCATCCCCCCAATTCGCCGAGACCGACCTCGCGGAACCGCGCTGGCTGGTCTGCCACACCCGGCCGCGGTGTGAAAAGAAGCTCGCCGCCCTGCTCGCGGCCGAGGCACTGCCCCATTATCTTCCGCTGATCACCAGCGTGCGCCGTTACGGTGCGTCGGCCAAGAAATTCACCAAACCCCTCTTTGCCGGCTACGTCTTCGTGCAGGTTTCCGCCCTGCGGAAGGCGCGCATCTACCAGCAAGACCTGGTCGCCCGGACCATTGAGATCGAGGACGAGACCCGTTTTCTCCGCCAGGTCGAGGAGGTCCGCGCCATTGTGGCCTCGGGTTACGAACTGAGTGTGCGCCCCCTCCTCACCCGCGGCCGCCGTGTGAAAATCATCGGCGGACCCCTGCGCGGACTCGAGGGTTTCGTTGACAACCCCGCCAACCCCCAAGGCGTCGTGCTCACCGTGGATGTGCTCCAGCAGGGCCTGCTGGTGAAACTGCCGGCGGAAAACCTCCAGATTCTACCCTGACCCCGCCATGCACCGCCGACGCTACCTTCATTTTTACGGACTGACTCTGGCCTTGGGCCTCATCGCCGTCACGGGCCGGGCGCAATCCACTGTGCCGTCCCAGGCAACCTCGCTTTCCAACCTGGGCGACCTGCTCGACCGCCTGCCGGATTTTTCCCGGTTCGGCCTGTCGAACTTCATGCCCCATGACATTTTTCAGTTCTACAGCAGCCCGCACTTCGGCGACCTGGTCCACAAGGATTTCATGCGCGTCCCGCTGGGCCTCCGGGCCAAGTTTGCCGTGGATTATCAGGCCCATGTGGAGGTGGAAGGCTATTTCACCCACGGCTTGGCCCGGTCGGCGGGCTACGGTTTCGACCGGCTGAATACCGGCGTTAAATACGAGACCCCCAAGACTTCGCCGACCTCCCCTGATCTGTCGTGGAGCACGGGCGTGGATTTCATCACCCCGCTCAGCCGGCCGCCGCGTGATCTGAGCGACGGCTACCAGCATACCGTGCCGTATGTCGCAGTTTCCAAACTCCTGATGCCCGACTGCAACCTGGTGGGTTACAGCACGCTGGGGATCGATCTGCTGAACGCGACCAACCTCCCCTCGAATTTCGGCCGGAATCAACTCCATTCCAACTCATCCACCCTCTCCAGCGGCCTCGCGCGGGACTGGAAGAAATTCCAGGCCCTGCTGACCGCCAGCTACAGTTCCACCGCGCTGTTTAGCAATGAGACGCATCAGGTCTTTGGCCTGCGGCCCGCGATCGTGTTTCCGTTGACCCGTTGGCAGGGTCGCCACACCCGGCTGACCGCGACCGTCGGCGGTTGGTCCATCTGGGGTCCCGATGGCCATGAGCTGGGCGCGAGCGGCAGTGTGCGGGTGGAGTTCAACTACAAGGCCAAGCGCTAGGACGTGAAGCCGGCGCTCACCGACCCCTTGGCCAACTGGGACCGGCCGCGGCTGTTTGCCGATGCCACCTACCGCGTGCTGGAGACGGAGGGTTCGGTCTCATCGATTCTCTTTGAAAGCGTGCCCTACGCGGGCCGACCCACCGCGGTGTTCGCCTACGTCGGCATCCCGCGCGGTACCACCACCCGCGCGCCGGGAATGATCCTCGTCCACGGCGGACTCGGCGCGGCCTTCCGCGACTGGGTCGAAACGTGGGTCCAGCGTGGTTACGCCGCAATCGCGATGGACCTCAACGGCTGCGGCGCGAATCGCGTCCCGCTCACCCGCCGCGGCCCGGCGATGGACGACGCCGTCATTTTCGACCCCGCGGTCGCGTGGGCCGACTCATGGACCTATCATGCGGTCGCGGCGGTCCTGCGCTCGCATACCATCCTGCGGAGTTTTGCCCTGGTTGATCCCGCCCGCATCGGCCTTACGGGTGTCAGCTGGGGCGGCTATCTGACCTGCCTCGCCGCCAGCCTCGACCCGCGCCTGGCGTGCGCCATCCCCGTATACGGCTGCGGCTATCTCCAGGCCAACAGTGCCCTCGTCTGGATGGACCGGTTTGCCGCGATGACTCCCGCTCAGCGCCTCACCTGGCACGAGCAGTGCGACCCGTCCGTTTATCTGCCCGCCGCCACGGCGCCCATGCTCTTCGTTTCCGGCTCCAACGACTTCGCCTATCCGCTGGACAGTGTGGCGAAGACCTACGCCCTGCCCCAATCGCCCGTCACCTTTTGCGTCCGGGTCGGGATGGAGCACAGCCAGGAATGCGGCATCGCTCCCGGCGAAATCGCCCTCTTCGCCGACCAGCACCTGCGCCACGGCGAACCGCTACCGGTCATCAGCCCAGCGCAACTCACCGGCCGCAGCCTCCGCGCCCGCTGGACCCACCACCGGCCGATCACCTCGGCCTCCCTGCATTTTACGGCCGCTGCGGGCCGCTGGCAGGAACGGCGCTGGCGCAGCCTACCCGCCCGTCTCGTAGGCGGCCTGATCACCGCCGATCTCCCTGACGCCGTTACGGTCTGTTATCTCAGCGTGGAGGATGATCGCGGCGCGTTCGTCAGTTCGCCACACCTCGAGATCGCCTGACCGACCCGCGCCTAGCGCGCCAAGTGGACCCAGGCCAGCTTCGCGAGGTGCATCGTCGCACAGGTCGCAAGCGCCGCGGCCACGTCGTCCACCACCACGCCCCAGCCACCTGGGAGGTCCTGAAGCTTGCGGATGCCGAGCGGCTTCAGGATGTCGAAGAATCGGAACAGGGCAAAACCGGCGACAATCACAATCCACTTTAGCCAAGGACCCGTGCCTGCAGGCGCCGCCGTCAACAGGCGCCAGCCGAGAAAACACAGGGGCATCGCCACAAATTCATCGAGAATCACTTCGCCCGGGTCTTTGCGCGCCAGCCGGAATTCCGCTTCACCGCAAAGCGCCACGGCGAGGTAGCAGGTCACCAAGCTCAGCCCCACCGTCTCGACGGTGTTCAGCGGGTCAAAGAACACCGTGAAAAACAAAACTCCCGCCACCGAGCCCCAGGTCCCCGGCGCGGGCAGCCGGGCGCCGATTGGACCCAGCCGGGCGAGGTTCAACACCACGTGCGTCGGCAGAAAGCGCGGCCAGATCGGCTGCTGCAGCTTCATTTGTCGGCGTCGGTGAACACCACGTCCTTGTACCGCACCACGTAGCGCCAGCCCGACCACACGGCCAGAAAGGTGCCGATGATAAATATCACGAGCCCCGTCTTCGCCACGTATTCGACAAATTGCGTCAGGTTGAGGGCCGGGAACAGGTGCGCCCAGTCACGTCCGGCCATCGGCGCGCCGAGCAGGAAGCCCAGGGCGATGAGCTGCGTCACCGTCTTCGTTTTGCCGCCGCCGTCCGCCGCCACGATCACGCCCTTCGACGCCGCCACCATGCGCATGCCGGTGACGAGAAACTCCCGGCACATCGTGATGAGCGCGAACGCCACCGGGATTTCCTGCTTGTTCACCAGGGCAATGACGATGCCGACGACCATGATCTTGTCGGTGAGCGCGTCCATCAGCTTGCCGAACGTTGACACCATGTTCCGCTTGCGGGCGAGGTAGCCGTCCAGCCAGTCGCCGATGGCGCAGAGGATGAACAGCCAGAACGCGGCCGAGGCCGCCCCCAAGTGGTCCCAATACATCAGCCCGACGATGACGAACATCAGCGGAATGCGGGACAGGGTGATGATATTGGGCAGATTCATTCGGACAGAAACACGGTTATGCACGGGCGGGGTTTCGCAAGACAATCACGGAACTGCGCCGACGGACCGCCATTCTCCGCTTTCCCCGCGCCGGGTTTCCTGCCTTGCTGCCTCCGTTCCCCATGCACCACTGCATTTACCCCGGCACCTTTGACCCCATTACCTACGGCCATCTCGATGTGCTGGGCCGCGCCGCGAAGCTGTTTGACCGCGTCACCGTCGCCGTCGCCGACAACCCGGGCAAGGACCCGCTCTTCACCCCGGAACAACGCCTCGAGATGCTGCGGTCGAACGTGGCCAAGTTCCCCAACGTCACCCTCACCCCTTTTGCCGGCCTCCTGGTGGACTTCTGCATCGCCCATGAGGCCGACGCGATCATCCGCGGCCTGCGCGCCCTCTCCGACTTCGAGTTTGAGTTCAACATGGCCCTCATGAACCGCCATCTGAAGCCCCAGATCGAAACCATCTTTGTGATGCCCAACGAGCAGTTCAGCTACACCAGCTCGTCGCTCGTGAAGCAGGTCGCCAAGTACGGCGGCGATGTCTCCCACTTCGTCCCGCCCAACGTCGCCGCCGCGTTGAAGATCGCCTACAAGCGCTAGCCGCCGCCGCGGGCAGGCCTCACCGCACGCCGGCTGATTTCAGCGTCGCATCCAGGAAGGCGTCATAGTCGGCCTTCAGCTTCACGCGCGACTGCTTCTCGATATACATCATGTGGCCCGCCTCATAGTAGGTGAGCGTGATGTGATCCCGGATTGAGGGATCCAGCCCCATGTGTTCCACCGTGTACTTCGTCGCGAAGTACGGCGTGGCGAGGTCGTAATGGCCGTTGGCGATCCAGACCTTGAGGAACGGGTTCTTCGTCATGGCCTTCTTCAGCGTCTCCGCGACGTTGAGGTATTCGTTCTCCACATTGCTGTAACTCCAGGGCTGCACCGCGCTGGTGAGAATCTCGTACGGCAGGTCGTTCTCATACTTCAACTCCCGCCGCATGTAATCGTTCAGCGCCGTCGTGTAGCCGCCGTTGATCGCCTCCAGACTGGGGTCGAAAAATCCATCCACGCTGTCCGTGATGCCCACAAACCGGCTGTCCAGCCGGCCGATCGTGCGGTGCTCACTGCGGCGCAGCTCGGTCACAAAGTCGAAAATATCGATCCGGAGGTTTTTCTCCTCCACGTGTGCCAACGGCAGGCCCGTGTATGCGGCCAGCGACTCCGCGATCCGCTGGCGTTCCGCCGCCGGCAGCGCGTCACCTTGCATCAGCGCGAGGGTATAATCCTTTCGGACGAACTCTTCGACGCGGGCGAGCGTCTTCGGCAGGTCCTTCGCGAGTTCACCCTTCAGCTTGCCGTGATAAAACGCCGCCGCCGTGTACGTCGGCAGAAACAGCTCGTACGGCAGGTCGTTGCCCGGCGCGAACCGCGCCGTCTGGAAATTCATGATCGAGGAGATCAGGCAGATCCCGTTGAGGTAAAAATCGTACTTCCGCTGCAGGTAGTCGGACAGGCCGGCGGCGCGCGTCGTGCCGTAGCTCTCACCCACGAGGAATTTCGGCGAGGCCCAGCGCTGGTTGCGCGTGGTCCACAGCCGGATGAACTCGCCCACCGACTCGATGTCGCCCGCGAACCCGTGGAACTGTTTTGCATCCACGTCCTTCGCCGCGCGGCTGTAGCCGGTCGAGACCGGGTCGATGAACACCAGGTCCGTCTGGTCGAGCCACGAATACTCGTTGTCCACCCACTTGTATGGCGGCGGCAGCGATTCGCCCTTGTCCGTCATGACGACGCGCTTGGGCCCGAGCATGCCGAGGTGCAGCCAGACCGAGGAGGAGCCCGGGCCGCCGTTGAACGAGAAAGTCAGCGGCCGCTTGGCCGGGTCGGACTCGCCGAGCTTGGTGTAGGCGGTGAAGAAAATATTCGCGCGCGACTTGTCCTTGGCGTCCTTCAGCACGAGGTAGCCCGCCGTCGCCCGGTATTTGATCAGCTTTCCGCCGATCGTGATTTCATGTTCGGTGACGGACAGCACCGGTTCCTTCTCCTTGGCCTCCGTTTTTTTGTCGGCGCCGGGAGTTTCGAACTTCTCTGACTTAGCCTCCGGCTTGTCCTCCTCAGCGCGAACCGGAGTGACGAGCAAAAGGAGGGAGAGCAGGGCGAGCCAACGGGGAAGATTTTTCATGGGTCGGGTGGGCAGCACCCAAGTTTCCGCTCCCCGCACTGGCAACAAGATTTCCCGCCCCGCCAGCCAGCCGTAACCACCCGGCACGGCGTGGCGTCAATCGTCAGACTCCAGCAGCCACCCACCCATCCGACCACGGAGGGTTAGGGTTGCCATGTTTCACTCCGGGTATTCATCTTAAACTTCCATGGCTAAATCCAAGAGTTCTGGCGGCCTCATCGTGCTTCTGGTCATTGTCGCCGCCGTCGCGGCTGGTGGCTGGTATTTCTGGCAACAGTCGGCCGAAAAGGCCCCTGAGTTCACCACCACGCCCGTCACGCGGGGCGATGTCATCCAGACCGTCTCCGCCACCGGCACCCTCCAGGCCGTCACGACCGTGGACGTCAGCAGCCAGATTTCCGGCAACGTCGCCAAGCTCTATGTGGACTGGAATTCCCCCGTCAAAAAGGGCCAGATCCTCGCGGAAATCGACCCGTCCAACTACCGGACCGCCCTCAAGCAGGCCGAGGGCCAGCTGGCCAACGCCAAGGCCAACTACGCGCTCATGCAGGCCAACGCCAACCGCGCCGCGACCCTCTTCCAGCAGAACCTCATTCCGCAGAGCGACCTCGACACCGCCGTCGCCCAGCTCGCTCAGGCGGATGCCCAGGTGAAGATCCAGAGCGCCAGCTTCGACACCGCCCAGGTCAACCTGAACCGCTGCACCATCTACTCCCCGATCGATGGCAGCGTCATCTCGCGCAGCGTGGACGTCGGCAACACCGTCGCCGCCAACCTCACCGCCCCCATCCTCTTCCAGATCGCGAACGACCTCACCACGATGCAGATCGACGCGGCGATTTCCGAAGCCGACATCGGCAACGTCCAGGAACAGCAGCGCGTCACGTTCACCGTCGACGCCTTTCCCAACCGCACTTTCCGCGGCGTCGTGTCGCAGATCCGCAACTCGCCCAAAACCACCCAGAACGTGGTCGTCTACGACACGATGATCGACGTCCGGAACGCCGACCTGAAACTGAAGCCGGGCATGACCGCCACGGTCTCCATCACCATCGCCAACCATGCCGGCGCCCTCAAGATCCCCAACAGCGCCCTGCGCGCCCGGATTCCCGATTCCCTGATCCCCGCCAAACCCGTCGACGCCGCGACTCCCGGCGCCGCCGCCACACCCGCCTCCAAGCCGCTGACCGACGAGGAGCGCCGCGCCCAATTCCAGCAGCTGATGCGCGACGCGGGCTTTGTCCGCGGCAACGGTCCGCCCACCCCCGAGGTCATCAGCCGCATCAAGGAACTCGCCAAGGAACGCGGCATTGAGCTGCCCGTCGGTCGCTTCGGCGGCGGGGACAGCAACACCCCCGTCACCCGTACACTTTATACTCTGACCCGCTCGGACTCCGCCGCGCCCAAACTGGATGCCGCCACGGTCAAACTCGGCATCACCGACGGCACCTACACCGAGATTCTCGAGGGACTCAAGGAGGGCGACCAAGTCGTCACCTCCGCCATCATACCCGGCGCCAAATCCGGCGCTCCGTCGACCAATCCATTTAGTGGTGGCCAGCAGCGCCGGTTCTAAGCTCCCCCGCACCTCCGCATGTCCGCCGTCGTCAAACTTGAGGACATCCACCGTATCTACGATTCGGGCGAGGTGAAGGTGCACGCCGTCCGGGGCGTCACGCTGGAGCTGCACAAGGGCGAGTTCATGGCCGTCATGGGCGCCAGCGGCTCGGGCAAATCCACGCTCATGAACACCCTCGGCTGTCTCGACCGGCCGACATCGGGGCGTTACCTGCTCGACGGCGTGGACATCGCCGGGCTCGACCGCAACGAGCTGGCCGACCTCCGCAACGAGAAGCTCGGTTTCGTCTTCCAGGGTTTCAATCTCCTCGCCCGCACCACCGCGCTGGAAAACGTCGAGCTGCCCATGCTCTACGGCCGCCGCCGGATCTCCCACCGCGACATGCAGGAACGCGCCGAGCACTGTCTCGAGATCGTCGGCCTCGCCGACCGTGCCGACCATTTTCCCAGCCAGCTCTCCGGCGGCCAGCAGCAGCGCGTCGCCATCGCCCGCGCCCTCGCCAACAACCCGCAGGTCCTGCTCGCCGACGAGCCCACGGGCAACCTCGACAGCAAGACGGCTATCGAGGTCATGGGCGTATTCCAGAAGCTCAATGCCGAGGGCATCACCATCGTCATGGTCACCCACGAACTCGACATCGCCCACTACTGCCGCCGCAACCTCATCATGCGCGACGGCAAGGTCGTCAGCGACATCGCCGTGACTGACCGGCTCATCGCCGACGAGGAACTCCGCAAGCTCCGCGAGGCCGAGACCGCCGCCAAACTCACCGCCTGACTCCTCCCGGCCCATCGCCCATCGCCTAGCACCCCTCACCCGGCTTTCAGCCATGCGCCTCCGCTCCACCCTGACCGTCTCCTTCCGCGCCCTGCGCCGCAACGTGCTGCGCTCCCTGCTCACCGCGCTCGGCATCATCGTCGGCGTCGGCGCCGTCATCGCGATGGTCAGCATCGGCAACGGCGCCAAGTCCGTGGTCGAGGCCCAGATCGCCTCGCTCGGCGAAAACGTCCTCCTCGTATTCTCCGGCAGCTTCAACCAGGGCGGCGCCCGCTCGGGCGCGTTCGGCGCCGGCACGCTGACCGTCGAGGACGCCGAGGCCATCAAGCGCGAGGTCACCACGGTCATCGGCGTCAGCCCCGAGGTCCGTACCTCCGCGCAAATCCTGGCCAATGGTCTTAACTGGTCCACGCAGATCCTCGGCGAGGGTGCCGACTACCTCTCCATCCGAGTGTGGCCGCTCTCCGACGGCGTCATGTTTTCCGAGGCCGATGTCCGCAGCGTCGGCAAGGTCTGCGTCATCGGCCAGACGATCGCCACCCAGCTGTTTCCCGAGGGCTCCGCAGTCGGGCAGACCCTCCGCATCAAGGCCCAGCCCTTCAAGGTCGTGGGGATTCTCGCCGCCAAGGGTCTCTCCGTTCAGGGCCAGGACCAGGACGACCTGGTCATCGTACCCTACACCAGCGCCATGCGCCGGGTGTCCAAGCAGACCATGCTGCGCTCCATTAGCGTCCAGGCGTCGTCCCCCGACACGATGACCCTCGCCCAAAACGACATCGTCGCCCTGCTCCGGCAGCGGCACCGCACCGCGGAGGGCAGCGACGACTTCACAGTCCGCAGCCAGGTGGAAATCGCCCAGGCGGCCACCGCCACAGCCGACACCATGACCGGCCTGCTCGGCGCCGTGGCCGGCGTCTCCCTCATCGTCGGCGGCATCGGCATCATGAACATCATGCTCGTCTCCGTCACCGAGCGCACCCGCGAAATCGGCATCCGCCTCGCCGTCGGCGCCCATGGCCGGGAGATCCAGCTCCAGTTTCTCACCGAGTCCATCGTGCTCAGCGTCCTCGGCGGGAGCATT
>QQNC01000057.1 GCA_003402695.1 Verrucomicrobiota bacterium | reverse complement strand
GGCGATCAGGCCCACGTCCCTGGGATCGCGTCGGATTATGCCCTCTTGCGCGATATCCACCGCCTCGAATTTCTCCGCGGACGCGAGAAGCACTACACTTTTGCCGACCGGGGCTTCGCCGGTCTGTCCCAGCCGCCCTTTGAAGCGCCGCCCCAAATCCCCGTGATCTTGCAGAAGAACTGGCGGCAGTCGTTCCGGTTGCCCATGTGCGCCGAGCCAGGCGACCGGGGACTGCGGCTGGTGATCCAGATTGTACTCAACCGGAACGCCGCGACGGGCCCGGTGCCAGTATCCTTCAATGGGAGCTGGCCGACGGCGGAAAATACGACGAACGACCGGCTGCTGTTTTCCTGCGGCTCACTCACGCACCACGTGAAGGAGCACGTCGGCCAGGATTACCAGTTTCCGGTTTCCCTCGTGCGGGAGGGTTGGAATGAAGTGACGGTGGAGAATTGCGGCGAGCAACCCCTGACCGTGGTCTGTATTGAACTGGGCGTGATGGCGGCGGTGCCTGATACACACCCGTTGTCCGCCGGCTGAAGGCCAGCCCTGGGGCATGAGCGCTACTTGTTGACGTTGAAAATCGTGCCCTTTTTACCGCCCGTGACCTGCCGGTGGTAGACTTGGGTGACCGCTTTCCCGGTCGACGTGTCGACAATCCAGAACTCGCAGAAAAGGCGGCCATCCGGACCGTCCTCATGGCCGTCCCCCAGCATGATCTGGTAGGTGACCTCGGGTTTGGCTTCCAGGGGCAGATCCACCCGGGCGATGAAGTTCGAATACGAGTATTCCACTCCGATGGTGTGATGCCCCGGGGCGAGCGCCAGAGGATGATCCCATTGGTCGGCCGCATCCCGGACCCACTGCATGTCGACCATGAAGGCAAACGCCCGATGATCGGCGCCAAAGAGCCCGCCTTCACTGGAGTTTGTCCCCTTGAGATAGGCCGCCGTGCGGCCCGGCACCGGAGACTGGTAGACGCCGTCGGAAGAGGAACTAGGCACGTTTGCGCAACCGGATCCAAGGATAAGGAGGACGCCGGCGAGAAAGTGGGCAATAAGGCGGGTTTGCGGCATGGTTGCGACGCTTAACAAGTCGAACCATCGAGCAAGTCGTCTCATAGACTGTCAAGGGGAGAGCAGCCGGCATTTTCCCGGCCAGTCGGGTAGTAGTGCCGCGGATGCAGGCCACCTGTCTGGCACCGTGAGGCCGCAATCGAGCACCAAGCGTTCGGCGAAATTGCTTGTCACTCGGCTCGTCCAAAGCGTAATACCCGCCGCTTGATTCCCTCGTGAACGAGGTGTACTTCGCCAGAGTAGCTCAGTGGTAGAGCAGAGGACTCATAAGCCTTTGGTCGCCGGTTCAATCCCGGCCTCTGGCACCAATTTTCCACCGGTTCAGGCGCCCAGCCCTGAACCGGTCAGCCGGTTGGCACAGCTGGCCGGGGCTGGACGCCAAAATGGCCAGCTTGCCTGCGCAGTGCTGGCCACGGGGATTGTGCCCTGCGCGGGCTGCGGCTTAGCCGCCGCTGGACATCGAGTAGGCGCCAAAGACGCACCAGAAGAAGACGAGCATGGCGTAGGAGGGGATATGCGCCTTGAAGGAGAACGTCGTCAGGCGCTGCTTGTCTTCGTTCTGCCAGAACCACGAGAGCACGAGCCGCTCCACCCACACGGAAAGGAAAAAAGCGGGCACAAGCATGACAATCGCCGCCGTGGGCACCATCCAGTAGAGGTCACGCCCGCTATGGAGCAGCCAGGGTGCCTGGACCGTGACGGCGTAGAGTTTCTTCCACCAGGTGGAGAGACTGTGCACATCATTGCCACCGACCAGCTGCTGAGCGGAGAGCCAGAACAGCCACAGCACCGGGAAACCGATGAGCATGGAGGTGAAATTGGAAGCCGAGATCGGCCCGATCGCCTGGCCGATCGTGAGGCCCAGCAGTTTTTTGGCGGAATAGGCCTCAATCAATACGATCGGAACCAGGGCCGTAAAAATGGCGAGCATGTGCCAGAAAAGCATCGGCACACTGGAGTCGGCGAGTGTTGGGATGTGCATGGGAGTAATTCGCTCGGGGCCGTAAAACGATGAGGCGAATTTCAGCCCAAAATTTGGGGCGCGCCAGTGAAATGCAGGCTTTCTGCGTCAACTTACAGTTCCTTTACGGACTGCAGAAAGACATTAGGCATCAGCGCCACGCGTACCCTTACGCAATTCGCCATCCGGTGAACTCCTGAGGCTGGAATGCGTCGGAAAACCTGAAATGACGCAACCTGATGAAGCGTAGTCCCGCACAGGATACCGGCTTTGCAGGGGCTACGTTGGCCGCGGTTCACCCGGTTGATCCTAGGCTCACTTCGTATTACTGAGTCCCCCGTGGCCGGTCGGCCGCCGTTCTAGATATCCGCTAAGATCGCCCGCAGTTCCCGTTCGGGTTCCTCGTGCTGCTGTTCGATCGCCAGTTGCAGGGCGGCACCGAGCAAGGGTTTGGCTTCCGTCGTCCGGCCCAGTTGGAGCAGGACTTTGCCGAGCAAGATGCGTGGCATCATCCAGTCCGACTTGCTCGCCACGCAAAATTCAAAATGGGGCACGGACTCTGCCGCGCGCGCCTCGTTGAGCAACGCCTGGGCCAGGCTGAAGCGAAACAGCGAATTCTGCGGCTGCCCGGTAACGAGAACCTGGAACTGTTCGGCGCGGGACGCCATGCTTCACGCAACGTCGTCGACGAAGATCAGCACGCCGGTGGCGTTGTCGGGACCCCCGCGGCGGACGGCGAGGGTGATGATCTCGTGCAGCAGTTCCTCCGGGGTCGAGTCCCGCTCGACAATCTCGGCCAGCTCAGAGTCGCGCACCAATCGCGTGACCCCATCCGTGCAGAAGAGATAGCGGTCACCCTTTTCGAGCGGCCGGTCGATCACATCGACCAGCGGCGGAGTCGGCTGGCCGATGCAGCGGGTGAGCGCATTGCGATTGGCCTCGTGATAATAGACGGTCTCGCCCCGGGCGCGGCGCATGCGCGCCTCGTTCTCCACGGAATGGTCCTCGGTCAGCAACTGGAGGCGGTCGCCGCGCAGTCCGTAGCAGCGCGAATCGCCCACGTGAGCCATGTGCAGGGTGTTTCCCTTGATGTAGCCGAAGGTCAGGGTCGAGCCGATGCCCATGCTCGGGCTGACTTTGATGCCGAGATTATGCACGCTGAGATTAATGTGGTGCACGATGGAAACGAGATCGAGCTTCTCGTCCGCCGGCTTGTTGGCGATGGCGGCAATCACCTCATCCACCGAACATTGGGCGGCATCCGCCCCGCCGGGCAGCCCGCCCACGCCGTCCGCCACGCCAAAAATCATAGCAGGAAGATCGAGGACGTAGCGGTCCTCATTTCTTTGGCGGACCCGACCGATGTCAGTGAGCGCGGCAGCGCGAATCGAGGGCATGGAAATTGCGGAGGGTGGCCGGGCGAGAGACTAAGCGAACGGGTTAAACTGTTCGTCGCGAGTCTCCCGAGTCAACTTGGTAAACTGGGTCTGGGGTAGACTTTCGAGAAAGAGCGAGCCGTAGGATTTGGCCAGGATGCGTGAATCGAGGATCGTGATGACCCCGCGATCCGTGGCGGTGCGAATCAGGCGCCCGGCGCCCTGGCGGAACTTGATCAGGGCATCGGGCAGGGTGAGCTCGTTGAACGGATTGCCGCCATGGTCGCGAATCCACTCGCTCCTCGCCTCGGTGACCGGGTGCGAGGGCAGGTCGAAGGGCAGGCGCGTGATGATAACTTGGGACAGCGACGGACCCGGGACGTCCACGCCGGCCCAAAAGCTGTCCGTTCCAAAGAGGATGCCATTGCCGGCTGCCTGCAGCTTGCGGGTCAGCTCGGTGCGGGAAAATTCCTCGCCCTGCATGAAAAACGGCCGGGACTCGCGGGCAAACTCCGCGGCCAGCGCATCCGCGACTTGGCGCATGTCGTGGTAGCTGGTGAACAGCACCAGGGTGCCGCCGGATGTCCGCAGGACGCAGAAACGGATGTAATCGATGAGGGACTCGATCGCAAGCCGCGCGCCTTGGGGTGAAGGCAGGGGCACATCGGCCGCCACGTACACTCGCATGTGGCGGGCGAAATCGAACGGCGACTGGACGACGACGGCCCGCGCATCGGTGGCGCCAATCCGCTGCTGAAACGGCAGGATCTGCCCGCCCATTGCCAGCGTGGCACTGGTGAACACCACCGAGGTGTGGCGCTCGAGCAGTTCCTCGCGCAGGTACGGCGCCACGTCGATCGGCGCGGTGCGGAGGGTGACGATGTTCTGCCGCCGGCCTGAACGCTCCAGCCAGAAGACAAATTTATCATCAGCGACGGAAAGCCACTGACGCAGACTGGTCTGGTAGGTCTTGAGGCGGCCGCGCTGGTCAAGCAGTTCGTCGCGTTCCTGGCCCTCGTCGAGCTGGTCCGCCCGGGCCCCGACGGCCTTGATCAGGGCAAGCAGCGGCGCATCGAGCCAGGGATCGCAGTCGAGGGCGTCGCGCACGCGCACCACGGGCTGTTTGTCGAGGAGCTTGTCCCGCAGGAAACCAAAGAATTGCTCGGCCGCCTCCAGCGCATCGGTCACGAGCTGCTGCTCAAACGCGCCGCCATGCTTCGCGAGCAGGCCCCGGCGGGTCTTGGGATTATAGAGATACTTGAGCATCCGGTCAGTGCCGTAGCTGCTGAGGCGCAGGCCGAAATGCTCGGTCGCCACTTCCGGCACGGTGTGCCCCTCGTCGAGGACGACAAAATCATCGGGAAACAGCACCCCGCGGGATCCGCCTTTCTCAGCGGCGCCGCCGGCATTGAGGTGCGCAAACAGGAGCGAGTGATTGACGATGATCACCTGGGCCATGCGCAGCCGGGCCCGGACGCGCTGGTAAAAGCAGCGCTCCCCGTCGCAGTGTTTGCGTGAGCAGGCGGAGGAATCGGCGGAAACCCATTCCCAGACTTCCGGTGCCGGGGCGGGGGAGAGCTCATGGCGCAGACCGTCGCGGGAGGTCTCCGCCCAGGCCGCGATGCGTTGGAGTTCGCTGTGCTCGGGCGAGGCGAACAGCTCCTGCTTGTCCCGCAGGGCCGCCGCCAGCCGGGTGGTGCAGAGGTAGTTCGACTTTCCCACCAGCACCGCGCTCTTGAAATCGGCGTAAGGCTGGAGTTCCGGCGTGGAGCGAAACACGCGGCGGCAAAGGGGCAGATCCTTTGACTCGAGCTGTTCCTGCAGCGAAATCGTGTGGGTGGAGACGATCAGCTGGCGCGACTGGTCCATGGCATGGATGATGCCGGGCAGGAGGTAGGCGAGGGATTTGCCGACGCCGGTGCCAGCTTCGAACAGGAGGGGCGCATCGGCCTTCATGGCGGCGGCGACGGTGCGCGCCATCTGTTCCTGCTGGGGGCGATGCTCCAGCTGCAGACCCTCGTGCAGCCACCCGCCCTCGGCGAAGATTTTGGCGGCAAACTCGGGCGCGTGACTCGGCGGCGGGGGCGGGGGTGAGGAGTCGGTGTCGTCGTGCAGGCCAATCATGAGACTGAATCCGCCAACCAATGAATCGGGCCCCCGGGGGTGCAAATGAATTTGCGGGCCGGGCGTCTCCGGCCTTGGCCCGGTGGAGTGCCCTCAAATGACCATGATGCGAACTGGGCGCGTGAACGGGTGCAGTTTCTGCGATCGCAGCCGGCCGTCAGCGCTGTCCGGGTGGACCCCACCACGCAAAACCGGCGACAGGCCGCCGAAGCGGTGGCGCGGGAACTCGGGCGCGGCGAGGTGCACGCCAATCTTTTGCCGCACAGAAGGACGAGGCGATCATGGAGCTCCGCCAGAGTGGAGGTGGGCGCAAAGTCGCAATGGTGGGTGACGGCGTGAATGATGCGCCGTGTCTCGCCGCCGCGGATGTCGGCATGGCCATGGGGGTGCGTGACGGTGATCGCGACAGTTTGTTCGGCGCGGTGCCGCTCGCAGTCGGTGTGGCGGCCCACGAAGGCAGCACCGTGGTGGTCTGCCTCAACACGCTGCGCCTGCGCTTCGGCCGCCACGCCTAGTCCATGATCCAGACCTGGTCACCGGAGCGCACCTGGTCGAAGAGCTCGATGATCTCGGTGTTGCGCATCAGCACGCAGCCGGCGCTCATCCGCTCCCCGATGCGATCCTCGTGGTTGGTGCCGTGAAGGTAAACATAGCGGCCGTGGGTATCCACGTTGCCGCCGAGGTTCACCCCCGGCTCCAGACCGCGGAGCCAGAGGATGCGCGTGGTGATGAAATTCGTGTTCGTATCGGCGTCGGGAAATTCGGAGTAGTGCTTGCCGGTGGGCACGCGGGACTTGAACACCACCCCGGGCGGCTGGCCCTCGCCGATGCGCTCGGCGATCTCGTGGAGGCCGCGCGGCGTGCCGAGCGAGTCCTTGATGTTCGAGGGCGGCTGGCGGGAGGTGGAGACCGCGTAGCTCCGGACCAGTTTTCGTCCGCGGAAAAACTGCAGGGTCTGGGCGCCGAGCCGCACGGCAAGAATCCGCGCTGCGGGCTTGATACCGAGGCGGGCGCAGGTTTTGGTGACCTGTTCAATTGGAGAATTCATCGTGAAAACATCATCCTTCACAGTCGGCATCGTCGGCGCCACGGGCGCCGTGGGTCAAGAGCTGCTTCGGCTCCTGGCGCAAAGAAAATTCCCCGTGGGCACGCTGCGGCTGTTCGCCTCGGCGCGGTCCGCGGGCAAGGCCGTGGAGTTTGACGGCAAGAAAATCACGATTGAAGAGGCCCGGCCGGGAGTGTTCGGCGACATCGACGTGGCGTTCTTCGCCGCGGGGGGGACCGTCACCCGCGCCCTCGCGCCCGATGCGGTCAAGGCGGGCTGCCTCGTGATCGACAAGAGCTCGGCCCTGCGGATGGACCCGAATGTCCCGCTGGTCATTCCCGAGATCAACCCCGAGGCGCTGCGCACCCACCAAGGGATCATCGCCAACCCCAATTGCTCCACCGCCGTCACCCTCATGGGCCTGTGGCCCCTGCACCAGGCGTTTGGCCTTAAGCGTTACTTTTGCTCCACCTACCAGTCGGTTTCCGGCACCGGCGCCGAGGCCGTGCGCGAGTTGGAGCGTCAGGTGCAGGCGCACGTCGCGGGCCAGCCGATCACCCCCAAGGTTTACCGCTATCAAATCGCCTTCAACGCGATCCCGCAGGTCGATACCTTCGGCCCGGACGGGTACACCGGCGAGGAGACCAAAATGATGCTTGAGAGCCGTAAGATCATGGGCCTCCCGCAACTTCGCGTCTCGGCCACCTGCGTCCGCGTGCCGGTCGTGCGCGCGCATTCGATTGCCGTCCAAGCCGAGTTTGAGCGTCCCGTCAGTGTGGCCGCCGCCCAGGCCGCCATCGCGGCATTCCCGGGCGCGCAGCTCGTCGACGAACCGGCCGAGTCCAAATATCCGACTCCGCTGGACTTTGCGGAGCAGGTGAAGTGTGGCGTTGGTCGCATCCGCATCGACACCGCGCTCGACAACGGCCTCTCGTTTTGGGTTACCGGCGACAACCTCTGGAAAGGTGCGGCATTAAACGCCCTGCAGAACGCCGAGCTCATGATCCGCGAGGGCCTGCTCCGGCCAAAGGGGCCGCGGTTATGACATAACTCACGGGGGTCGGGGCGGAATAATTCCTTGTCATAACCGCCCGGCAATCGCTTAGCTGCACCCTCGGTTCGGACGCCTAGCTCAGTTGGTTAGAGCATCTCGCTTACACCGAGGGGGTCGGGGGTTCGAGTCCCTCGGCGTCCACCAGTCACTTTCAACCATCCAACCCCAACCCATGCGACACACGATCTCCGTCATCGTTGAGAACAAGTTCGGCGTTCTGGCCCGCGTCTCCGGGATGTTTTCCGGCCGCGGCTTCAACATCGACTCCCTTAACGTCGCCCCGATGCACGACCCGTCCACCTCGCGCATCACCGTCGTCCTGAAGGGCGACGACGCCGCGCTCGACATGGTCATCAAGCAGCTGCGGAAGCTGGTCAACGTCGTCGACGTCCTCGATTTCAAGGAAGGCCAGGCCGTCGCCCGCGAGCTCGTGCTGGTCAAGGTCAAGGCCGACAACCGCACCCGTCCCGAGCTGCTTCAGATCAAGGACATCTTTCGCGCCAAGATCGTGCACCTGTCCCTCGACGCCCTCATCATTGAGGCCACGGGCGACGACGAGAAGGTCACCGCGCTCCTTGGCCTGCTCGAGCCGTTTGGCATCATCGAACTCGCCCGCACCGGCCGCCTGGCGCTCCGTCGCTAAGCAGCCGCACCTTTCCGCTCACCCGCATAACTTACCCCACTTCCTACCATGCCCGCTAAAGTCTACACCGATAAAGACGCCGATCTCGGCGTGTTCAAAAACAAGACCCTGGCCATCCTTGGCTACGGTTCGCAGGGCCACGCCCACGCGATCAACCTGAAGGAGAGTGGCTGTAAGGTCATCATCGGTCTCTACCCGGGCTCCAAGTCCAAGGCCGTCGCCGAGCAGCACGGGTTCAAGGTTTACGAAACCGCCGAGGCCGTCCGCCGCGCCGATGTCATCATGGTCGGCCTGCCCGACATGAAGCAGGCCGATGTCTACAAGCACGACATCCTTCCCAACCTGAAAAAGGGCAAGACGCTCGCGTTCAGCCACGGCCTCGCCGTGCACTTCGGCCTGATCAAGCCGCACAAGGACATCGACGTCATCATGATCGCGCCGAAGGGTCCCGGCCACATGGTCCGCCGTCTCTATGCCGAGGGCAAGGGCATGCCGGCCTTGATCGCCGTCGCGCAGGACAAGTCCAAGACCGCCAAGAAGCAGGCGCTCGCCTGGGCCAAGGGCATCGGCTCGACCCGCGCTGGCGTGCTCCAGACCTCGTTCAAGGAAGAAGCCGAGACGGATCTCTTCGGCGAACAGGCCGTGCTCTGCGGCGGCGCCAGCGCCCTCGTGCAAGCGGGCTTTGAGACCTTGGTCGAGGCTGGCTACCAGCCCGAGATGGCGTACTTCGAGTGCCTCCACGAGCTGAAGCTCATCTGCGACCTCATGTACGAGAGCGGCATCGCCGGCATGCGTTTCTCGATTTCCGAGACCGCCAAGTATGGCGACATCACCCGTGGCCCGCGCATCGTGAACAAGAAGACGAAGGTCGAGATGAAGAAAATCCTGAAGGAGATCCAGTCGGGCCAGTTCACCCGCGAATGGGTCAAGGAGTACAAGGGCGGCCTGAAGAAGTACAACGCCCTGCTCAAGAAGGGAGAAAAGCACCCGATCGAGAAGACCGGCGCCTATCTCCGCGGCATGATGCCGTGGATGTCCAAGAAGAACCTTAAGGGCGTGCAGGCTTCCTACAACTAACACGCCGCGATTGCCAAATTCCCCGGGGCGCAGACACTGTTCTGCGCCCCTTTTTCTTTCCCATGAGCAAACTCATCCTCGCCACGCGCAAAAGCCCACTCGCCCTCGTCCAGACCGAGCTTGTGGCCGCCCACCTGCGATCCGCACTCCAGGTCGAGGCGGAGCTGCTCAAGTTCGTCACCACCGGTGACCGGCAGACGGAGTGGTCGCTTGAGCAGCAGGGTGGGAAGGGGCTTTTCACCGGCGAACTCGAGCAGGCCCTGTTGCGGGGCGATGCGGATGTCGCCGTGCACAGCACCAAGGACCTGCCCGGCGAGATGCCTCCCGGACTCAGCATCGCCGGGTATATGCCGCGGGAAAACACGCGGGACGTGCTGGTGATTCGCGCGGGGCTCGCCGCTCCGAGAACGATCGCCACGGGCAGCCCGCGCCGCCGGCTCCAAATTGCGAAACTGTTTCCGGGCGTGGAATTCTCGGAGATCCGCGGCAACGTGGACACCCGGCTGCGCAAGATTGCCGACCAACATGTCGCCGATGCCACGATTCTCGCCGCGGCCGGCCTGAACCGGCTGGGCTTCACCAGCTGGCCCGGACTCGATTTTCGTCCGCTGCCTTTCGACCAGATGGTTCCCGCCGTAGGGCAGGGCGCCATTGCCATCCAAAGTCGCACGGCCGACGTCGCACGATTCGCCCCGGTGTTTGATGCGGCCACCGCCCACGGCATCAACCTCGAGCGGGCCTTCCAGCACGCACTGGGTGGCGGCTGTCACACGGCCTTCGGTGTCCATGCCGTCGGAAATGAGCTGTTTTTCTTTCACGAGCAAACCGGCCTGCGCCGGCTGCCGCTCACCGCGGCGGATTTTGACTCTCCGTCAGCCACGGCGGTGCGAATCCTTCACTCCCTCGGACTAAAATGAATGAGCTCCCCCTTGCCGGTCGGCGCATCGTCTTGACCCGCGCCAGCGACCAGAATTCCGAACTACATGCCAAGCTCGCCGCCCTAGGGGCCGAGGTCCTGGAGCTGCCGCTGATCCGGGTGAGCAAGTCCGTGAAGAACGACGATCTCGCCGAGGTTTTTCCCGAACTGGGCGGCTACGACTGGATCGCGTTCACCAGCGCGAACGGCGTGCGCTTTTACTTTGAGGAATTCCTCCGGGTGTTCGACGACATCCGGTCGCTCGGCCTGATTCGCATCGCTTGTGTCGGCGAGGCCACCGCCCGGGCCGTCAACGCACTGCACCTGAAGGTGGAATGTCAGCCCGCCACCGCCACCGCCGAGGCCTTGGCGGCGGAACTCATCGCCACCGGCAGCCTCGACCACGCCAAGATCCTGGTTGTCACGGGCAACCAGAACCGCGAGGTCCTCGTGTCGAAGCTCGAGGAAGCCCGTGCCATCGTGGACTGCCTTCAGGTTTACCAGACGACCAAGAATGACCTCGGCGCCGATCCGGCAGCCGCGGACTTTCGCTCCCGGGGTGCGGATGCGATCCTCTTCGCCAGTTCCTCCGCCGTGCAGTCGTTTGCGGACCAAGCCGGGGCGCTCCAGCTGGCCAAGGACGCGCAGCATCCGCTCGCCGGCAGCATCGGGCCGCAGACCAGTGAGACGATGAAGAGGATTGGTCTCCCCATCGATTTTACCGCCAAGCAGCCGGGTTTGGATCCGCTGGTCGCCGCCACCGTGAAGGCGCTGGGCACGCGCAAGGCGTGAGCGGCCGCCACGTCCGGCACGGGTCCTCGCGTTACACATCACCGGTGGTCCCGCGGCCGAGTTGAATGAGGAAAGAACTTTGGCGGATTGCCAACGCCGGATGAGCCGGCCATGTTGGGCCTCTTCCCATGAAAGTTCCTTTTCTCGATCTCAGCCTGCAACACCGCGCGCTCCGCACCGAGGCCCTGGCCGCCCTTGCGGCCACCTATGACGCCACCCGGTTCTGCCTCGGGAAAGATGTGGAGGACTTTGAAAATAATTTTTCCCGCACCCTCGGATATGGCCGCGTGCTCGGCATGAACAGCGGCACCGCGCCGCTGCACGTCGCCTGCATGCTGGCGGGCTTTGGTCCCGGGGATGAGGTCATCACTGCGCCGTTCACCTTCATCTCCTCGGCGTGGGGCATCAATTATGTCGGCGCCAAGCCGGTCTTCGCCGACATCGAGGCGGGCACCTTCAACCTCGATCCCGCCAAACTCGCCGCGGCGATCACGCCGCGGACCAAGGGAATCATCGTCGTGCACCTCTTTGGCCAGCCGGCGCGAATGGACGAGATCATGGCCGTCGCGAAGCAGCACGGGCTCTTCGTCATCGAGGATTGCGCGCAGGCCGTCGGCGCCAAATATCAGGGCACCCCGGTGGGCGTTTTCGGTGATGCCGGCACGTTCAGTTTTTACCCGACCAAGAACCTCGGCGGCTGTGGCGAGGGCGGGTCTTTTGTCTCAAGGCGCGAGGAACTGCTGACCAAGGCCCGCCACATCCGCGTGCACGGCTCGGACCGCCGCTACTACCACGACATCGTCGGCGGCAACTTCCGCATGGATGGCTTCCAGGGTGCGTTGCTCAACGTCAAGCTGCCGCACCTTGCCACGTGGACTGCGCGGCGTCAGGCGATCGCCGCGCGTTACCTGGCCGGGATCAAGCTCGCCGATGTCCGCCTGCCAGACCAGCCGGGTTATGGAAAATCCGTCTTTCACCAATTCACGATCCGCCACCCGCGCCGCGATGCCCTCCGCGAGCACCTGACGAAGCATGAGATTGGCAGCGACCTCATCTACCCTGTGCCGCTGCACCTGCAAAAATGCTATGCGAACCTGGGTTATGGCCCGGGCTCCTTCCCGGTGTCGGAACAGGCCGCTTCCACCTGCGTCAGCCTGCCCATCTTTCCCGAGCTGACTGACGCCCAGCTCGAGCATGTCATTGCGAGTATCAACGGATTCTAGCCATGACCGACGGCATCCGGCTAAAAATCTGCGGCCTCACGTCCCGCGCTGACGCGGATTTTGCCGCACAGGCCGGGGCGGACTATCTCGGTTTCATCCTGCATCCGGAGTCCCCGCGGTATCTGGCGCTGGAGAAGTTCACGGCGTTTGCCGCGGACTTGCCGCAGGGCCGCAAGGTCGCGGTCGCCGTCGAGCCCACGCTGGCCGCACTCGCGGCCATGAACGCGGCGGGCTTTGATTTTTTTCAGCTGCACTTCCGGCATGACCTGCCGATTGCGACGGTCACCAGCTGGGTCGAGACCGTGGGGCTCGACCGCGTCTGGCTCGCCCCGAAGCTCCCGCCCGGGGTGAGCGTGCCTCCGGCCGTGCTACCGCTGGCGAAGACCTTTCTCTTCGACACCTACCATGTCAGAAAATTCGGCGGCACGGGAGAAACCGCGGACTGGAGTAAATTTGTCCAACACCGGCGGGCCCATCCGAAAAATACCTGGATCCTGTCCGGCGGACTGAATCCGGCGAATATTGGACAGGCCATCCGGCAATCCGGCGCCCGCGTGGTGGACGTGAACAGCGGCGTGGAGTCGGCGCCCGGCGTGAAGGACCACGCCAAGCTGCAGCGGCTGGTGGAGCGG
>QQNC01000056.1 GCA_003402695.1 Verrucomicrobiota bacterium | reverse complement strand
TCGTGCAGGGAGGCGGCGTCGGTCTTGGCCGGATGCATCTCGTGACACGAGAGGCAGGAGAATTTTTTGCCCTGGTAGCAGGGCGAGGCGAGCACGCCGTTCAGCTCGCGGCCGGTCACGCGCACCATGCCGTCACCCCAGAAGCGCTCGTTCATGAAATGGGGATCCGACTTCAGTAGCGCCGCGCGTTCCTCCGGATGGTCGGTCGTGGTCGGCTGCACCACCCAGCGTGAATCGAGTTCCTTGTCGCCCGGGCGATATTGGGCGCCGCCCCGGCTCCAGGGGATCTCTACCGCCGGGCTTTTAAACGCCCAGATGCTGTGACACTGTCCGCAGACGAGGGAGGAGGCCGGTCCGGCCATGCGCCCCGGGTTGGCGATGGTCTTGTCCTCGCCATCCGACCAGTGCAGGGCGAAGCGGCGGAGGGGGTTGCGGTTCTTCTCGATGTGCTCGCGCCCGCCGCTGTGACAGGCCTCGCAGGAGATGCCGAAGTCGCTCACCTGCGAGTCGTATTTGTCCTTGGACACGAACCGCTGGCGGCCCTGCGTCACGTGGCAGTTGTAACAGGCCACATTCCAGTCGCCGTTTTGGTAAACTTGGCCGGGCCCGGGCGGGACGAGGAAGGTATGCTCCATCGGTGCCCATTTTTTCTCGGCCACGACATAGGCGAAGGGGAGCTGGCCGAGCGTCCGGCCCTCGCCCGTCTCCGTCCAGAAAATCTGCAGGTTGTGCGAGCCCGTGAGCAGGACAATCTGCACCCGCGGGCCGAACGCCCCCTCCGGCGCTTCCGCCGGTTTGCTCCGGACAAAATAAGCGGGGCCCTTCCGTTCGACGCGATAATCCGTCCCGTTGAAACTGAGGTTGAGCCCATCCATGTTCGTGGCGATGTTCTCGATGGACGCCACCTGGGTCATGGTGCGGTGGAACGAGGCGTGCCAGCTGGCGTAATTGCCGGGATGGCAGGACTGACAGGAGTCGGACGAGGTATATTCCTGCGTCAGCTGCTTGATCGGCCGGTTCTTTGGCGGGGTGCTCTGCCAGCTGCCGGTGAGCAGGGAAGTGGCCGTCAGGGTCACGCCCCAGGCCAGGGCGAGGTAGCCGAAGAGTTTCACCCACAAGGAAGCCCTCGAGGATGGTGCGGTCGGTTGGTCGTTGGGCTGTGGGGTTGCCACGCCTTGCAGCCAACCGGCGATGCCAGCGGGTGCAAAGCATTTTCCGCCGCCCGCCCTGCTACGGCTGCAGCCCGGCGTGGGACACGTGGTAGACGGCGAATGTCGCCAGCCAATGTTCGCCCTCGTAGTGCCCGCTGAACACGTACGGCAAACCCGCCGCGGCGTGCGCGTGCAGCGATGCTTCGAGGACGGACCGCCGCGGGTCAGTGGCCGCCAGCGCGGAAAGGACGCCGCGCAGGTTCCACGCCCGGTTCAGATTCAGGCCGGCCAGATGGATGATGCGTCCGTCCGCGGGATCGCTGACTTCCGCGGGTTGGCCCCATGCGCCCAACTCGCCGCTCCGCAGTCCGGGGATAAATCCCTCCAACCAGGCGGAAAACTCCGGCGTTGGCAGCACGCGCCGCATCACATCCGCCACGTTTAGACCGGCGGAGAAAAAATCCTCGCCCGAGGGCTCGTAGTTCAGCGGGTAGTTGCGATCGGCGAGATAGTAGTGCCGCGCCCGCGTGATGACCAACTGTTCCAGCCCCGCGTCACCCACCGCCCGGGCATAGTCCAGAATCTGTCCCAGCGCGAAAGCCGTGTCGGGATGCAGCCCGGTGCGCACGGGATACGTGAGCCGCGGCAGGAAATCCCGGACCAAGGCCACCAGTTTTTCCTCCAGCGGAGCCAGGTTTGTCGCCCAGATGCGGGCGTCCGCATCTGACCAGGTTCTCAGTTCGGTTGCGAGTCGCAGCGCCCACGCCCAGCCGTACATCCGTTCAAAGCCCCGGTTTTCCCTCGGTTCGAAGTACGCTGCCTCCGTCGCGAGATTCGCCGCGGTCAGGTGGGCGCCCAGCCGGGCGCGGATCTCGGCGGCCTCCGGCAGACCGGGGCAGACCCGCAGCAGCCGGACGAGCAGCCAGTGTCCATGCACCGCCGAGTGCCAGTCGAAGCAGCCATAAAACGCCGGGTGTATCGCCGCCGGGCTCATGATGTCCGCCGGGCCGCGCAGCACTTCCGCCGGCTTGTTGGGGTATTCGCGGTCAATCCCGTGCAACGCGAGCCGGGCAAAGGCGGAGGCGTGGGGGAGATCCAGCGGGGTGGGCATGGCCGACGAGAACGAAAAATACCGGCGGCGTCGAGTGCGGGGGATTTGCCTTACCGGAGTTCCTTCGCTCATTCCGCGGCATCATGGTCGCCCTGCTCTCCGCCTCGTCCGCCGATGAATCCCTGATCGATGCATACTCCCATGCGGTTTCCGGCGCCGTGGCCGCGGCGCATCCGGCGGTGGTCCACATCGAGGTACAAGGCAGCAACACGTCCTCCCCCGCCCAGCCTCCGGCGGACCGAGCCGGTGGAACCGGCTCGGGCTTCTTCATTTCCCCGGACGGCTACCTGCTCACCAACAGTCATGTCGTCCATGGCGCGAAGGAGCTGAAGGTGTTTCTGGCCGACGGGCGCAAGCTCGCGGCCGACCTCATCGGCGACGATCCCGACACCGATCTCGCCGTGCTGCGCGTGAGTGCCGACGAACTCTCCTTCCTCACCCTCGCCGACAGCGCTGCGGTGCGGCCCGGTCAGATCGCCATCGCGATTGGTTCGCCGATGGGTTTCCAGCAGACGGTCACCGCCGGAATTGTCAGCGGACTCGGCCGCTCGCTGCGCGGGGCCTCGGGGCGGCTGATTGACAATGTCATCCAGACTGATGCGGCACTCAATCCCGGCAACTCCGGCGGCCCGCTCGTCAACACCCGCGGCGAGGTTATCGGCGTGAACACTGCCATCATCCGGCCCGCGCAGGGCATCTGCTTTGCCATTGCGAGCAACACCGCCCGCTGGGTCCTGGCCTGGCTGATCAAGGACGGTCGCATCCGCCGCAGCTTCATTGGCCTCGCCGGGCAGGACGTGCCGCTCATCCGCAAGGTCGCGCGCTATCATCACCTCAGCCAGGAGACGGGGGTGCTGGTCGCGGGGCTGGAGCCCGGCAGCCCGGCCGCGCGCGCCGGCTTGCTGGCCGGGGACATCGTGCTGGCGCTCGACGATGCGCCCACGCCGGCGGTGGACGCATTGCACACGCTGCTCACGGGCGACCGCATCGGCGAACGCGCTATCGTGACTTTCCTGCGCGGGGTCGAGCTCCGCCGTCATGCGATCATCCCGCTCGAGATGCCCGCGCGCGGGTGAGCTTCGCTCGCGGTCAGCCTTCAGCTTTCAGCGCGCAGCTTTTTTACCGTTCCGAAAACCGGCCGTTGACGGCTGCTAGCTGAAGGCTGAAAGCTTACCCTCATGGCCACGCCCTCCGACCAGAATTTCCAGGATTATAAAAACGCCGAGAAAAAGGCGCTCGAGCTGCTCGTGGCGATGCAGGCGGTGAGTCCAAAAAAGACGGACATCGAACTCGCACTCCTCGTGGCGATCTTCGAGCTGCACAAGGGCCTGCTGCCCGCCGAGACGATCGGCGCCATTGTGCAGGGCCACCTCAAGACGTTGCTGCCGTTCTACGCGGTGAAGAAGGCCCCAGCGGGAACTAACTGACGGCGGAAAACGGATCTGGGGACTGCGGAACCACGGGCGATCTCCGCACTGCGATCTCCGCTCTCCGCCGGGCCGCCGGCTATTTTGTCTTCGGGTCCTTCACCACCTCGAGGGGGCCGACCTTCACCTGGCCCTCGGGCACCTCGTCCCGGACAATTAACTCGTGGTCGTGGTCAATCGGCTGGTCGAAGTGCGGCGCCCCGGCGGCGAGCAGCTTTTCGTAGATCTCGTTCAGGTCGCGGTGATCGGGGTCGTCGACGTTCATGGTCGTCATCCACAGCATCACCGGCTTGGCATTCGGATCCGGCGAGAAGCGCCAGGCACGGATCTGGATAATGAGTTTTTCCTCGTCCGCCCGCTGGCGCTTCATCGCCTCGCCGATGGAGAAGAAAATCTCACTCACGGGCCACGGGTGGAATTTGTCACTGTTGGTCAGGTTGTTGTGCGCCTTGCCGTTATCGTCGTCGGAATAGGGGTTGGGCAGGTAGCCCCGGCCATACTCGACGGTGATGATAATCTGGGGCTGCTGGTCCGGCTGCACGGGTTTGAAGCCGTGGGCCGCGAGCTGGCGGTTCAGCTCCCGGGCGATGGCGATGGCATTAACCTCCTTGATCAGCGCGGCGACCGACGGATGCGGCGTAACGGAGGCGAGCAGGTAGATGTTCAGGTGCTTGGAAATATCCCGGGCATAGGCGAGGTCGTGCTTCCGCCTGTGGTGCTCATCCATATCAATGCCCGACCGCACGTTGATATCCAGCGCGGTCGTGTTTTCCTGGGCCCGCAGCAACGGGGAAAAAAGCAGGACGGCCGCGAGCCAGGCCAACAGCAGGGGTTTCATCACGGGGTGGTTATCCCAAGGGGCATGCTGCGGGGAAAATGGAATTTTGGCGGGAAACGCGTCAACTTGAATCACCGGAGGGTCAGGCGGCTTTCCCCGTGTAGTCGGCGTCGCGGGTTTCCCGGCTCAGAGCGAGGGCGAGCAGGGTCAGCAGGGCCGCGCTGCTCAGATACCAGCCCACTGCCGGCAGGCCGTGGTGCGTGGCCAGCCAGGTGGCGAGATAGGGCGCCAGCGAGGCGCCGAAGATGCCGGCGAGATTGAAGCACAGGGACGATCCCGTGTAGCGCACCGCCGGGGGAAAGAGCTCCGACAGGACCGTGCCCAACGGCCCGTAGGTCGCACCCATCAGGGCGAGGCCGACGATGAGCGTCAGCAGCACCCCGGTTGATCCGGCGCTGAACAGCGGGCCGAAGCCCAGCCCGAACAGGATGATGCCGGCCGAGACCAGCAGCAGGGTGCGCCGCCGGCCGTGGCGGTCGGCCAGCACGGCGGAAACGGGGATCAGCAGCGCGAAAAACAGGACGCCGATCATCTGGTAAACGAGGAACTGCCCGCGGGTGTAGCCCAGTTTGCTGGTGCCCCAGCTCAGGCAAAATACGGTCAGCAGGTAAAACAGCACGAAGGTCGCGAGGGCCATCACGGTCCCGAGCACGACCGCCCGGGCGTGATGCCGGCACACCTCCACGAAGGGCACCGTCACGCGGGTGTGCTGCTGCAGCGTCTGCTGGAACACCGGCGTCTCCGTGATCTTCAGCCGCACATACAATCCGACGAGCACCAGCACGCTGCTGGCGACAAACGGGATCCGCCAGCCGAAGCTCAGGAACTGCGCATCCGTCAGCGTGGACGACAGCAGCAGGAAGATGCCGCCTGACGCGAGGAAACCCAGCGGGGCGCCGAGCTGCGGAAACATCCCGTACCACGCGCGTTTCCCGGGCGGGGCGTTTTCCGTCGCGAGCAGCACCGCGCCGCCCCATTCGCCGCCGAGCCCGAGGCCCTGGCCGAAGCGGCAGCACGCGAGCAACACCGGCGCCAGCATGCCGATCGAGGCGTAGGTGGGGAGCAGACCGATCGCCACGGTGGACACGCCCATCGTGAGCAGCGCGGCGACCAGCGTGGCCTTGCGTCCGATGCGGTCGCCAAAATGTCCGAACACCACCGAGCCGATCGGGCGGGCGAAAAACGCGAGGGCAAAGGTGGCGAGCGATTGCAGCGTGGCCGCCGCGGGGTCGGAGGCGGGGAAAAACTGCTTTGGGAAGACCAGCACCGCCGCCGTGGCGAAGATGTAGAAATCGAAAAACTCGATTGTGGTCCCGGCCAGGCTGGCCAGCAGCACGCGGCGCGGGGAATTGGCCGGCGGGGTCGGGGCGGGAGGGGGCGGGGTCATGCGGGGCGCGGGGTGACGGAAGCGGGCCCGGTTATGCCGGTCATGCCCCGCACGTCAACCGCCTGCCCGGGACGAAATTTCCGCCGTGACCCGCGGCCTACTTTTCCGGTTCTTTCACGACCTCCACCGGGCCGACGTTCACATGACCGGCGGGGGCGGCGGTGTTGATGATGACCTCCTGCTCCCGGCCGATGTGGCGGTCAAAATACGGCGCGCCCTGCTCGAGCATCTTGCCGGCGATCTGGTTCAGGTCGCGGTGGTCGGGATCGTCGACGAACATCGTCGTCATCCACAACAGCGGCTCCTTTTTCTTCGGGTTGGCCGGCGGGGGGTATCCCCAAGCGCGGACCTGAACGAAGAGTTTTTCGTAGCTCATCCGGATGAGTTTTTCATTCAGGCCGACGAAATGCCCGTGCGTGGGCCAGATCTGCATCCCGCCGGTGTCCGAGAGGCCGGTGTGCTCCTTGTCGTCCTCGGAGTGGGTGTAGGGATTGGACAGCAGGCCGCGGCCGTATTTCACCGTGATCACGATATCGGGTTTCTGGCCCGGCCGGATGGCGTGAAACCCGTGGGCCTCGAGCTGTGCGGCCACCTGTTGGGCCAGGGCGCCCGCATCGATCGGGCGCACCAGTCGCTCGCCGGTCTTTTCCTCCGAGACCCGCACCAGGTAAAAATTGCGGCCCCGTTTCGTGTCCGATCCATGGACCGGGTCGTGGTCGCGTTTCTGTTGCTCATCCCAGTTCACGCCTGAGCGGACGTTGATGTCCAGGGTGGTGCTGGATTCCTGCGCCCGGATGGTGAGGGTGAACAATAGGGCGCTGGTGAGCAGGAGGGGAGGGAGGCGTTTCATGAAGAGTGGGGGTGTTTCCTGCGCCGCTTCAGGCGGAGGTTGGGTTTTCCGCTTCCGGCCCGTCAACGGGAAATCATGACGGATGCTCCCGTGTGGCCGGTGGCCGGGTCAGCCGTGCCTTGACTGCCCCATGGCGGATTCCAGAAAGAGGCATGCAGAAAGCGAGCGCCCCCCCGTCCGCGGCCCGGTCTTCGCCGGTGGCGGGAGGGGAATGGCTGGGGCTGGCGGTGCTCGCGGGCCTGGTGGTTTACTTTCTGGCGGTGTCGTGGCGCAAATGGCCGGACCCGCTGATCGACTTTGGCCGCGAGCTCTACCTGCCGTGGCGGCTGGCCAACGGGGCGGTGCTCTACCGCGACGTGGATGATTTCTACGGGCCGCTCTCGCAGTATCTCAACGCGGGGCTGTTCAAGGTGTTCGGCCCTGGCCTGATGGTGCTGGTGACCGCCAACCTGGTCGTCTTCACGGCGATCCTCGCGGTGATTTACCGGTTGTTCCGCCGGGCGTGGGGGCCGGGGGCGGCATGGGTGTCGGCGGCGGTCTTCATCGCCGTCTTCGGTTTTTCCCAGCTCGTCGGTGTCGGCAATTACAACTACGCCACCCCGTACGCGCATGAGGCTACGCACGGACTGCTGGTGTGCCTGCTGCTGGTGGCGGTGCTGTCCGGCTGGATGGAAACGGCCACGCTGCGGCTGAGCTTTGTCGCCGGCCTGTTGTTCGGGCTCAGTGCGGTGCTGAAGCCGGAAATCGTGCTGGCGGCGGGGCTGGTCACGGGCGTCGCTTACATGGGACAACGCTGGTTCCGGCGTCCGCTGGGCCGGGCGGCGATCGGGGCCTGGTTGGTGGGCGCGGTGCTGCCGACGGCGGGATTTGCGGTTTATTTTTCGACGCAGGTGCCGTGGGGCCAAGCCGGACAATTCGCCTGTCGCGCCTGGCTGAACGCGGCCAGCTCGACACGTTTCATCGGCGACCCGGTGCAGACAGGCTTCCTCGGTTTTGACCAGCCCGGACCGCATGCGCTGGAGCACGCCGGTGCAACGTTGCTCGCGCTGTTGCTGCTCGCGGTGATTGGTGCCGGCGCGTGGCGGGTGGACCGCGCGACTGGCACCGTCCGGCGTTGGCTCCTGCTCGGCGGGCTGGCGGTGGGGTTGGGGGTAGTCGCAGTCAAGGTGCTGCCTTGGATCTCCGCCGGACGCTGCCTGCTCGGGCTCGCACTGATTTATGCCGTCGTCAGCGCGGTCGCGGTGCTGCGCCCACCCAAGGCCGGGACAAGTTCACGGGTGCCGCTGCTGCGACTCCTGCTCGCGGTGCTCGCGACGGTCATGTTGAGCCGGATGCTGCTCAACGGGCGCATCCACCAATTCGGATTTTACCAGGCGGCGCTGGCTGCGCTGCTCGTGCCGGCCGTGTTGATCGGCGAATTGCCGGAACGGCTCGGCTTGGGAAAGTGGGGCCGGGGCATGGCTGTCGTGGGCTGTCTCGCGCTACTTGGACCCGGGGTCGTGTTTTTTGCGGGCCGGTCGCGTCAGCTGCTGCTGATGAAGACGCACGCCATTGGGGAGAGCCGCGACCGTTTCCTGACGTTCCCGGCGGCGACGGACCCGACCGGCGGACTCGTCGGCTCGGCCAGCGACTGGCTGCGGGCCGCGCCCGGCGGCGAGGCGGCGGCGCTGCTCGTGCTGCCCGAGGGTGAAATGATCAACTATCTCGCCCGGCGGCCGAGTCCGGTGGCGCCGTTTTTCTTCTTTTCCGCGGCGACGAGTGGCGGACGCGAGGCGGCGATCGTGCGGGACCTCGAGCAACGCCCACCGGACTGGATCGTCCTCGTGAGCCGCGACCTCCGCGAATATGGCGTGCAACGCTATGGCGAGAGCCCGGAGCAGGGCGGCCAGATCCTGGATTGGGCGGGGGACCGTTACGAGGTGGCGGCCACCTTTGGCGGCGATCCGCTGGATTTCCGGCAGCGCGGGTTGATGATCCTGCGCCGCCGGCATTGAGCCGGACTCAGCCCGCGGTCACGCGGGCGGCGAGCATCGGGCGGTACGCGCTGCGATACGACCAGGCCAGGAAGAGCTCGAGGCCGAGGAAGACCGCGGCCATCGGCAGACCCGTGTGCTCGAGACACGCGTGAAACAGGATGCTGTTGAGGATGAAGGGCGCAAACAGCGCCAGGGCCAGCGGCACGAAGCGATTCGTCACCAGCAGCACACCGGTGACGAGCAGCGTCGCCCCGATCAACGGCATCATATAGCCGCTCTTCATCAGCGCGCCGGCAAACGCCATGGCGCCCTCGGATATGGGCGTCTTGGGCTGCGGGATGAAATTAAAAAATAGGTTGAGCCCGAAGACGACGAGCGGGAGGCCGAGGACGTAGCGCGCGATGGCGGCGAGGACGCGGCCCTTGGATGGGCCGGAAGCGGACGGGGTATTGGGTTCCATAATTTTTGGGGTTATGAGTTTCTCCCGGCAGCTCAGCGGAACGTCCGGACAACGTCCGGTATCGTGCAGGTGTCGGGTCGGATTGCAACCGGGCTGAAGCCGAACTAGGGTCGGCGCATGAAATCCCTCTCCATTGTGGCCGTGCTTGGTTTCATCCTGGTTTCTGCAGTTTCCGCCCAGTCTAGCCCGGCAGCCGTGACACCCGCTCCTGCGCCGGTGGATCCGATCAAGGTGCTCGTTGGCCGGCTCGGGTTGGAGCGCTACAAGGCGACGATCAAGGGGCTCACGCAGTTCGGCGACCGCCGTCAGGGCACCGACCGCAACCGCGCGGCGACCGACTGGATTGAGGCGCAGCTCAAGGGTTACGGCTACACCAACACCCAACGCATCAAGTATAACTATTTTCCCACCGACCCGCGCCGGCCGAGCGGTCCGCCCATCGCCAACCGCCCGGATGCGGCGCAGGGCGGCGGACGCTACCGCGGGGTGATTGCCCCCTCTGGGGTGAACAACGACCCGCGCCGCCAGCCCGATGTGAAACTCCGCGCGCTCAACGCCCAGCCGGGTGATGTGGGTCTGCGCGAGGAGGTTTATTGCACGAAGGTCGGTACGACTCACCCGGAGCAAATGTACCTCATCGGCGCCCATCTGGATGGCCACGGCTGGGGCGAGGCGGCGAACGATGACGGCTCCGGCACCGCGCTGGTCATGGAACTGGCGCGCGTCCTGGCGTCACCGGACGTCAAGACGGAGTACTCGATCCGTTTTGTGATCTGGAACAACGAGGAGACTGGGCTCAACGGTGCCTATGCCTACGTCGCGCAGCGCGCGGCGCTGCAGGGCAAAGAGGATCCGGTGGGCTCCGGCCAGTATCCCGAGCCGCGCTGGCTGGGCATGATCCAGCACGACATGATGCTGTTCGACCACGGGATGCCGCGGGCGGACGGCACGGTGGCGAAGGAGCAGCGGCCCGAAGCGGATGTGAACATCGAGTTTCAGTCGAAGGCGAAGTTCGCCGCGGGCGCGCAGCAACTTGCCTGGGCCTTGGCCGACGCGAACGAGGCCTACGCCACGGATTACCCCGCGACGGTCGGCCAGCACATGACCAACACGGACAGCACGTCCTTCATGGACCTGGTGCCGGCGGTCAGCCTGCGCGAGAACGAGCGCGGCCGTGAAATTGGCGCCGGCTGGGATCCGCACTGGCATCAGGCGACGGATTTGTACGCGACGTTTGACGACAAGGATTTCCGCCTCGGCCTGAACGCCGCGCAGACGACGCTCGGCGCGATCGCGCGGTTGACGGGCGCCAAGCTGGGCAAGTAACCGCGAGTGCGCGGCAGTACACCCGGCGCCGTGGGCTCCGCCGTGTTGCTGGAATTTGGGATTGTTCATGGGCTGCGGCACTGACACCGCCCGGCGCGGGTGGTCGCCGGCAATCGGACCTCATGCTCCATGCCGTCAAGCCACTCGGGACTCGCCGGAGTACGCTCTCTCCGCCGCTGCAGACGCGGCGCCGGCGAAAACGGGATGGACGGGGCGCAGGGCGCCAAACATGTTGACGGCATGAACGCATTCACGTGGTGGCAGGACGCGATTTCCCGGCGTGGGACGCGGGCGGCCCAACGCTTCCTCCCGATTGCCTCCTTTCGTCTGCAGTCCCGGATTTTATCCTGGCTGGCCCTCGGTTGCCTCGCAGGCGCGGGGTCTTGGGCCGCCCCGCTGCCCGGCCGGACGCCGCACCTTGACGATACCGTCCACCTGCTGCCGCCGATCCCGGGGGACCAGGATGCGCTGGAGGCCAAGCTGGCGGAATTCGAGGCGCGCAGCGGGATCAAGATTCTGGTGGAACTCCGCGAGCGGTCCCCGGCCGCCGACGAGGACAAGGTCCCCGGGGCCTACATGCACGCCCTGTCGGGCCGGGAAGGCACGCTCAAGCGCGGCGTGCTGGTGGTTTATTTCGCAGCCGACTCTGACTGGCGCATCTGGATCGGCGACGAACTCGTCGCGCGCTTTGCCGGCAAGCCCGGCACGGTGTCGCAGCTGACCACGAGCGGCGCGATCCACGAGGTGAAGGAAGCGCTGGTGAACGCCGCGAATGAGCGGGCTGACGCCGGCTTCGCCGCGTTGAAGAAAAATCTGCCGGGCGACGAGATGCCGTCCCCGGATCTCAAGCTGCGCCTGCAGACTGAGGCGCTGATTGACGCGCTGATCGCGAAGTTCAGCCGCAAGTAGGTGCGGGGTCATCCGGCCCGGCTCTACCGGCGGGCCTGGTCATGCGTTCACGCAGACCGCCGGGCTGAAGGCGGACCCGGTCAGCCAATCCAGGTCCGGGCGTTGTAGAACAGCTTCATCCAGGGCGAATCTTCGCCCCATTCCGGCGGGTGCCAGCTCATCGCCTGCGTGCGGAAGACGCGCTCGGGGTGCGGCATCAGGATTGTCACGCGGCCGGTGGTGGTGGTGAGCGCGGTCATGCCGAGCGGGGAACCGTTCGGATTCAGCGGATACTGTTCCGTGACCTCGTGCCGGTTGTTGACGAAACGCGCCGTCACCAAGCCGGAGTCAGAGCACTTTTTCGCGGCCGCGGGACTCGCAAATTCGGTGTAACCCTCGCCGTGGGCGGTGCAGATTGGGATGACGCTGCCTTCCATGCCGGCGAAGAGGAGGCTGGGGCTCGGTTCGATCTTCACCGACACGAACCGGCCCTCGTAGCGCTCGGACTGGTTTTGCACGAAGCGCGGCCAGAGTTCGGCGCCGGGGATGATGGACTTGAGGTTGCTCATCATCTGGCAGCCGTTGCACACGCCGAGGGCGAAGGTGTCCTCGCGTTGGAAGAAGGCGGTAAACTCGGCGAGCGCGTGCGGGTGGAAGAGTACGCTCTTGGCCCAGCCTTCGCCGGCGCCGAGGACGTCACCGTAGCTGAACCCGCCGCATGCGGCGAGTCCGCGGAAGTCTTTGAGCGAGACCCGGCCGCTGAGGATGTCGGTCATGTGCACATCCACGGCCTTGAACCCGGCGCGGTCGAACGCGGCCGCCATCTCAATTTCGCCGTTCACGCCCTGCTCGCGCAGGATGGCGATCGGGGGCTTGGCTTTCGCGCTTTTCGCGGGCTTCGAGGCGAAATCAAATGTGACAACCGGCGTGATCCCGGGGTCGCGCTGGTCGAGCTTCAGTTGAAACTCCGACTCGGCGCAGGCGGGGTTGTCGCGCAGGGTGGAAATGCGGCGGGTGACGTCGGACCACAGCGCGCGGAGCGCCGTGAGGTTTTCGTTGAGAATTTCCTGGCCGGCGCGGCGGATGCGCAACGCGTAGTGCGGGTTGAGCGTGCCGATCCGCGTGGTGCAGGATTTGAAGCCGTGCTGACGGAGCAGGAGATAGACGTCGTCGAGGTCGGACTCGCGGATTTGGAGCACGGCGCCGAGTTCCTCGCTGAAGAGTGCGGAAAACGCGTTATGGCCCGCGGGGATCTCGAGGTCGACGCCGACATGCCCGGCGAAGGCCATTTCGACGACCGTGGCGAGCAGGCCGCCGTCGGAGCGGTCATGGTAGGCGAGGAGTTTCTTCTCGCGGCCAAGCTGCTGGATGGCGTTCCAGAAATTCTTCAGGTCGGCAGGATTGTCCACGTCGGGCGGCTCGGCGCCGGTCTGCGAAACCACCTGCGCGAGGATCGAGCCCCCGAGCCGGTTCTGGCCGCGGCCAAGGTCGATCAAAAGCAGAATGGTTTCACCCAGAGGCGCAGAGACGGCAGAGCTCGGAGGTACGGAGGGATCGGGGTTCGAGCCCTCTGCGGTCTCCGCGTCCCTGCGTGAAACAAATCCGGGATCGCAGCGCAGCTGCGGTGTGAGCGAGAGCCGGATG
>QQNC01000055.1 GCA_003402695.1 Verrucomicrobiota bacterium | reverse complement strand
TGGCCGGCGTGCTCGATGCCGTGGAGCAGTCCAGCGGTGAAGTCGCCGCGCTTGAAATGCAGGGTCATGGCGGCCGTGAGCAGCCGCCAGAACGCGTCGCCGCATTTCTCGTGCACGGCGGTGTCGCCGATGACGGCGAAGGTGCGCGAACGCGGCGCGAGGAAGATGAGCACGCCGTTGCGATGCACGGTCTGCGTCATGCCGAGCCGCTCGAATTGTCGCTGGGCGGCGCCCACGGGATCGGCGGCCGGGTGCCGGGCAATCACGACGCGGATCTCGCCGGAGGTGTGCGATTCCGCGGCGGCGATGGCGGCCACGACCCGCGGGTGGTCGATCTTCGGGAGTGGAGTGAAAATGCTCATGAGGTCACCAGCTCCCTCCTGCGCCGCCGCCACCAAAGCCGCCGCCACCACCGGAGAAACTTCCGCCTCCACCCCCGCCGGAAGAGCTGCCGCCGCTCCAGCCACCGCCGGGGAGGAAGATGGTCCGGCCATTGCGGCCGTAAACGGCGCTGCCCCGCGCGCGTCGCATCAGGACGGAAAAACCAATGAAGACGGCAAACAACAGGAGGATGACGGGCAGGGGCAGGCTGCCGGAATTACTGCGCCGGTCGGCCACACTGCGGCCGGAGCCGTGATATTCGCCACGCGTCGCCGCGATGATGGCATGGACGCCGGCGGTCACGCCACTGGCGTAGTCGCCTGAACGAAATCGCGGGGTGATTTCATTCGCGATGATCTGCTTGCAGAGTGCGTCGGGCAGCACGCCCTCAAGACCATAGCCCACCTGGAGGTAGAGCTTGTGGTCCGAGCTGAAGATGAAGAGGACGGCGCCGTTTTTTTTGTCCTTCAGGCCGACACCCCAGGATTGGGCGACGCGCGCGGTGTAGTCCTCGATGGAAGAGTCCGACGTCAGGTGCGGGTAGATCGCGACGACGAGCTGGTTCGAGGTGTCGCGCTCGAACTGCGTGAGCTCGGCGTCGAGGGCCTGCGCCGGGCCGGCGGGGACGACGCCGGCGTAGTCGTTGAAGTGATTGGGCGGGGCGGGCGGGATGACCTCGGCGGCGGACAGGGCCAGGCTGCCAAGCAGCGCGGCGCCGAGCAGGAGAAATAGCACGCGCCAACGCATGGGAGAGGAAAGCGGACCGGTGAGGTCCGCTTACGGCTTGGCCGGGGCGGGCTTGGCGCCGAAGTCGAACTGCACCGCGGGCGGCCGGTCGGAGCCGGCGGTGGCGGTGAAATACGGGCGGGCCGTGTGGCCGAACATGCCGGCGAACAGCACGGCAGGGAAACTCTTCAGCGCGGTGTTGTAGGCCTGGACGGCATCGTTGAAACGGCCGCGCTCAACTGAGATGCGGTTCTCCGTGCCCTCGAGCTGCGCCTGCAGGTCGCGGAAGCCGGCGGTGGCGGTGAGGTTCGGGTAACGCTCCGAGACCACGAGCAGCCGCGAAAGCGCGCCGCCGAGCTGGGCTTGGGCCTGCTCGAACTCGGCGAACTTGGCCGGGTCGGTGGGGGCGCCACCGGCGGGAAGCTGGACCCGACCGACCGAGGCGCGGGCGGCGGTGATCTCGGCGAGGGTGGACTTCTCGAAGTTGGCGGCGCCGGTGACGGTGTTGACGAGGTTGGGAACGAGGTCCGCGCGGCGCTGGTAAACGTTCTGGACCTGGGCCCAGGCCGCGTCGGTGCCCTGCTGGAGGGAGGCGAGGCGGTTGAAGATGCCGCTGATGGAGAGGGCGACGATGATGGCCACGACGACGAGGACGCCGACGAGGGCGAGGAGGATTTTTCCGAAGCTCATGGGCTGAAGCCTATCCAGCAGCCGGTTCGGCGCAAGGGGCAAGGGCCTTGAACAGCGGGGAAAAGTTATAATAGACGGAAACGAGGGGGCGGTTTGACGAAAGCGTGGGGCGCCCCACCGTTGTCGGTGATGAAAGTCTCCCTTGCCTTCCTGTTGTTCTCCCTGGCGGCGCTGACGGCGTCGGCCAATCTTGTCACCCGGTCCGTCGCCTACGAGCAGGGCGGGGTGAAGCTGGTCGGTTATCTGGCCTACGATGACGGCCGGGCCGCACACGGAAAACTCCCCGGCGTGCTCGTCGTCCACGAATGGTGGGGTCTCAACGACTATGCGCGCAGCCGGGCCGAGCAGCTGGCAAAGCTGGGCTACGTGGCGTTCGCGCTCGACATGTATGGCGCCGGGCTGAGCACGACCGAGGCGAAGCAGGCCGGGGCCTGGTCCGGGCAATTTTACGGTTCGCCGCTGATGGCGCAGCGGGCGCAGGCGGGACTCGACCAGTTGCTGGCGACGGGGCTCGTGGATCCGGCGCGGGTCGCGGCCATTGGCTATTGTTTTGGCGGCTCGACGGTGCAGGCGCTGGCGTACTCCGGTGCGCCACTGGCTGGCATCGTCAGTTTCCACGGCGGGCTGATCCCAGTGCCGGCAGATGCCGCGGCGAAGACCAAGGCGAAGATCCTGATCTGCAACGGCGGCGCCGACGGGCTTGTCCCGGCAAAGGACATCAACGCGTTCACCGCCGCGATGAACGCCGGGAAGTTCGACTACCAGTTCATCAGCTACGCGAATGCGATCCACGCCTTCACGAGCCCGTCGGCCGACCGGTTGGCGGCGGCGAACGGGATGCAGGGCAAGATCGGCTACCACGCGGCGGCGGACCACCGCTCCTGGCAGCATCTGCAGGATTTCTTCGCCGAGATCTTCGCGAAAAAGGCATAAACCTGCGGGCGGGACCGTCGGGCGGCTTGCCACGGGCGGAAGTTTTGCCTTCTTCACCAGTCATGGACCTCGCGACCGCCCGCCAGCAGATCACCGCCAGCTTTGAACGCATGCGCGCGCTTTATTTCACGCCGGTGTTCGACGAGTGGGTCATCCTCGCTCCGGGGTCGCAACAAAGCGGCATCCTGGCCTACACGGGTCCGCGGGTGGAGGAGTTCCGCAAGAGCCTGCCCGATGACGTCAAACCCCTGCTCGCGCAGGTGAGCGGGCTGAAGCTCGAGCCGGGCGACTTCGAGTTCACGCACTCGGGCGACGGCACGCGGCACGACGTGCTGCTCAAGCTCGGCGTCAACAGTTACCTGGTCTGCAACAACACCGCCAAATCCATGGCGGAGATCCGTGCCGATGCGCGGTGGCTGAAGGCGCAGGCGGCGTTCGTGGACCTGAGCGAGAAATTCCGCGTCGACCCGCTGGTGGTGTAAGTGCGGGGATTAGGGCGGTTGCCAGATGATCAGCGGTACCCGCCGCACTCGCGGGCCGTGGCGTACATCGCCACGACGTTTTCGGTTGGCGAGTTGTCCTGCAGTTGGTGCGTCGGAGAGAAGCAGTAGCCGCCGCCCGGCATCATGATTTCGAGCGTCCGCCGGCAATACGCCGCGGTTTCCTCCGCAGTGCCATAGGCCACGGGGCCGGCCGTGCTGATGCAGCCGTGGAACGCCAGCCGGCCGCCGAAGTGCGCCTTGAGGTAGGCGGGAGCCATGTTCTTCGCCTCGGGCTGCAGGGTGTCGACGGCCTTGATGCCGACCGCGATGAAGTCCTCGAACGCCCAGCTGCTCGAGCCGCAGCAATGGATCATGACGGGCAGGCCATACGACTTGGCCAGGTCGGTGAACTGCTGGTGGAGCGGCCGGATATGTCGGCGGTACAGTTCGGGGCTGATCGTGGGCCCGATCTGCGTGCCGAGATCCTCGCCGAGCCAGACGAAGTCGATGCCGCCTTTCGCGGCCTCGAGCGTCCGCCGCAAAATCTCGAATTGGATTTCGAACCGGCGGCGCGTCAGCAGCAGCCCGGCCGGATCATCGGTGATCAGGTCCACGAGCGTCTGCTCCATGGAGCGAAGCATGCCGTTGCCGTTGATGACATCGGGCAGGCCCGCGTTGCCCGCGAAGACGCCAAACTGGGCGTATTGCCGGCATTGGTCGTAAATCGCGGAGTAGTCGAAGTCATCGGGCGAGGGCATGGGCCAGGCCGTGACCTGCTCCTCGGTCGCCTCCTGCAGCGGGAAGTCGCAGAAATCCCAGTAACCGCCCGAGGCGTGTTCGACCCACATCCGGTGGATGCCCCAGTCGTCCACCTTCACGCCGCGCCCCGGAATGTCCGCGTGGAGCTTGGGTCCGGTGTACGGGGCCCAGAGGCCGCGGAAGTCGACGTGCAAGGCCTGCCGGAGCCCCTCATCATCCGTGGGGGCGAGGCCGAAGTGCCCTTTCAACCGGCGGTCGATGTCCTCGTTGGCAAAGTAGTCGATGGGCACGCGGTCCGGCTGATGGCCGGCCAGGGCCGTGAGGACGCGTTCCTTGGAGTTCATCGGGGAAGGTTCGGGCAACAGAGAGGAAAAGACCGACCGGCTGGGCGCAGACTGGCACTCGCAGCCAACCCGCTTCCCGAACGGAAGGCCCGCAGGAAATGGCCGCCGCGGCACGGATTGAGCCGGGCCGCTGGGGCGGATAACCCACGCTGATGGCCCCCTGCGCGGATGCGGGCCCGCTCAGCCCATCAGCCCCGTGGCCACGAACCACCCGTAGGCGGCGAGGAGCGGCCAGCCCATCCAACGCGGCAGGCCCCCGGCGAAGAGCACGCAGCCCGCGTGCAGCACGGCGGCGCCGATCAGGAGGGCGAGGCCGGTTTCGAAGAAATTCGGCACGGGCAGCGGCTGGACCAGCGCGCAGAGTCCGATACAGAGCGGGATGCAGATGTGGCCGTCGCCGACCTGCGAGGCGTAGGCGATGTCGGCGCGGCGCTTGGCGGCATAGTAGAACGCGAGCAGGGCGTTGGGCACGACCATGAGCCAACCGCTCAGCCAGCCGAGGTGCGCAGCACTGATGAAGCCGCCCTTTTGCGCCGAGATCCAGTCCACGAGCCAGTCGGTGCTGGCGTAAATCCCGTAGGCCGCGACCAGGACGATGAACAGGTCGAGGTAGAAGAGGGGACCGAAGGATTTCCGCTGGCGGACGTTGTGCTTGAGGACGTCGAACACCTGGAAGCACTGCCAGAAAAGGAACAGGGCGATGAGGACGAGCCCGTCGGTGGCGTCGAGCCGTCCGTCCGCGCCGAGCGCCCAGGTGACGCCGCTGAAAAAGACCACGGCGGCGAGCGTGAGCAGTAACGAGAGCCGGTTGATTTTCTGCTCGGTCTCGGCGGACGTCGCGCCCTTGGCGGCCTTGGCGCCCCGTTTCTTTTTGAGCTTCGACTCGGACCGCAGGCTCAGCCCCCAGAACAGCGCGGGCAGCCCGAGGATGAAGGTGAGGTTGGTGACATTGTTGACGAGGCAGTTGGTCAGGACCTCCTGCACCGGGCCGTGGTGGCTGACGACGATGGCGACGAAGACCAGGTTGCCCAAACCGGAGCAGTACGGCATCACGAGGGTGCCGAGCGCGGTGCCCTCGAGGCCGTGGTCGAGCAGGGCCTCGAGCCGCCAAATCATCAGCAGGGAGGCGATGAGGAACAGCCCGAGGTAGGTCCACACGCTGGTGAGCCCCAGGCCCTCAATGGACTCGGCGAGGGGATTCACGGATTCGACGAACTCACCGCCGGCGGCCGGGCGAAGCCAAGCCGGTAGCGGCGGCCGGCGCGGATGAGCTTGAGCGGGGCGCCCAGGGCGGCGGAGAGGCGGGTCGAGGTGAGCAGCGCGGCGCGCGGGCCGGCCGCGACCACGCGGCCCCGGCGCAGCAGCAGGGCGTGCGTGAACGTGGGGGTGATTTCCTCGACGTGGTGCGTGACCAGGACGAGCGCGGGTGCGCCGCGCCGCCGGGCGAGCCGGTCCACGAAATTCAGAAAATGCTCGCGCGCGACGGGATCGAGCCCGGCGCAGGGTTCGTCAAGGATGAGCAGGCGGGGCCGGGCCATGAGGGCGCGGGCGATGAGCACGCGCTGACGCTCGCCCTGCGAGAAATGCACCCATTCGCGCCGGGCCAGGCGGCTCGCGCCCACGAGCCGCAACAGGCGCGTGGCCGCGGCGCGGTCGGCGCGGCTGGTTTTTCTCCAGAGGTCGAGCTGGGCGAATTTGCCGCTCATGACGGTGTCGAGGGCGGTTTCGGCGAGCGGGATGGCGGCGGCAAATGCGCTGGTGACCAGGCCGATCTGTAGCTGCAGGGCGCGCCAGTCGCTGTCGCCGTACTGCTGGCCGAGCACGGTGATTTCCCCGGCGGTGGGGGTGAGGAAGCCGGTGAGCGTCTTGAGCAGGGAGGTTTTGCCGGAGCCGTTGGCCCCGAGGATGACCCAGTGCTCGCCGGGGCGGACGCGCCAGTTGACCCCCGACAATATCGTGGTGCGGCCGCGGACGACGCGGAGGCCGGTGACGTCGAGGATGGGTTGCATGGCGTGCCGGGATTTCGAGGGTTTTCGCTGACGCGGGCAAGGGTGGACTGGCCGGGGGGTGGCGCGCGAGCAGGGCAACCCACAACATGCGGTGTTGCCCGCTCGCGGGTCAGCGGCAACAATTGTCCCCATGGCCACTCTGCAGGTTTACACCTACAAGAACTGTGACACCTGCCGCCGGGCGGTGAAATGGCTGCGGGCGCAGGGCCTCGCCTACGACGAGCGCCCGATCCGCGAAACCCCGCCGACGCCGGCGGAGCTGCGCACGATGCTGGCGGCGCAGGGCGGCGAGCTGCGCCGGCTGTTCAACACCTCGGGCAAGGACTACCGCGAGCAGAAGCTCGGTGAAAAACTGCCGGCGCTGGGCGAGTCCGCGGCGCTGGCCCTGCTTGCGGGCAATGGCAACCTGGTGAAGCGGCCGTTTCTGCTGGGCGGCCGGGTGGCGCTGACCGGCTTTGACGAGGCAACCTGGGCGGCGGCGCTCCTGAGAAAATGAGCCCGCAAGCCGAACCCGCCCGCATCGAGCTGCGTCTGCGCGAACTGGCGCAGCTGTTCAACTCGATGGATCCTTCGCCTTTCGTGGACCGCGACCTCGACCAGGATGCGGAGGAGTTCATCCACGGCTGGGCGCGCGAGCACCCCGCCGACCGCGAGTTCGAGCTGGTCGTGCACCTGGAGATGATTCCGCCGGCCGACCGGGCGGCGGGGGCCGAGAATGCCGTCCAACGCTATTTCGCGAGCCGGGGCGAGGTGAAGCGGCGCGAGCTGCGGGAGTTGCTGCGTCGCGGCCGGCTCAGTCTGTTGGTGGGAGTCCTGTTTCTCAGCGGGTGCTACTTGTTGGGGCTGTTGATCAGCTACCTCAGCGCCGGGCATCTCGCGATCGTGGCAAAGGAGGGGCTGGCGATCGTGGGTTGGGTCGCGATGTGGCGGCCGCTCCAGATTTTTCTCTACGACTGGTGGCCGGTGCGCGAGGAGCAGACGATGTTTCTGCGTCTGGCGCGAATGAGCGTGCGCCTGGTGCCGCCGGCCCCGGCAACCGCTTGAAAGGGTCGTTGGGCCGCGCGGAAAGGAATTGCTGATCGGCTTTGACGAAACGGACTGGAGTAGGGCACGCTAGGAGCAATGAACCTACCCGACCCGCTTCGCGACACCGTGCGCTGGCTCAGTGCGCATGCCCGCTTCCCGGCGAGCCGGCTGGAGACCAAGGCGGAAACCCTGCTCTGCGTGGCGGCCCTGGCCGCAGCGGAGGAAGCTGCCGCCCTGGCGGGGGCACGGCACCTGATCCAGAGCCGGGATGGAGCCAAGGACGCGGCCTCGCGCGCCTACGCCTTCCGCCGCAGCAAGGTCCATTACGTCTGCGACAACAGCGCCAAGGTCTAAGCCCGCCGGCGGTCGGCGGATTTATGTAACTTTTTGGGCGCGGCCGGGTTTTTGAGGATACCTTCCCATGAAATTTCCCTCCCTGCTTGTGACGGCCGGTTTGCTGGCCCTGACCCCGTTTGCCGCGCACGCCAAGATCGAGCGCGTCGTTGAAAAAACCTTTACCGTCCTGCCGGGCGGCGTCCTCAAGATTGAAACCCAGGGCGGCGATATCCGCGTTTCGACCTCGGCCGACGCCACCGTCAAGGTCACGGCCCGCGAGCGCATCCGCGCCCGCACTGACGCCGAGGCGGACGAGATCCTCAAGAGGCTCACGCTGGATATCGCCCAGTCGGCCGAAGGGGTGTCTGCGTCCGCGAAGTACGAAAAGAAAATGGTGGGTTTCCACTGGGGCTCCTGGCCGCCGGTGCAGGTGGATTTTACGGTGACGGTGCCGGCGAACTACCACGTCGAACTCAAGACCTCCGGCGGAGACATCACCGTGGGCAACCTCAACGGGAAAGTTTACGCGCGGACCTCCGGGGGTGATATCACGCTGGGGAAGATCACGGGCGACATCGACGGCGGCACGTCCGGCGGCAACGTCCGCCTGGAGGAAGGCTTGGCCGAGGTGAAGCTCGGCACGTCCGGCGGCGACATCCGCGTGGGCCGGGCGGTCGGCCCGACGGATCTCGGGACCTCCGGCGGCAACATCGACATCAAGTCGGTGGAAAACATGCTGCACGCCGCGACCAGCGGCGGCGACGTGAACGCCGGCATCGCCGGGCCGTTCAAGGGGGACTGCAAGCTTTCGACCTCCGGCGGCCGTGTCCGGGTGACCGTGGACCGGAGCGTGGCCTTCGATCTCGACGCTTCCACCAGCGGCGGCGACGTGGATGCCACGGGGCTCACGATCACCATTGAACGCGGCGGCTCCGGCCGGAGCCGGCTGGCGGGCAAGGTCAATGGCGGCGGCTCCCTGCTGAAGCTCCGCTCCAGCGGCGGCGACATCGTTGTCCAGACCCGCTGAACGGCGCCAATCCGGCCGCGTTGAAGCTCAGACGCGCGGCCGGTAAAACACCCGCTCGACGCCGTAGTAGGTCAGCAGCGTCAGGGCCGCGGTGGCGGTGAACGTGGCGGCCAGTTGCACGAGATAGTTCCGGTTGCCGGTGAAGTGCAGGAGCCCCCACGTGGCCAGCATGATGGCCGGCGTGTGCATGGCATAGAGGCTATAACTGATCCGGCCTGAGTAGCGCAGCGCCGCCACGACCGGGCGGGCCTGGGCGGCCGGATGCAGGGCTTCGCGGCGCAGGGCCCAGAGGAGGCCGAAGGTGCAGACCAGCGCCCACGCGGCCTGCTTAAACAGGGTGATGCCGTAAAAATGCGGCGCCGCCTTGAGGGCGAGATACGCCAGCCATACGGCCAGCAACCAGCGGCCGCGGACGACCGTGCCCCGGTTGACATAGAGATGAGCGGCCAGGGCGCCGGCATACCAGAACAAGCCGAACATCAGGACGCTGTTGAACACCCAGTAGGGCGTGACGTACTGCAGCAGCCAGACCGCGACCAGCTGGAGGAAGACAAAACCCAAGCCGAGTCCAAGCCAACGGCCGCGGGCCGCCTGGGCGTGGACCAGGGGGTAGAGGGCATACATCAGAAGCTCTACGGCGACGGTGATCAGCGGGTAATTTCCCGCGAAAATTTCATGCGGATAAAGTCCTGCCAGCGCGGCGAACCGCACGGCGATCTCGCCCCGCGAACCCGCGGCATGCGTGGACAATAGCAGGTCGCCGCTGGGGCGGCTGGATTCGGCGAGGACGAAAATCAGCCCGAAGATGCAGGCGGTCCAAAACACGGGCATGATGCGCCGGAACCGGCGGGAGAAATATTCCCGCCAGCCGGGCAGCGGCAGGCCGGCGCGGGCCCGCTGGGCGAAGGGGTAGTGGATGCAAAACCCGCTCAGCACGAAAAAACCGATCACCGCAGGATGATGGCCCCCGGTGGGCCAGGTGAGCGTCGTGAAAAGATCATAGGCCTTTTCCCCGATCATCCGCACTCCGTGCTCGAATCCGGCCTGCGGCGTAAAATTCGACCAGAGGTGCCAGTGGCAGAGAAAGACCGCCATCGCGCAACCGCCGCGCAGCACATCGAGCGACCAGAGCCGCGAGGGAGGCGCGACGGAGGAGGAAGGCGGAGAGTCCACTGGGGGCAGGCTCCCGGCACTGCGGAAAGGTCGCAAGCGATTTTGCCCCGGCCACATCGCACTGGCCATCGCAGGGCGGTGCGGTTTGGAATGACGCCATGCCCACCGAAACCACCTATGCGGAACTCACCAGCTGGATCCAACGCGTGCATGCCCTCGGCACGGTGGGCGAATTGCTTGGCTGGGACGAGCAGGTGAACCTGCCGCCCGGTGCCGCCGAGCAGCGCGCCGGCCAGCAGGCGGCGCTGGCCGAGGCGGCGCATGGGGCGGCGAGTGATCCACGGCTGGGCGGCTGGCTGGCGAAGCTGGAGGCGGGGGCGGCCGGATTGACCGCGGACCAGCGCGCGGTGGTCAAGAATGCGCGCAAGGACTACGACCGCGCGACGAAGCTGCCGGCGGAGTTCGTCCGCGAGAAGGCGACGCAGGACAGCCGGGGCTACCATGCCTGGGCGAAGGCGCGGTCGGCGGATGATTTTGCCGGCTATGCGCCGGTGCTGGCGAAAAACCTGGAGCTGGTGAAGCGCGAGGCCGGCTACCTCGGCTGGGCCGGGCGCGAGTACGACTACATGATCGACAAGCACGACCCCGGCATGACGGCGGAGGTCATCGGGCGGCTTTTTGGCGAACTCAAGCGCGAGCTCGTGCCGCTGGTGCGGGAAATCGCCGCGTCGAAGGTGAAGCCGCGGGCGGATGTGCTGCGGGGCTTTTCCACCGAGGGCCAGCAGGTGTTTTTGCGCGAGGTGACGGAACGGCTGGGCTTCGACTACAACCGCGGCCGGATTGACGTGTCGCTGCATCCCTTCTGCTCGGGCACCGGCTCCGACGTGCGGATGACGACGCGGTTCAAGGAACACGAGCCGCTGGACTCGCTCTTCAGCTCGATCCACGAGACGGGTCACGGCCTGTACGAGCAGGGCCTGCCGGCGGACCAGCTCGGCACGGCGCTGGGCATCCATGCGGGCATGGCGGTGCATGAGTCGCAGAGCCGGCTGTGGGAGAACCAGGTCGCGCGCAGCCGCGGATTCTGGCGGTGCTTCGAGCCGCGCCTGCGGGCGGTGTTTCCCGCACAGACGGCGGGGGTTTCGACGGAGGAACTGTACCTCGCGATCAACGCGGTGCAGCCGACGCTGATCCGCGTGGATGCCGACGAGGTGACTTACAACCTGCACATCATCCTGCGCTTCGAGCTCGAGAAAAAGCTCTTCACGGGCGAACTCGCCGTGTCCGACCTGCCCGGGGCCTGGCGCGCGGCGGCGGCGGAACTGCTGGGGCTCACCCCGCCGAACGACCGCGAGGGCGTGCTGCAGGACGTGCACTGGAGTGGCGGTGCCTTTGGCTATTTCCCGAGCTACTGCCTCGGCAACATGCTGGCGGCGCAGCTGTGGTACCGGGCGCTCGCGCTGCGGCCCCAGCTGGAGGAGGATTTTGCGCGCGGGGATTTCACCTGGCTGCTCGGCTGGCTGCGGGAGAACATCCATTCGCAGGGGCGGCGGTATGATGCGCTGGAGCTGGCGCGGCGGGTCACGGGCGAGGAACTGTCGCCGAAGTCGCTGCTGCGCTATTTGCGCGAACGCTACGGGGCGCTTTATTGGCGGTGAATGTCGGGCTTTCCGCCGCCGCCTAGGCTGGGGCGGACAAGAAAGTCCGACCTACGACCGAACGGAATCATGGGACTCATCGACACGCACACCCACCTCGACGGTTTTGACCGCGCCGGCACGCTGCCTGCGGTCCTGACGCGGGCCCGCGCCGCTGGAGTCGAGGCGATGATTGCGATCGGCACGGCGCCCGATGACTGGACGCTGAACCAGGGTTATGCCCGGGAGCATCCGGGTTTCGTGCATTACACGGTCGGGTTGCACCCCTGCGAGGTCACCGCGGATTGGGAAAGTGCGCAGGCGCAGGTGGCGGGATTTTGGTCGGGAGAGAACAAGCCGGTCGCGCTGGGCGAGATCGGGCTCGACCGGTTTCACCTGCCGAAGGAGCCGGCGGAGGCGGAGGAGGTCTTTGCGCGACAGCGCGCGGCGTTTGCCGCGGGGCTGAAGCTGGCGAAGCAGCTCGGCGGCCCGGTCGTGATCCACTCGCGCGGCGCGTTTGCGGAATGCGTGGGGATGATCGACGCGAGCGGCGTGGACTGGGAAAAGATTGTTTTTCACTGCTTCGTCGAGGGCGAGGCCGAGCTGGCGGTGCTCAGGGAACGGGGCGGGTTGGCTTCGTTCACGGGCATCCTGACCTACAAGAACGCACCGAATGTCCGCGCCGCGGCGAAGGCGCAGGGGCTGGCGCGGCTGATGGTCGAGACGGATGCGCCGTATCTCACGCCGATGCCGCATCGCGGTAAACCCAATGAGCCGGCGTTTGTGCGGCACACGGCGGAATTCGCGGCGCAGGAAGTCTTTGGCGTGAGCTACGACGAGCTGGCGGCGGTCACGACCGCGAATGCGCGGAAGTTCTTCGGATTGTAACCACGAGAGACACGAAAAACTCGAATCTGGAGATGCCCACGGAACACACGGATCACACGGAAAATATCCCTGAAACGGTCCGGATCCCTTCCGTGTGATCCGTGTTTTCCGTGGGCCGGCCTGGTGGCCTTACGCCTCGTCGAACTTGCGGGCGAAGAGCAGTTCGAGCTCCTCGAGCATCTGCGGGGCGTCATCGCCGGTGGCGAGAAACTTGACCTTCGAGTCCTTGCCGGCGGCCAGCATCATGAGGCCCATGATGCTCTTGCCGTTCACCTGCTCCTCGTCCTTCTCCACAAACACGTCGGCTTTGAACTTGTTGGTAATGCGCACGATCATGGCGGCAGGACGGGCGTGAATGCCCATCTTGTTCTGTACCAGAAGCTCCTTGGTGAGCTGCGGGAGGGCAGAAGGTGCGTCGCTTTTATTCATGAGTGTGAGGGGAGAGCCGGCCTAAATCCGGGATGAGACCCCGGCTTGCAACCTAAAAACCAGTGGGCATCGTGTCAAAAGATGACCGCAACCGCAATCATCGTGCCTTGCCGGCTGGAATCCAGCCGGTTCCCCCGCAAGCTCTTACACAAGATCAAGGGCCGGCCGCTCTTACTGTGGGTGGCGGAGCGCATTGCGCAGCAGGCGCCCGAGTTTCCGCTCTATTTCGCGGTGGATCATGAGCTTTTGCGCGATTGCGTCGCCGGTCAGGGATTTAAGGTGATTATGACCGACCCGGCGCACCCAAGCGGCACGGATCGGATCGCGGAGGCCAACCGGAC
>QQNC01000054.1 GCA_003402695.1 Verrucomicrobiota bacterium | reverse complement strand
TTACACCGACCGGCCGGACGACCCGATGTCGGCGCAGCGACGGATCGGAGAAGCGGCGGCGGTGCGGGATTGTGTGCTGGAGCGCGTGACCGACCCGGCGAGGAGCCGGTTCCTCATTCTCGGGGACTGCAACGACACGAAGGATAGCAAGGCCCTGCAGCGGTTGATGCGGCGCGGGAAAATCGAGGTGGCCGGGCTGTTAGCCGCGACTGACCGCCGGGGCGAATCGTGGACGCATGCCTACCGCAAGGAGGACTCGTACTCCCGCGTGGATCATATCTTGGTTTCGCCCGCGTTGAGGACCGCGGTCCAGAGCGGGGCGGCATATATTTATGATGGGCCGGGCGTGAAGGAAGCGAGTGATCACCGGCCGGTTGCGGTGATGCTGGAACTGACGGTGCCGCCGCCTAGCGCAGCGACGCCACGAGGAGAGTGGCCGTGACCACCAGACCGAGGAAGAGCGACTGGCGGAGGACGTAGGTGCTCACGCCGTTGGTGGGGAGCTTGGAGTAGGCGAGGGTCGGTTGGCAGAGGTAACGCTTAACGTTCGTCCAGGTGAACGTGCGGCTCATCAGGAGCATGGAATAGACGTCGCGGGTGTCCTCCACGTTGGGCGGGCGGCGGTATTTGATGATGGACTGCCGGTTGAGGTGCGTCTTGGGGAGGAGGTTGACGAGGCCGTAGGGCACATTGACGGCTACGCCGGGGGCGGCGGCGGCAGCGGCGGGCAGGTCTTCCCAGTGCCAGTCCTTCATGATGCGGGCGGTGACACCCTCGTAGGTCTCGTGCTCGTTGAGGTGCATGAGGTCGGCGGTGTTCAGCACCTGGCCCTTCTTGTCCTGGATCGCGATCAGGGTGTGAGTCGGGTCGACGTGCGCCCAGCGGCCCTGCTCCTTGACCCAGCACTCAGCCCAGGAATGGCCGTTGTAGAGCAGCGTGTTGTCCACGGTATTGGCGCCGAAGACGAAACGCGTGGGAATACCGGCGCGGTTGGCGAGCAAGGTGAAAACCTGGGCGTTCTGGGTGCACCAGCCCTTGCCGGTGCCGGCGGCCATCTCCTGGAACATCTCCCATGGGTTCATCCAGCGAAAGGCGTCTTTGGGCACGCCACCGGCGTTGACCAGCTGGGTGCGCTGGTAACGCATGACCTTGTCCATGCGGGTGAACGTGTCGTCGGAGTCGCGCACGCCAATCTCCTGGCGCACGACCCGGTCCACTTCCGTGAGCGTCTCAGCCCCGAGGTAGCGGTAATCATCGACCCAGTAGCTGACGGGGTGACGCCGGTATTTTCCGGCCGGGATATCCGTATAGATCAGGCAAAGATCGGAGGGGAAATGCATGCCGCGCGCCCGATAGTAATCGGCGGCGATGGCCACGATGGTGAAGTCGAGATCCGGGCCGGTGCCCTCGGGGAGCGGGCGGAGCTTGTAGCGGTGCTCGAATTTCTCGAGCGGTTCGGCGGTCGAACCGTCGAACTGAACTCCGGCGAGCGGAATGCGCAGCGCGTTTCCCGGCAGGACCTGGGCGGCCTGGCCGTCGATGAAAAGCTGCCAGCTGGCCGGCTGTTGCGTCCACGCCACCTCGAGCCGCACCCACTGAGGGCCCGCGAGTTTCCACCGGCGGATCGTGGGCACGTCCAGCGCGTAGTTGAGGCGGGCGTAGTCCACCGGGTAAAGTGATTCCTCCCAGTTGCGCGTGAGGAAGACGTAGAGGTTGGCCGCGAGCAGGGCCAAAAACGCCAGGGCTAACCAGAAGGCGGGGTGCTGGGTGAGGAAGCTCATCCGCGGGAGATGTGAGCAGAAAACCCCGGGATGGCGACAGTGTTTGAGCTCAAGTCGCACCGCGGCGCAGGGGCCGAAGTCTGGGATCTGGACACAAAAAAGGCGGGGCACTGGGCCCCGCCTTGAAAAGGGTCGCGGTAAACTCGGCGGATTACTTGGCGGTGACGGTCACGGGGATCGTGAGCTCGCCGGCGCCATAGCCCTTGAGGAAGAGGCTGCCGGTGCCGGGCTTGCCGCTCTCGACGGTGATCGTGACGGTGTTCTGGCCCGCCGGCACGACGACCTCGGGCATGATGATGCTCTCGGGCACGTCGGTGGTGATGTCGAGGAGCAGGCCACCCGGGGGTGCGGCATTGGGGACGGTGAAGGTGAGGGTCTGCTTCTCACCGGCGCGCAGGGTGAGCGCGGAGGGCGAGACGTTCAGGCTGCTGGAGTCGATGCGGAACGTGCCGACGGGGGAGTTGCCGGCGGTGCTGCCCACCATGACCGAGTAATTGCGGCTCGGGTCGAGGGCCGGGACGAAGAAGCTGATGGCGTTGGGCGACTCGAAGACCGTGCGGGTGGGGGTGTTTTCGAAGTAGATGATATCCTGCGGGGTGAAGCCGCGGCCGAGCACGCTCACGCGGGCGCCGACGGGACCGCGGTTGACCTCGAGGGCCAGCACGTAGCGGTGGACGATGTGGGCGTGGGTGAGCTCGGTGTACGCGTCGTGCGGGATGCGCGTGTTAGCGCTCTCGATCTGGTAGTTGACGAGGAAATAGTAGGCCAGTTCGTCGCGGCCAGCGGGCAGCTGGTAGTCGAACTCGTACAGGCCGTCGGCGAGGGGGCTCTGCTTCATCGCGTAGCTCTGGCCGTCGATGATGATCGCGGCCTTGGTGCTGCCCGGGACGATCGTCTGGATCTTGGGGGTCACGCGCAGGGTGATCGTGTAAATCTGGGAGGGGTTCTCCGGCAGCGAAGCCGGGGTCAGGTTGGTCAGAGCGACGCTCTCGCAGCCGCTGAGCAGCGCCAGGGCGAGGGTCGCGCCGAGTCCAAGAAGGATTTTTCTCGCGAGGCAAATTCGGTTGGTATGCATTGTCTTTTTCGAGTGTGTAACCGGACGGATTTAAACGTGTTAGTAATGAGCCACCCCGCATCAGAGCAAGACAAAGCTTCGCCGGTTCCACCGCTGGGGTTGTATGTGCATGTACCGTTCTGTGCTTCCACTTGCGACTTTTGCGCGTTTTACCAGACCAAGCCGACCGCCGAAGGGGTGGGTGGGTTCCTTGCCGGCATCGCGGATGAGGCCAAACTGGTCAATTGGACGCGTCCGGTGACGACGGTTTTCTGGGGTGGCGGCACGCCGGGTCTGCTATCACCGAAGGATCTGGGCCGGCTGGCGGAGACGGTTCGCGCGCAATGCCATGGGGAGCCCGAGGAATGGACCGTCGAACTCGCCCCGGCTTCAGTCACGCCGCAACGGCTGGCGGCGCTGCGCGAGGCCGGGGTCACGCGCATCTCGATGGGCGTGCAGAGTTTTCAGCCGGCGTTGTTGGACGGACTCGGCCGGCAACACACGCTGCCGCAGATTTACCGAGCCTATGACCACGTGCGGGCGGCGGGATTTGCCAGTGTGAACCTTGACCTGATGTTCGCCCTGCCGGGCCAGACCGAGGCGGAGTGGGCGGCCGATGTGAGCGAGGCGGTGCGGCTGGCGCCGGATCATCTTTCGACCTACTGCCTGACCTTTGAGGAGGACACGGCGCTCTGGGTGAAGCTCTCCCAGGGCCGGGTGAAACTCGATCCCGAGAATGAGGCGCGGCTGTACGAGGCGACGTGGGCGCAGCTCGCGGCGGCGGGTTATGGGCAGTATGAGGTGGCCAACTTTGCCCGTCCGGGCCACGCCTGCCGGCACAATCTCAACACCTGGCGCATGCAGGAATGGGTCGGGCTGGGTCCTTCGGCCGCGTCGCAGTATGACGGCTGGCGCGGGGGAAATGTCGCCGACCTGGAAAAGTGGCTCGGCCATGTCGCCCGGGGCGAGCGGGTGACGGAGGACCGGTTGATTCTCACGCCGGCGCAACTGGCGGAGGACGCGTTGATTTTTGGCCTGCGGATGAATGCCGGCGTGGACGTGGCGGTCTGGCAGGCGCGGGCCCCCGATGCGCCGTGGGCGGCGGTCGAGGCGTTGCTGGAGCGCTGCGTGGCCGAAGGGCTGGCGGTTCGCGAGGGTTCGCGTGCGCGGCTGACGGAGCGCGGACGCTTGCTGGCGGACTCGGTGGGCGCGGAAATGATGGAAGCCTTTCACTCTTCGATCCTGACATGAAGCGTTACCCCCGACTCCTGCTTTTTCTCGCGCTCACCGGCCTGGCCATGGCTGGGGAGCATCCGATGGTGATTCAGACCGACTTTGGCACCAAGGACGGTGCCGTGGCGGCGATGAAGGGCGTGGCGATTGGGGTCAGCCCGAGACTGGCGATCTACGACCTGAGCCATGAAAACACGCCCTACGACGTCTGGGAGGGTGCGTACCGGCTGAAGCAGACCGCGCCGTTCTGGCCGGCGGGCACAGTGTTTGTGTCGGTGATCGACCCGGGGGTGGGCACGGAGCGCAAGGCCGTGGTCCTGAAGACGAAGAGCGGGCATTATTTTGTCGGTCCGGACAACGGCACCTGGACCTTGATCGCCGAGGACCTCGGGGTCGCGGCGGTGCGGCAGATTGATGAGACCAAGCACCGGCGGGCGGGCTCGGAGAACTCCTACACCTTCCACGGCCGCGATGTGTTTGCCTACGTCGGCGCGAAGCTGGCGTCGGGTGTGATCACCTTTGACGAGGTGGGACCGCTCCTCGGGGCCAAGGTGGTGATGCTGCCGTACGAACGTCCGCGCGCCGAGGGAACGGCCTTGGTCGGCACGATTCCGGCGCTGGATTTTCAATACGGCAATGTTTGGACGAATCTCGACGAAACGCTGTTTGCGCGGTTGGCGCCGAAGATCGGCGACCGGTTTCGCGTGTCCATCGCGCATGCCGGCAAGGTGGTTTTCACGGGCGAGCTGCCGTATGTGCGCACGTTCGGCGATGTGCCGGAGGGCCGGCCGCTGCTTTATCTCAACAGTCTGATGTGTGTGTCGGTGGCCCTGAACAGGGGGGACTTTGCGAAACAGCACCAGATCGCGAGCGGCGCGGAGTGGAGTGTGCGCGTGGGAAAGGTGCAGCCATGAAGACGTACGTCCTGGGGGTGATGCTCCTCCTGCTTGCCGGCTGCCAGTCGGCGCCGGCGGTCAAATCGAAGTCGGAGCTGGCCCGGTTCTACCTCGAGTCGGGGGACGAGCCCACGGCGTTGCTCACGCTGCCCCAGAGCGGCCTGCAAATCTCCGTCAAACCCAAGCCGGTCTTTACCGAGTATGACATCGTGAACGTGGAGATTGCGCAGGCGGAACTGGGCCAATGCCTGGCGATTCAGCTGACTCCGGAGGCGACACTCGATCTTTACCGGCTCACCCTGGACAAGCAGGGCTCCCGGCTGGTGCTCGTGCTGGGCGGCGTGCCCTTCGGGGCGCGGCGCATGAGCGAGCCGTTGGACCAGGGCACGATCTTCGTGTTTCTCGAGGTGCCGGATGCGTCACTGCCCGCGCTCGTCGCGACCCTGAAGGAAACTTGCGTGGCGTTGCATCCGCTGGCGGCGTTATGAGAATCACCGGTCGCATGCTGCTTAGCCTGGCGCTGCTGGCGGTGGCGGGCGCGCGCGCAGCGGAGCGGGTCGAACTGGTGTGGCCGACGCCCAATCCCGCCTGGGCGGAAGGCCGGCCGATCAGCGACTTTCTGCAGCATGCCGGATCGGGTGATCCCGAGTCGGGCGGTTTTGGCGGAGTGCGCAGCGGTGGGGTGCAGTTTCACGAAGGCCTCGACCTCAAGTGCCTCACGCGGGACCGGCGCGGCGAGCCGACGGACAGCGTTTTCGCGGCGATGGACGGCGTGGTGCGCCACGTCAGCGCGAGCGCGGGTGACAGCAACTACGGCCGTTACGTCGTGCTGGAGCATCCCGACGAGGTCCCGGCAATCTACACGCTTTACGCGCATCTCGCGCGCATGGCGCCCGGCCTCACGGCGGGCGACCGCGTCAAACGCGGGCAGGTCCTCGGCACGATGGGCCACAGTTCCGGCGGCTATGTGATCCCGCGCGACCGGGCCCACCTGCACTTCGAGATGGGCGTGATGGTCACGCGGGATTTCGCCGCGTGGTACGCCCGCAAGAAATTCGGCAGCCCGAACGACCACGGCCTGTGGAACGGGATGAACCTGATGGGCTTTGACCCGCTGGATTTCCTCAACCTGTGGCGGGCGCGAAAGGTGAACACCGTGCAGGATTACTTTGCCCGGATGGAGCCGGCGGCCCGGGTGCGGATCGCGACCCGGCGCATCCCGGACTATGTGACCCGGTATCCGTCGCTGCTGACCAAGCCGTTGACGGCCGACGTGGCGGGGTGGGAGATCGAGTTCAACTGGACGGGGATTCCCTATGCGTGGACGCCGCTTTCCGTGATGGAGACGATCGGGCTGGCCCCGAACCAGCCGAAGATCGTGGACGTTGACGCGGCGCTCGAACGCCGCACCCGGAGCAAGAGCCTGACGGTTTCACGCCGGAGCGGCTGGGTCACGGGCAAGGACCTTGAGACCGTCCTGCAGCAACTGTTTGGCGTCCGCTGAAGCGGCCGCCGGTCAGCTCTGCGGCTTGAGCTGCGTGAGGAGCGCGTTGAAGGCGGGGAGCGCCTTCAGGCCATCGAGGTCGGGGTCCTGCTGCATCCAGTCGAAATCGGTATAGCCGAGCGACACGGCCTGGTGGAGCGACTTGATCGCGGCGGCCTTGCGCTTCAGGAGAGCGAGGCTGCAGGCGAGGTTGTAGTGGGCGGTCGCGTTACCCGGGAGGAGTTTGACCAGCCGGCGGTCCATCTTCAGGCCGTCGGCGATGCGGCCGTGCTTGGTGTAGAGTCCGCCGAGCAGCTCGACGACCTCGGTGTACTGCGCGTCGCGCTTCAGGACCGACTCAAAAAACCGCATCTCGAACTCAGGATCGTCGGTCTTGGCCATGACAGCTTCAGGAGGCGCGGCGCGGGCACGTGCCGGTCAGCCGCAGGGTGTCGCAACGGGCGCTGACCTGCAGGCGTTGGGAAACGGGGGTGAGGCCGAGCTTGGAGGACACGGTGTTGCCATACCATTCCATGAAAGGCGCGCTGATCTCAAAAATGCGGTCACAGTCGAGGCAGACTACCTGGGCGACCTGGGTGCTGCCGCCGTCCCGGTTGGGATGGTAGAATTTTTCGCCGGAGCCGATGTCCACCTCGCGCAGCAGGGCGCTCTCGGTCATGATCGGCAACGTGCGGTAGACCGTGGCCCGGGAGACGGAGTCATCGATCAGGCAGGCGTAATCCAGCAGCTGTTCGGCGGTGAAGTGGTCCTGCTGGGCGAAGGCGGCGTCGAAGATCGCGAGCCGCTGGTTGGTCACCCGCAGGCCTTTTTGGGCTAGAAAACGTCGGAATTTGTCACGGGCCGCGGAGATGCTCACGGGGGCAACTGTTTGAACCGGGGCGGGGGGTGTCAATGCGGAGGTTTACCACGAAAATCACGCCACCCACGAAAGGAAGCCACCCAATCCAGTCTTGCCCGCGAATCGCGCGAATTGCCGCGAATCGAGCGGAAGCGCCCAGATCGTTTGCCCGATTCATGCGCGTGGAATTCGCGGGCAAAAATCTGCGGGGTTTGATTTTCGTGGGTTGCGGGGTTTTCGCGGGAAAAACCTGACGGGTGCTTGCGCGGCGGGTCAGGGTGCGGCATCACCTCCCGCACATGATCGTCGGTGTCCATCCACTCGCGGGCTTTGACAAGCTCCTGCACTACCGCGTGCCGGAAGCGATGCGCGACGGTCTCACGCTGGGCTCGCTGGTCCGGGTGCCGGTCCTCAACGCGCTGCGGCTGGGTATCGTGGGGGAAATCGGGGCGCCGAAGAATTTCCCGGTGGAGCGGCTGAAATCTCTGGCCCAGGTCGTCCACCCGTTTCCCGCGCTGCCGCCGGACCTGCTGGAGCTGGCGCGCTGGATGGCGGGCTATTATGCCTGCGGACTCGACAGCATCATCGAGACGATGTTGCCGGCGGCGGTGCGCAACGGCGCGGGGCTGAAGCAGGAGAAGCTGCTGTCCGTGGTGCGTAAACTCACGCCGGAGGAACTGGCCCTCATCGAGAAACGCGCCCCGCAGCAAGCGAAGCTGTACCGATTCATGGCGGAACAGTTCCGGCCGCAGAAAAAGTCCCTTGTGCTGGCGCGGCTCGACCTCACCGCAGCGGTCGCGTCGGCGCTGGTGAAGCGCGGCGTGCTCAGCGAGGAGACGCGCCGGGTGGAACGCGTGGCCTACACCGATGATTTTGCCGGCGGTGAACTGGTGGCGTCGCAGCCGCACGCCCCCAACGCCGAGCAGGCCGCCGCCATTGCGGCGCTCGACGGCGAGTTGGCGGGCGGGAAGTTCGGGGTGTCGCTGCTGCACGGCATCACCGGCTCGGGCAAGACGGAGGTTTACCTGCGCGCGATCGCGAAGGCGCTGGCGGCGGGCGGCGGCGTGATTTTCCTCGTGCCCGAGGTGGCGCTCACGCCGCAGACCGTGGCCCGGCTGCGGTCGCGGCTCGAGGCCATCGCGCCGGACCACCGCTGTGTGGTGTGGCACAGTCACTTGTCGGAAGGCGAGCGGCTCGACGGCTGGCTGGCGCTGGCGACGGGCGAGGCCCGGGTGGTGGTGGGGGCGCGGTCGGCGGTGTTTGCCCCGGTCCAGAACCTGCGGCTGATCGTCGTGGATGAGGAGCACGAGCCCGCCTACAAGCAGGACGAGACCCCGCGCTATCACGGGCGGGATGTCGCGGTGATGCGGGCGAAGCTCAACCGGGCCGTCTGTCTGCTCGGGTCGGCGACGCCGTCGCTCGAGAGTTTTGCGAACGCGCAGGCGGGCAAATACAAGCTGCTGGAGCTGAAGGAACGGGTGGATTCCCGCAAGCTGCCGCACATCGACATTGTGGACCTGCGGATCGAGGCGATGAAGCAGCGGGCGATGCCGTCGTTGTCGGGAAAACTGATTGACGCGATGCACGCGCGGCTCGAGCGCCGCGAGCAGACGATCCTGTTCATCAACCGCCGGGGCTATTCCTCGGCGATGCTCTGCACGAAGTGCGGGCACGTGGAGGAGTGTACGCATTGCAGCATCGCGCTGACGTACCACCGGGCGGACGAGACGCTCCGCTGCCACCTCTGCGGCGTGCAGAAGAACGCCCCGTTGCGCTGCCCGAAGTGCGGCGCCCCGGAGATCCGCTGGCGCGGGTTGGGCACGCAGCGGGTGGAGGAGGCCGTCCGGCGATTGGTGCCGCGAGCGCGGGTCGAGCGCATGGACAGTGACACGATGGGCAAAAAGAACCGTTTCCGGGAGGTGCTCGCCCAATTCCGGGCCGGCAAGATCGACGTGCTCGTGGGTACGCAGATGATTGGAAAAGGGCTGGATTTTCCGAATGTCACTCTGGTGGGCCTGATTGACGCCGACATCTCGATGCACATCCCGGATTTTCGGGCGAATGAGCGGACGTTCCAGCTGCTCGTGCAGGTGGCCGGGCGCGCGGGCCGCGGCGACCGGGCGGGCGAGGTGATCGTGCAGACGTTCACGCCCCAGGCGTCGGCGATCCAGTATTCGCGTCACGCCGACTACGCCGGGTTTGCCGCGGAGGAGCTGAAACTCCGGAAGGATTTTCATTATCCGCCGTACCGGCACCTGATCCACCATCTTTTCCGCGGAAAGAACCCGGAGAAACTACAGTTCTTCGCTGAACAGTGGGCGAAGTTGGTGGAACTGACGCTGGGCAACCGGGTGGAACTCCGCGGGCCGACGCCGTCGCCGATTGAAAAAATCAAAGACGAGTACCGCTGGCAGCTCTGGTATTTCACGCCTTCCGTCACGAAGGTGGTGCCCGACCTGGCGAAACTGCGGGCGGGGTTTGCCTGGCCGGATGATATCACCCAGGTGCTGGATATCGACGCGGTGAACCTGGGGTAGGACGCGCTTGGAGGTCGGGCTTTACGCCCGACCGGCCGAAAATCTGTCGGGGATCAACCCCGACTTACGTCAAACCGGGCGCAGCAAGATTGCGCTCCGCTATCAACCACGCTGAATCTGCCTTAGTCCGTGCCTTAGCTGAGCAAACTTACGTAGGGATTTTCGATAGCCACGCCGCGACCGGGCACCAAACTCAATCCATGGCTTTATTTGGACCCACCTTTCCGCCGTGGAAAATGCCGCAACAGGAAGCGGAACTGGACCCGGCTTCACGCTCGATCGTGGCGCGCTTGCGGGTCATTGCGCTGGTCAATTGGATCATGTGGACCGCGGCGGGCTTTGTACTCGGCGCGATGTATGCGTTGAATGGTTATGATTTCCAGCCGGGGCCGGCGGGATCGGACTGGTACAAACTGGCCCTCGGCGCCGTCGTGCTTTGCAGCGGAGGGGTGGGCTGCTTCATCGGGTACCTGAACAAGGTGCTGATCGACTGGGCGCGGCAGGTGCTGACGCTGCTGGGAACGATCGCCCACAAGAAGTGAGGCGACTCAAATCCCGCCGAGGAGGGTGGGATTTTTTGTTCGTGGCGTCGGCGACTGCGCCCCCGACTAGGGAGTTGGACTTGGGAATGGACCTGGGCAGCAACTGCCGTCTGTTGCGCTTCAAGGCTGGCCTCTGTTGCCGGAACGGAACCCGAACTGCGGAAATCGTTCAGATTTTTTTGGTCGAGCGTCCGCGGCTCGCCAGCCACGCGACGAAAGCCCAGCCGGCGGCGATGAGGTGGGCGCCCGTGGCGACCCGAACCGACGGATCGCTGAAGGCAATGAACCCGCCTCCGTGGCCTCCCCGCACCGCCTCGAATCCGAGTTCAACTGCATAGAGTCCAATGATCCCAGGCCAGAACCAGTCACGCTGGCCGCGATCCCAGCCGTGCAGCGCAAAGTAGAGGAGGAGCCCGAGGTTAAGCGCACTGAGGCCGGCATAGCGGTCGAGTTGCGGATCGGCCCAAAAGAGCACGAGGCTGATCAGCACGGGCAGGGCGGTCAGGGCGGGCCAGGCGGCGCGGGGTCGTTCGCGGCCGAGGGTGCAGCCGAGCAGGAGCAGCAGGCCCGCGTCGGCGATGAAATGGGGCCAGCCAAAATGCACGAAGTGGCCGGTCCACAATCGCCAGTAGTGCCCGTCGGCGATCGCCGACCGGCTGTACAGCAGCGCGGGCTGCCAAGCCGGGACCAGCTGGATCAGGAACGCGAACAGCAGCGCGGCCACGTAGGCCGCCGGCGGCGGGCCCAGGTGGGGTGAACGAGCGGCAAGGTGCCGGTGCATGGGCGGCCGCGCGGCGGAGTGGAGGCTGAACTCAGAATGTGCGGCGGACGCCGAGGTTCAGCACCATGGCATGGGAGAGATCAAGGCGGATCGAAGCCGCCGGGGAGTTCACCGTGAACTTGCCGGCGTCCAGACGATCGATCCCGCCGACGAGACCCCAATTTTTCGTCACCAGCCAGCAGGCGTTTCCGCCCGCGTACCAACCCAGGTTGCGCGCGGACCGGGCCCCGCTGCCCTGGACCAAAAGTCCCGAGACGGTGCTCGTGCCCAGGGATTCCTGGACGGAAAACTCGGAGTGCACGTCCACCAGGGCGGCGCCACCGTGGAACTCCACCTGGAGCGTGGGGCGGTCATACAGCCGCCACACTCCGCCGAAACGCATGAGCCAGCCTTTGGTCTTAAAATTGCGGCTGCCTTGAATCGTGGTGCTGGCCGTGGTCAGTGTGCGGGTGGGGATGTCGCCGATCCGGGGCGTGAAGGGTACGACCGAGTAACCGTTCGCATACGGTCCCGGGGGCGGTACGACCCCGCCCAACTGATAGGTGTCGGTCACGACCGTGGCGTTCGCGGCGAGGGAGCGGACGTCGTCCTGGATAAAGTTAATCTGACCGGCGCGGGCCTCGGCGCCGAACCGGACTCCGTGGCTATCGCGGCGCATGAGCATGTAGCGGATTTCCGGAGCGGCCTTGGTGTGGGACGACGACCCCGTGTAGTACTGCGCGGTCGGGGGTAGGATCTGGCTCAGGGCGAGGGTTCCCGCGGTCGGGTTGACCTGACTGCTGCTCGTGAATCCGAAGTTGCCGGTGCGCGTCAGCAATCCGGGCGCACCTTCCCCGAGGTTGCCGGAGGAATCCACGCGGTTGTAGCCGTTCAGGTAGGTGCGGTTGGCGAGCGGCGTGAGCGCGGGCGCAACGGTGGAGGAGTCATGCAGGGTCGCCGTGACCCGCACGTTGACCAGTTCCATCGCGGAGACAGTGATGCTCTGCTCGAAGTCGGCAGCCTGCGCCGGTCGCGGGGCCAGCAAGGAAACGAGCAGCAAGGCGCCGCAGCCCAAGGTGGTCAGCAGGCCACGCCGGTAATAGCGGCGGGCCAGGAGCAGGAACAGGCTCCCGAGGAACCAGGGACTGACCGCGCCACCGCCACCACCGCCGCCGCTGCTGGCACTCCCGGCGGGTGTGCTCACCGCTGAGGGCACAGGCACAGGCGCGGGGGCGCTGGTGCTTGGCACCGTCGGACTGGCTGGGGTGTCTGCCATCATGGCCATCGCTCCGGGCTTGGCCATCAGCACCTGATAGGTGCGGCTGGCCGTCGGCACGGAAGCGGTCTTCGGCAGGCCGTTGTCCATCCATGATATCGACTCACCGGTCCCGAGGACGGGCACCGTGCTGGTATGCCAGGCCTCGGTGGCCGCATCGCGGTACTGGATCCAGTAGGTCGCCGCTGTGGTGCTCGGGAACTGGACGTAGATTCGCCCGATGTAGCCAGTCACGGCGCGCACCTGCGACGCCGCGAGCAGGGTTCCCTGCGGCGTGGGCATGCTGCTGGCCTGGAACAGGAGGAGCTTCAGCTCCGGGCTGGCGAAGGTTTTCGCGTCAGTGCTGAAATATTCCAGAATCAGGCTGGTTTCGGCACCGGGGGCCAGATCGGTGATACCGGAAACGAAGGGGGTGCCGTCCGCTTTCAGCCCCGAGGCCGACTTGAGTGTCACGCCGGCCGGCAGGCTGGGGACTGAGACCGAGTAGGAGATCAGCGGGAACATGGTCGTGTTCACGATGCGCACCACCTGCTCGTAAAGGCTGGTCTGGGGGTTGAGCGTGACCGGGGTGCCCGTAACGTTCAGGACCTGCAGGGTCGGATAGTAGAGGCTGATCGGTACCGACACATCGGCCGTGGTGGCATCGCTGTAGGTTTGGCGCACAACGATGACAGTCGAGGCGGGCACGCCATTCTGGCGATCGATCGCGACGAAAGTAAGCCCTCCCGGCTGAGTGATGACGGGAGCCTCGCGCAGGAGGTTCGGGTCCCAGGAGACCACGGTGGTGCTCACCAGCGTTTTGGTTGCCGGGGTCACCGTCGCGAGGTCGACCTTCTGGGTCATCCCGCCGAGCAGTTGCCGTTCGACGAAGATATTGAGCGAGG
>QQNC01000053.1 GCA_003402695.1 Verrucomicrobiota bacterium | reverse complement strand
TTCCGTGTGTTCCGTGGGCTAACCTTTCCTTTCCTGACATGATCGCCCCCGCCCAACCCGAGCTCGTCACCGTCAATATCGACGGCAAGGAGATCGCCGTGCCCAAGGGCACGAATGTGATCGAGGCCGCCCGGCTGGCCGGCGTGGACGTGCCGCATTATTGCTACCACCCGAAGCTCACGATCGTGGGCAACTGCCGCATGTGCCTGATCGAAATGGGCCTGCCGGCCGTCGATCCCGCCACCAAGGCGCCGGTCATGGACCCGGCCACGGGCAAGCAGAAGATCAACTGGATCCCGCGCCCCCAGATCGGCTGCGCGACCAACGCCAGCGCCGGCCTGCACATCCGCACGCAGACGCCCCAGGTGAAGGACTGCCGCGAGGGCGTGATGGAGTTCCTCCTCATCAACCACCCGCTCGATTGTCCGATCTGCGACCAGGCCGGCGAGTGCAAGCTCCAGGAGCAGTCCACCGGCTACGGCCGCGGCTACTCGCGCTTCATCGAGCAGAAAAACGTGAAGCCGAAGCGCACGCTGCTCGGACCGCGCGTCATGCTCGACGACGAGCGCTGCATCCTCTGCTCGCGCTGCATCCGCTTCGCCAAGGAGATCGCCAAGGACGACGTCCTCGGCTTCATCGACCGCGGCAGCTACTCCACGCTGACCTGCTATCCGGGCAAGAAGCTGGAGAACAACTACTCGCTCAACACCGTCGACATCTGCCCCGTCGGCGCGCTCACGAGCACGGATTTCCGCTTCAAGATGCGCGTCTGGTTCCTCAAGCAGACGAACTCCATCGATTCCGAGTCCAGCGTCGGCGCCAACACCGTCGCCTGGTCCCGTGAGGGCGTCATCTACCGCCTCACGCCGCGCCGCAACGACGAGGTGAACGATACGTGGATGGCCGACACGGGCCGGGTGCTCTACAAGTCGATCACGGCCGCCGACCGGCTCACCGCCGTGAAAGTCAACGGCGCCGACAGCGCGCTCGACCTTGCCATCAACGCCGCCGGTGAACTCTTCAAGTCCTCCGCGGGCGCTGTCGCCATTGTCGGCTCCGGCCGCAGCTCGGTCGAGGAACAGTTCCTCACCAAGCAACTCGCCACCGCGCTTTCGGCGGCGACGCACCTCGTCAGCCGGGTGGGGCCGGGCGACAAGATTCTCGTCTCCGCCGACCGCAACCCGAATGTCCGCGGCGCGCTCGTCACCGGGCTCATCTCGGCTCTCCCCGCGGCCCAGCTCAACGCGCTGGGCGCCGCCATTGATGCCGGCAAGGTGAAGACGGTCGTTTCCGTCGGCGAGGACCTCTTCGCCGCCGGCCTGAACGCGACGCAGCTCGCGAAGGTCGCGGTCGTTTATCTCGGCCCGCAGGCCAACGCCACCAGCGAGGGCGCGAAGGTCGTGCTGCCCACGCTGACGGTCTTCGAAAAGAGCGGCACGTTCGTGAACCAGCAGTTCCGCCTCCAGAAATTCCTCAAGGTCGTCCCCGGCGTCAGCGGCGCGACGGACGATCTGGTTGTGCTGTCGAAGCTGGTCGCGGCCATCGGTGGCGCTGTGCCGTCGGACCTCAACCCGCTCTGGAAAGTCCTTGCCGCCGAAGTCCCGGCCTTGGGCACGGTGACCTTCGCGAACCTCCCCGAGACCGGCCTGCTGCTCGATGGCACACCATGGGCTGCGCTGCCCTTTGTCGAGGGTGAGACCCTGCACTTCAAACCCGCGGCCCAGCCGGCCGCCGTGACCGCCTGACCTGACGCGCGCCATGTTCGACTTCTTCTTCAACTTTCATCCCGTCATCCAGGCCCTCATCAAGGGCCTCGCGGTGGTCTTGGTCATCTTCCCGCTCGCCGGCGCCTGTTCGCTCGCCGAGCGCAAGGTGTCCGCCTGGATGCAGGGTCGCCCCGGCCCCAACCGCGCCATCGTGCCGTGGTTCGCCTACATTCCCTTCCTCGGCACGTTCCTGCAGCGGCTCGGCGTGTTCCACCTGATGGCCGACGGCGCGAAGTTCCTCTTCAAGGAGGAGCCGGTCCCCGGCCACGTGAACAAGCTCTACTTCGTCCTCGCGCCGGCGCTCGCGATGATGCCGGCGTTCACGACGGTTACGGTCGTGCCGTTCGGCGCCTACTTTGACGGCGCCGGCCACGCCATCCCGCTGGCCCTCGCCAATGTGGATGTCGGCCTGCTCGCCGTTTTCGCGGTTTCGTCGCTGGGCGTCTACTCGCTCATCCTCGCCGGCTGGGCCTCCAATTCGAAATACCCGTTCCTTGGTAGTGTCCGCGCCTCGGCCCAGCTGATCTCGTACGAGCTCTCGATGACGCTCTCCGTGGTGCCGGTGTTCCTGTGGATCAACGCCCCCGGCACGCCCGGCACGATGAGCCTCGCGAAGGTGGTCGAGTTCCAGAGCCTGCCTGGTTTCTGGGGCGGCACCTGGTTTATTTTCCTGATGCCGCTCTCGGCCGCGATCTTCCTGATCTCGCTCTTCGCCGAGACGAACCGCCAGCCGTTCGACATGCCGGAGTCCGAGTCCGACCTCGTCGGCGGCTTCCACACGGAGTACGGCGCGTTCAAGTGGTCCCTCTTCTTCGTGGCCGAGTATTCGCACATGCTGGTGGGCTCGGGCGTGTTCACGCTGCTGTTCCTCGGTGGCTGGAACCCGCTGCCGTGGATCCCGCTGGCGGATTTCGTCGCCTGGCTGCACGGCCTGCTGGGCTCGGCCGTGATCCTGCACCCGCTGTTTGTCGGCGTGCTCTCGATCGCCATCTTCCTCGGCAAGGTGCTCGTCCTGATTTTCTTCTTCATGTGGGTGCGCTGGACCGTCCCGCGTTTCCGCTACGACCAGGTCATGAAGCTCGGCTGGCAGAAGCTCCTGCCGCTCGCCATCGCCAACCTCATCTTCTACGCGCTCGCAATCGCCTGGGTGCAAACCCGTTAAAATACGAAAGGAGAAAGAAGAAACCATTCCGCAGACCCACCGCCCGTTTTCCCTTTCTGCCTTTCCCCGTTTCTTCCTTTCCGCCCATGGCCATCATCCCTCTCGAACGTAAACCCCTCTCGCTGGCCGAACGCACGTATCTGCCTGCGATCCTTAGCGGGCTGAAGACGACGTTCGCGCGCCTCCTCCGGCCCATCGAGACGCTGGAGTATCCCGAGCAGCGCCCGGCCATCCCGCCCGGCTACCGCGGCGTGCCGACGCTCGTGAAGGACCCGAACGGCCGCGAGAAGTGCGTCTCCTGCCAGCTCTGCGAGTTCGTCTGCCCGCCCAAGGCCATCCGCATCACGCCCGGGGAGATTTCCGCCGACGCACCCACTGCGCAGGTCGAGAAGGCCCCGCAGGCTTTCGAGATCGACATGCTCCGCTGCATCTACTGCGGCCTGTGCCAGGAGGTTTGTCCCGAGGAGGCGATTTTCCTGCAGAACCAGTACTCAATGTCCGGCTACACCCGCGCCGAGATGGTCAACCACAAGGACCGCCTCTACGAGCTGGGCGGCACGCTGCCCGACCCGCACCTCAAGTGGGACAAGAAAAAAGCCGCCGCCGAGCACGGCAACACGCACTGACCCATGGGCTCCTTCCTCTTCGATTTCTTCGCGATCTTCACGGTCATCTGCGCCGTGGGCACTGTCGTAAACAAGAACGCCGTCAACGCGGCGATGTGCTTCCTGCTCTGCCTCGTTGGCGTGGCGGGGCTCTTCGTCCAGCTCGACGCCTACCTCCTGGCCTTCCTGCTGCTGCTGGTTTACGCGGGCGCGGTCGTCGCGCTGTTCCTCTTCATCATCATGCTCCTCGACGTGCAGGGGAAGTCGGCGGTCAGCTTCCGGCGCCTCTCCACCGCGGCCGCGGTCATTGCCGCGGGGCTGCTGGCGGTCGGGCTCTGCTCCTTTGCCATCCACGGCCACCTCGACGCCCCCAACCCCAACTATGCCTCCGGGGTCGGCGCCGCGCTCAAGCCCTACGCCTACCAGCTCTTCACCCTCTACCTGCTGCCCGTGCAGATCATGGGTTTCCTGCTCCTGATCGCCATGCTCGGCGTGATCGTGCTCAGTAAAAAAATCGATCCTGCGGAGGGCGCCAAATGATCCACGCCGGTCTCAACGCCTACGTCCTGCTCAGCGCGCTGCTGTTCGCCATCGGCTTCTTTGGCGTGCTCCTGCGCAAGAACACGCTCGTGATCTTCATGTGCCTCGAGCTCATGCTCGTCGCCTCGACCCTCGCGTTGGTCGCATTCTCCCGCTTCAATGGCACCCTGGACGGCAACGTCTTCGTGTTCTTCATTCTCACCATCGCCGCCGCCGAGGTCGCGGTGGGCCTCGCCATCATCGTGGCCCTCTTCCGCTCGCGCCGCACGGTGCAGGTGGACGAGCTCAACGCGCTGAAACACTGATCTGTTGTCCATGCTCCAGCCCGCCATTCTCATCCTCCTGTTGCCGCTGTTGTCCGCCGCGGTCATCGCGCTCTTCCTGCGCCGGCAGGGCGGAATCGCCGCCATCGTCTCGACCCTTACTGCGGCGTCCATTGCGGCCATGGCCTTGATCCTCGCGCTGCATGGCGGCCGGGGAGAAGACCAGGTGGACTGGCTGACCCTCGGCGGTTTCACCCTCTCGCTCGGCGTCAAGTTTGACGACCTCGCCGCCCTGATGCTCGTGATCGTCGGCATCGTCGGCCTGTGCGTGCACGTCTTTTCGCTCGGCTACATGCACGACGACGGAGCCAAGGCCCGCTATTTCGGCGGCCTTTCGATCTTCATGTTCTCGATGATCGGCATCGTCCTCGCCGACAACCTGTTCATGATTTTCATCTTCTGGGAACTGGTCGGTTTCAGTTCCTATGTGCTGATCAACCACTGGCACGAGAAGACGTCCGCCAGCGATGCCGCGAAGAAGGCCTTCATCACCAACCGCGTCGGCGACTTCGGCTTCCTAATCGGCATCATCTGGTGCTACTGGGCCAACGGCACCGTCAATCTGACACAGCTGGGCGAACATCACGTCTTCAGCACCGCGATTCCGTTGCTGCTGTTCTGCGGCGCCGTCGGCAAGTCCGCCCAGCTCCCGCTGCAGGTCTGGCTCCCTGACGCGATGGAGGGCCCGACGCCGGTGTCCGCCCTGATCCACGCCGCGACGATGGTTGCCGCCGGCATCTACATGCTTTGCCGCATCCACGTTCTCATGGTCCCGGACGCGCTCACCGTCATCATGTGGACCGGCGCTGCCACCGCGCTCTACGCCGCCTGCTGCGCCATCGTGCAGAGCGACATCAAGAAAGTCCTGGCCTACTCCACGCTCTCGCAACTCGGCTACATGGTCGCGGCGTTTGGGCTGGGGTCACTCGCGACGGAGGAGAATGGAATCAAGGTTGTCATCGCCGCCGGCGTGGGCGCCGCGATGTTCCACCTGACGACGCACGCCTTTTTCAAGGCGCTCCTCTTCCTCGGCTCCGGCTCGGTCATCCACGGCTGCCACCACGAGCAGAACATCTTCAAGATGGGCGGGCTCCGCACGAAGATGCCGCTGACGTTCTGGACGTTCACCCTCGGCGTTGCCGCCATCATCGGCCTGCCCGGCCTCGCGGGTTTCTTCTCGAAGGACGCGATCCTCTACCTGGCTTTTGCCAACAACAAGGCGGTCTTCGCCGTCCTCGCTTTCACCGCCGTCCTGACCGCGCTCTACATGACGCGTGTCTGGCGGATTACGTTCTTCGGTGCAGCCCGCAGCGAGTCCGCCGCGCATGCGCATGAGGGTGGGCTGACGCTGACGCTCCCGCTCATCGTCCTTGCCGTGCTCGCGGTCATCGGCGGCTACGTCGGAATTTACCCGAAGGTCTTTACCGGAGTCTTCGAACTCATTCCCGAGGCGCACGGCTCGGATCACACGACCATCCTCATCACCAGTCTCGTGGTCCTGATCCTCGGCGCCGGTTCCGCCCTGCTGTTCTACAAGCCGTCGGCGACTGATGCGCTCGAGGAGCGCTCGCCGGGTCTGTTCCGCTTGCTGGCCTCGAAGCTCTGGTTCGATGAGATCTACCAGTGGTACATCGACAAGGTGCAGCAGCGTTTCGCCCTGTTGCTTAACTTCCTCGAGCAGATCTTCCTCGCGGGCTTCATCGTCCGCGGTGGCGCGGGCCTCGTCGGCCTGTTCGGGCTCGGCGCCCGGGCGCTCCACGTGGGCAAGCTCAACGTCTACCTCTACTGGTTCCTGGCCGGCGTCGTCGTCCTCTGGCTGTTCGCCACCGGTGTCCTCTAATCTGCAATGAGCAACCTGCCGTTCGACCCCCTTCTCCTGGCCATCGCGATCCCGCTCGCGGTGGCGGTCGCCATTGCCTGCGGCCTGCCCAAGCGCTGGTCCATCCGCCTCGCCTACGTCGGCTTCGCCGCCCCGGCGCTGATGGCGCTGCATGCCTGGTTCTATTTTGCCGGGCAGACGCAGGTCCACGGCTACGCCTACCTGACCAACTACTCGACCGGACTCGATGGCATCCACGGGCTTGGGATCAGCCTGAAGCTCGGCCTCAATGGCATCTCGCTCCCACTCTTCGTGCTGGCCGGCCTCGTCGGCCTCGCCGCCGGTCTCTACGCGATCCAGTCCACCGCCGAGCGCCTCAAGATCTACCTCATGCTGCTGCTCGTGATGCAGGCCGGCCTGATGGGCGTGTTCGCCAGCGTGGACGTCGTGTTTTTCTATCTTTTCCACGAACTCGCGCTGATCCCGACGTTCATCATGATCGGGATCTGGGGTGGACGCGACCGCAGCTACGCGGCGATGAAGGTGACCATTTACCTCACGGCCGGCGCGATGCTGTCGCTGATCGGCCTGATTGCGCTGTATGTAAAGAGCGGGGCGCCGTCTTTCGACCTCATCACGCTCCGCCAGATCATCGCCGCCCGGCCGCTTGGCGAGACGGTGCAGAATAACATCTTCGCGCTGCTGATGTTCGGCTTCGGCATCCTCGTCTCGCTCTGGCCGCTGCACACCTGGGCGCCGCTCGGCTACGGCCAGGCCCCGAGCTCCGCCGCGATGCTGCATGCCGGCGTACTCAAGAAGTTCGGCCTCTACGGCCTCATCCAGATCGCCCTGCCGCTGCTGCCCCATGGCGCGGCGCACTGGAGCCACACCCTCGCGGCGCTCGCGGCGGTGGGCAACGTCCTGATCGTCGGCTTCATCACGCTGGCCCAGCGCGACCTCAAGCAGGTCATCGGTTACAGCTCCGTGATGCACATGGGTTATGCCTTCCTCGGCATCGCCTGCTACTCGGTGCTCGGCGCTGGCGGCGTCGTGCTGCTGATGGTTGCGCACGGCCTGTCCGTCGCGCTGCTTTTCCTGCTCGCAACCAGCATCTTCCACCGCACGCACACCTTTGAGCTCACGGAAATGGGCGGACTCGCCCAAAAGACGCCGGTGCTCGCCGCCTTCTTCGTCGCCGCGACGTTCGCCAGCATTGGCCTGCCGGGCTTCGCGAACTTCTGGGGTGAACTCACGATCTTCGTCGCGCTCTGGCAGTATTCGCACTGCCTCACCGTCATCGCCATTTCCGGCGTGGTCATTTCGGCGGTCTATGGTCTGCGCGCCGCGGCCAAGGTGTTCTTCGGCCCGCCGACCGAGGCCTTCGCCCGTGTCGCCGCCCAGCATCCGCCGTCCGACCTGAACTGGCGGGAGAAAGTCCCCGCCCTGATCCTGCTGGCCGCGCTGCTCTTCATCGGCTTCTGGCCGAAGTCCCTGTCCACGTCGCTCGACGCCACCCTGCACGCGGTTTACGCCGCCCCCACCTCCGCCGGGCCTACGGCGGGCGGGCCCGCCGTCTCGGGCAAATAACGCCGCCATGGATATCGCTTCCCTCCAAACCCTCGCTGCGAACAACGACTGGCTGGCCATCATGCCCGAGCTGTTGCTCGGCTGCCTCGCCCTCGCACTTCTGGTGCTCGAGATCATCCTGCCCGCGAAGCTGCACTCGCGGCTCCCGGCCGTGGCGCTGCTGGGGGTGCTGGCCCTGCTGGTGTTCCAGCTGCTCGGTTTCACCGCCGGGTTTGCGGAGCAGGAGAGCTTCAACGGCCTGCTGGTCCACTCGCGCGAGGGCCAGGTGATGCGCGTGTTTTTCCTGCTGGCGGCGCTGCTGGTCGGCGTGATCAGCACGATCAGTCTCGCGAAGCAGAAGCTGCCGCACACGGAGTTTTACCACATCCTGCTCGTGGTCACCGCGGCGATGATGCTCCTCGTGCAGAGCAACCACTTCGTGATGCTCTTCGTTGCGCTCGAGACGGTGACGATCGGTCTGTACATCCTGGTCAGTTACTTCCGCAGCCGCCCCCTCACACTCGAGGCCGGACTGAAGTACCTCATCATGGGTGCGCTGAGTTCCTCGATTTTGCTGTTCGGCATCGTGCTGCTCTACGGCGTGGCGGGTAACCCGGAGCTGCCGGGTCACACGGCTTCGGCGATGAACCTGGACTCGCTTCACGCCTTCCTCGCGGCCAACCGCCACAACTTCCTCGCCAGCATCGGCATCGTGCTCGTGCTCTCGGGCGTCGCCTTCAAGATCGCGGCGTTTCCCTTCCAGATCTGGGTGCCGGATGTCTACCAAGGTGCGCCCACGCCGGTGACGGCATTCCTGGCGGTCGCCTCGAAGGGCGCGGGCTTCCTGGTGCTGCTCGTGCTCGCCCGGACGTTTTCGCCCTACGCCTGGTTGCTGGCGCCGGTGCTCACCCTGATGGCGGGCGCGACGCTGCTGTTCGGCAGCCTGGGCGCCCTGACCCAGCACAACGTCAAGCGCCTGATGGGTCTCTCCGGCGTCTCGCACGCGGGGTTCCTGCTGATGGGCGTCGTCGCCGCCGGCACGCAGTCGATGGCGATCGGCGCGATTTATTTCTACCTCTTTGCGTACCTGCTCGCGTCCTTTGCCGTGTTCGGGGTGATGGCCCTGGTGGCCGGTCCCGATGATGCGGACCAGGAAATCAGCCACTATGCCGGTCTCGCCAAGGACAGCCCGTTCCTCGCGCTGGTGCTCGCCATCGGCCTGGGCTCGCTGGCCGGCATCCCGCCGCTGGCGGGGTTCATGGGCAAGCTCTTCATCTTCATCGCCGCCTTCAAGGCCGGCCTCTACGGCCTGCTGGCGGTCGCCATCGTCGGCGTCGTGATCTCGAGCTACTATTATTTCAGCTGGATCCGGGCGGCCTTTTTCTCGAGCGGGACGTCGTCGGACGGCGAGGCGACGGCGCGGCCGGCCCGCACCCCCGTGAGCTTCACCGCCGGGCTCGTGCTGAGCCTGCTGGCGTTTGGCACGGTGTTGCTCGGCCTGTATCAGGGTGTGCTCGGCCAGTGGCTGAACACCCGGTAAGCCGGGCAGTGGAAGGTCCCGGGTTGAAAGTTGAAAGCCGGAGGCAGGTCCGGTCCTTCAACGCTCAACTTTCAATTTTCTCCTGCGGGTGCGAAGCGTCTGCTTAGCGCCAGCTGCCCGCGACGAACACGTAGGAATTGTCGCGGCGTTCATAGCGCGGGGCATTCCACTTGGCGTGACCGTGGGGCGGACGGTCCCAGTGACCGGCCACCCACTCGTAGCGGCGCCCGTGCCAGGCCCAATAACCGTCAATCCAGACATAGTCCGGACCCGGCCGGTTGCCCGGATGCTCGCGGCGCAGCTGCGGCGGGGCTTCCAAGATGACAATCGGGCCGGGGGAGGCGGCGGGGCCAGCTCCCAATGGCTCTCGATCCAGTTGCGGGAGCGTTCGTCCCAGCGGCCTGCGACGTAAAGGGTGTTGGGCTGCGGCGGCCAGACCCAGGTGCCCGGGAACCAGGTCCACCGGCCGTGCACCCAGGAATTGTGACCGGGGATCCAGACAAAGCCGGGACCGGGGGCGCTATATTGTCGATCGACGATGACCGGACGCGGCGGCGCCTCGCGCACGACGATGGGCGGGGGCGATCCGAGCCGGAGGCCCAGATCGATGCTAACGCGGGTTTCCGCCCGGACCGAGCCGGCCAAGGCGGCAGCGCAAACCGCGGCGAGCAGGGTAAACGTGGAGGGCTTCATGGCGGGGAGGGAAAGAGTGGAGTAGTGCATGGTAATCTGACGCCTGCACCCGGGCCGGGTTACCTCAGGCCGCAGACGCCGGTGGTCACAGACCGGCCGAAAAGACGTTTGTTTCCGGCCGCGAATACTGCCTCAGTGACGTTGCTGCATGAAAGTAACCGGCCTCGCCCTCGTCCCGCCCCCGACCGCCGCCGACCTGCCCAAGGTCACGCCCGAGTTGCTGGCCTCCGTGCTCGCGCGCTACTCGCGCAGCAACGAGGGCCTCGCCTCCATCCTCACGAAGGTCGATGTCAACAATCCCGACGCGTCCATCGACCGCATCCTGAAGTTCGTGGACTACGGGCACGCCTCCATCGGCGGCCTCACCGGCGGCCTGGCCATCGCGCTGGATGGCGTCTCGATGTGGCTCGCCTGGAAAATCTTTGAGATCGCGACGATGGCCGACGGCCAGGAGTCGAGCACGCGCTACATCACGATGGACGCGGCGAACCTCCCGGCGCCCGCGGAGATCGGCATCCCCGCGGATCTCGCCTCGCGGTGGACCGACGTGATGGCCGCGGCGTTTGCCGCCTACCATGCCGAATACACCCGGCTCGACCTGCTCGCGACGGCGAAGCCCGAGCTGGTGCGCCTGCCGCCCGACGCCAAGCCGGCCGTCGTTACCCGCCTCCGCAAGAATTACGCGCTCGACCGCGCGCGCTACTTCATTCCCTTTGCGACGCGCACCAACCTCGGGCTCGTCCAGTCCTCGCGCATGTGGGCGACGACGGTCAAGCACCTCGACTCGCTGCCCAACCCCGAGGCCCGCGCCGCGGCCGCTCTCATCCGGGAGGAGCTGATCAAGCAGTCGCCCCGGCTCATGCGGCACAGTTCCGCGGAAAAATCCTACGAGGAACAGGCGCGCCAGGAACTGGCCGCGAGCCTCAAGCTCGGCCTCGAGCGGCTTTCCGCGCAGCCGCTCGATGACGAGGTCTGGGTGAAGGTGGACCGCGAGACGCCGCCGTGGCTGCCGGAGACGCAGCCGGTGTCCGAGGCACTGCGCCACCGCGCGAACCGCTACGGTCACCAGGGCCTCGCGACGCGCCGCACGCGCGTGACCTTTGCGTGGAACAACATGGCGCTGGCCGAGCTGCGCGACCTCAACCGCCACCGTACCGGCCACCGTTTTTCCCCGCTGGTGCAGAGCGGCTTTTACCTGCCGCCCGAGATCAAGCACTCCGACCATGCGGAGCTGCTCAAGCAACAGTTGGAACTCACGCGCGAGCTGCTGCGCCGCGGCTCGCCGGCCTACGTTTACTCGCTGCTGCTCGGCGCCCAAACCCCCTTCGAGCACTCGACCCAGGCGGATAAATTCATTTACGAGGCGGAATTGCGCACCGGCATGGGGGCCCACTTCCGCTATGCCGAGCACCTGAGCGCCGCCTTGCGGGAGTTTTTCCACCAGATGCCGGCGGCGCGGTCCTGGGTGGTCGAGGGCACGGCTGAGCCGGAATAAATGATTTGCGACCCGATTCCGCTGCGGCAAACAATCGATCAACCCCCGATGACGTTACCCGGTGCTGCCCTCGTGGTGTCTGGCCCGTTGGATCATGGCCGTCGCGCTGGCGATGAGGTGCAACCCGTGACCCCGCGTCACCCGCCCCGATGAGCACGTTCCGCGTCCTGCAGTTCAACATGCAGTTCGGCCAGATGTGGGATGACACCTATCCCGACCGGGCGCCGATCCGGCTGGAGTATACCCTTGAGGAAATCCGCCGGCACAAGGCCGACCTCATCCTGCTGCAGGAGGTCGAGCAAACGCCGCCCGGCGGCGTGCAGCTCCAGCCGCCGCCGAATTTCACCCACCTGCAGTCCGAGCTTTCCGCCTACGACAGCTGGTTTTCCTACCCGAAGGCCGACGTGCGCGAGCTGCCGTTCGGCGTCGGCCTGGCGATTTTTTCGCTCACCCCACTGCGCTCAACCATGCGGCTCGACCTGCCGTCGCCGCCGATCGAGTTTGAGTTTTTCGGCAAGAAAACGACGCCCACTGACCGCCTGATGATCGGCGCGGACACGACGTTGCTCGGCCGTGACCTGCGCGTCTTCAACACGCATCTCCTGGCGTTTTTCATGCTGGGCTCGAGCAGCACACTGAATCCGTTCCAGCGCCAGCTGGTCGCCGAGCAGCTCGCCACCTCGACCGGCCCGACCATCCTCACAGGGGATTTCAACGTCAGCCGCCACCAGACCCTGGTCAGCCAGTTTGCCGAGCGGGGCTTCACGACCGTGCAGCAGACCGAGGCGACCTGGCGCCGCCGGCCCTTCGTCCTCGACCATATTTTCTACAACGCGGGCCTCCGCTGCGTCGCGCGCCGCGTGGTGCCGACCCGTGCCTCCGACCACCACGCCATCGTGGCGGATTTCGAATTCGTGGCGTAGCGCGGCGGCCTAGGCCTCGCGCCGGACGCGCTCCTTTTCCTCGTCGCGCTCCTCGTCGATCCGCGCCCGTTCGTGGGCGAGCTGCTGCTGAATTTTCTGCACTTCGTCAGCCTTCTGCGCGGCATAGGCCTCATCGAGCTGCTTCTTGAGGAAAATCTCCCGCTCCGCCCACTTGCCCTGGTAGACGCGGTCCAGCTCCGCGAGCCGGGCCTTTTGCGCCGCTGTCAGCGGCTTGCCCTTGGCGGGATCGGACTTGGCCAGGCGTTCCATCGCGAGTTCGTAGGCGCTTTTCATGGGTGGACAGTAAACAGCGCCGCAAAATGTGAAACCAACTAATTCTCCCCGAAATTTACACGAAAATCGCAGAGCCCCCTGATCTCGGTTTTTCTGCGTCCTTTGCGATCTTCGTGTAAGAATCTGGGCGTCGCTCAGCCGAACTTCACCCCGAAGATCAGTGCCAGTAACACGACGGCAACCGGCGGCCAGAATCCGCGGGCCCAGCCCGCCCAGCCCCGGGCATACCCGGTCACAATTACGGTGAGCAGGAGCGCGAGGGTCGCCGTGCCGAGCCAGGGTGCCCGCCATTCGGCCGGCCACCAGATCCCGGGGACCTGCTGGCTGAGCCGGATCAGGGCTTCAATCACCGCCAACACCAGCACGGCCGCGTGGTTCAGCAGCAGGCTGGCCTCCGTCCAACCGGCGAGCCCGAGCGCGATGGACGCAAACCCCGCGACGATCACCAGCATCGCCAGCGGGACCAGCACGAGGTTCGCGACCAGACCGCCGGGGGTGAATACCCGATAGAAGGCCGCACCGGAGACCGCGCCCACCAGCGCCGCCGCCACGCCGATGCCGAACACCGGCCAGAACCAGCGCACCCCGCCGGCCCACCAGCGCTGCCAC
>QQNC01000052.1 GCA_003402695.1 Verrucomicrobiota bacterium | reverse complement strand
GCGACCTGATCACCCCAGTTGGGCGATGACGGCGTCGGCCATGGCCCGGGTGCCGACCGATTTTTCCCCGAATGCGATGTCGGCGGTGCGGGTGCCGGCGACGACGGCGCGCTTCACGGCGGCCTCGATCCGGGCCGCCGGAGCCTCCAAACCGAAGCTGTAGCGGAGCATCAGCGCGGCGGAGAGGATCTGGGCGCAGGGATTGGCGAGGTCCTTGCCGGCGAGGTCCGGCGCGGTGCCGCCGGCGGGCTCGTAAAGACCGAAGGGCAGGCCGCGGGAGTTCTGGCCGGCACCGAGCGACGCGGACGAGAGCATGCCGAGTGAGCCGCAGACCACGGCCATCTCGTCAGAGAGGATGTCCCCGAACATGTTTTCGGTCACAAACACGTCGAACTGGTTGGGATCGCGCACGAGCTGCATCGCGGCGTTGTCCACGTAGAGATGACTGAGCGCGATGTCGGGGGCGTGCTGCGCGACGTAAGCGGTGACGGTCTTGCGCCAGAGGACGGAGGTTTCGAGGACGTTGGCCTTGTCCACCGAGCAGAGTTTCTTTTTCCGCGCGCGGGCGGCGGTGATGGCGGTCGCGGTGATGCGCTCGATCTCGCTCTTGCGGTACACCATCGTGTCCACCGCCTGCACATCGCCGTCAGGGAGCGTGATGGTCTGCTTGGGCAGGCCGAAATAGAGGCCGCCGGTCAGTTCGCGAATGCAGAGGATGTCGATCCCGTTGGGGATGCGCGCGGTCTTGAGGGGGGAGGCGTCGGTCAGTTCGCGGTAGAGCAGGCCGGGTCGGATATTGGCAAAGAGGGTGAAGTGCTTGCGCAGCGGCAGGAGCGCGGCGCGCTCGGGCTGCTGGGCGGGCGGGAGTTTTTCCCATTTCGGACCGCCGACGGAGCCGAAGAGGATGGCGTCCGCGGCGGCGCAGATTTTCAGCGTGGCCTCCGGGAGGGCGCTGCCGTGGCGGTCAATGGCGGCGCCGCCGACGTCGGCCGGGGTGGACTCCAGCGTGAGGTTTTCCTGGCGGGCGACGACCGTGAGGACGCGCAGCGCCTCGGACATGACTTCGGGTCCGATGTAGTCTCCGGCGAGGACGGCGAACTTGAGGGCGGGCATAAGGGCTAATGAGGTAGACGGGAGGTGGGGAAAGGGAAGGGGATTTTTGTTATGGGTCGAGTTTCGCATTTCCCCGTAGGTGGCGCGCGAGCGCGCCACCCACGATAGCTATAGGTCACCATTACCGGCATTTTTCGCGGTTGCGCGACGGCGAAAAGGGCATGGATTGGCGGACCAATGATTCTGCATATCCTGCCCGCCGGCCCGATCCAGACCAACGCCTACCTGCTGATCGCGCCGGAGCGCGGGGAGGCGGTGCTGATTGACGCGCCCGGGGATGTCTGGGCGCAGGTGGCGCCCCTTTTGACCCGGGAAAAATGCCGGCTGACGGAACTCTGGCTGACGCACGGGCACTGGGATCACACGCAGAATGCGGCGGAGGTGGTACGCACCACGAAAGCGAAAGTCCGCGGGCATGTGGCGGATAAGCCGTTCTATGAAACCCCGCAGATCATGAGCGCGTTCCTCTCGGAGCGCATGAAGCTTGAGCCGGTGTTTGTGGATAGCTGGGTGCAGCAGGGCGAGATTCTGGACGTGCTGGGCACGACGTTTGAGGTGCGGCATGTGCCGGGACACTGCCCGGGAAACGTGCTGTTCTATTCGGTTGCCCAGAAGGCCGTGTTTGTGGGGGATGCGCTGTTTGCCGGCAATGTGGGACGGACGGATTTTCCCGGCGGCAGCATGGAAATGCTCGCCGACTCGATCCGCCGGCAGATTTACACGCTCCCGGACGAAACGGTGGTTTACCCGGGCCACGGGCGTGCTACGACGGTGGGCGAGGAGAAACAATACAACCCCCATGTCCGCGGCTGAACACGAGATTCTCATGCGGCGCGCCCTCGAACTGGCGCGCCAGGGGTGGGGTGCCACGCACCCGCAGCCGATGGTCGGGGCGCTGATCGTGGAGGACGGGCACATTGTGGCGGAGGGCTGGCAAGTCCGGGACGGCGGGCTTCACGCCGTGAAAACGGCGCTCGCCAAGCTGGGTCGAGCCCCGCGGGAAGACGCGATGCTTGTGGTCACGCTGGAGCCGGGCGGAACCGAAGCAGAGCTGGCGGCGGGTGCGGAGCTGATTATCGGCGCCGGTCTCAAGCAGGTCGTGGCCGGAGCGACGGACCCAAATCCGACGCACGCGGGCAAGGGATTTGACCACCTGCGCGCGGCGGGCATCGAGGTTGTGACCGGCGTGCTGGAGCCGGAGTGCACGGACCTGAATCTCATCTGCAACCACTGGGCGACCCTCGGCACACCGCTGGTCGCGGCCAAGGCGGCCGTGACCCTGGACGGCCGCATCGCCTGCCGCTCGGGAGATTCGCGCGGGATCACGGGCGAGCTGGCGCGGGAGGACGTGATGCGCTGGCGCCGGCTGTTTCCCGCCATCGCGGTCGGGGCGGGCACGGTGATGGCGGAAAACCCCCGGCTGACGGCGCGACTGCCGGGCGCGGAGGAATGGTGCCCGGTGCGCTTTGTGTTCGACGGGCTGCTGCGGAGTGTGGCGGACCGGGCGATGCCGCACGTTTACACGGACGAATTTCGCGAGCGCACGATTGTGGTGACCACGCCGCACGGCGGCATGGGTTATGTGCGCAAACTGCGCGAGCTGGGCGTGCAGGTGTGGATCCTGCCCTCGGGCACGCAGCGCGTCCCGCTGGGGGAATTCCGGAAACGCTGTGAGCGCGAGAAAATCACCGGGGTGTATTTTGACGGCGACGCCGCGCTGGTGAGCCAGATTTTGCAGGAAAAACAGATCGACTACCTGTTTGTCTACCGCGCGCCGATACTGCTGGCAGATGACCGGGCCAAGCCGATGCTGAGCGGCCTGCGCACGGAAAAGCTCCTGCACGCCGTCCGGCTGGAACAGGTCCGGCATTCGGTCCTCGGCGACGACACGCTGACGCGCGGCCGGGTGACCTATCCCGGGCAAATGTTCATCGATGAAACTACATTTAGCCTCGGGTAACGCACACAAGGCCGCCGAATTTGCATCCCTGGCGGCGGCAGCGGGCCTGCCGGTGGAGATCGTCGCGGCCACGGGCGCCGGTGGCATGCCGGCGGTGGTGGAGGATGCGGGGACTTTCTCGGGTAACGCCCGCAAGAAGGCGTTGGCCTTGCGCGGGCAGCGGCCGGCGGGCTCGTGGGTACTGGCGGATGACAGCGGTCTGTGCGTCGCGGCGCTCGATGGTGGACCCGGCGTGGAATCGGCCTACTATGCCGGGCCCCAGGGCGACAGCGCGGCCAACCTGCGCAAGCTGGAGGCCGCGATGCGTGGGGTGCCGGCGGAGCGGCGGCAGGCCTATTTCGCCTGCGTGCTGCTGGTGATCGACCCGCAGGGCCGCGAGCACGCGTTTGAAGGCCGCTGCGAAGGATTACTGCGGGAGACGGCGGGTGGTCGCGGTGGATTTGGTTACGATCCGCTGTTTATACCGGCGGGGCAGACGCAGACGTTTGCGGAGCTGCCGGAAAAGGCGAAGCATGCGCTCAGTCACCGCGGGCGCGCCTGGGCGAAGCTGGCGGCGTGGCTGAGGAGCCGGCCGGACCTATCGGCTTGACTGGAGACGCGGCGAGGGCGCCGCATCCCCATCAAATCACGAGGGCATCAGTCCGTCAGGAACCGGCCGAGCTCAAGCACGTCGATGGCGGCATTGCGGTCGTCCGTCCAGATGAGCTGGGAGTTCACGAGCGGGGAGGTGACCGTGTTGACCGTGTGTTTGACGCGGCCGTTGTCCTCCTCGTCGGGGAACCAGGTGATGAGGTCTTTCGTCTGCTCCGGCTTGGAGATGATGATGTAGTCGGTGGGCGTGGGATCCCAGTCGCGTTCCTTGCCGGGCTCGGTGACGTCCTTCTTGATCTCCGTGTGCACCGCGATGGCCGCGAGGTTCAGGCTGCGGGCGGTGGCCTCGACGACCGGGTAAAAGTGCGAATAGCGGCTCGAAGCGTGGACGATCAGCATGCCGTCCTTGCTGTTCAGGCGACGGGTGTAGATGCCCATGGCCTCGCGGGTAAGCAGGTGCGACGGCACGCCGTCGCCCGTGAAGGCGTCGATCACAATGATATCGTAGTTGGTCTTTGCGTCATCGAGCGCCTTGCGGCCGTCGCGCTGGATGAGGTTGATCCGGGCGCCGGTAGCCCGGGCGTCCACGATGTAGGTGAAATTCTCCTGGGCGACGCGGATGGACTTTGGATCGATGTCGAAGAAATCGTAGGTGTCGCCGGTGCGGGCATAAGCCGCGAGGGTGCCGGAGCCGAGGCCGATGACCCCGACATTCATCGCGGGGCGGCTGGCATGGAGCTTTTCCAAGACCCGGCCGATGCCCGTGCTCTCGGTGAAATAGAGCGTGGGCCGGCGGCGGGCGGCCGCATCCATGGTCAGCTGGGAACCGTGGGTCGTGGTGTCGCTCGAAAGAACCACGCTGCGGTTGTCGGTCTTGACCATGATGTGGCCGTAGAGGTCGCGGGTGTGGCGGAGGTTGCCGTTGTCGACGGACTCCCGGTGGGCCTGGTGGATGCCCACGCCGAGGACTGGAATCACCAACACGGTGGCAATGACCAGCACCACGCTGGGTTCGCGGCGGCCGGTGAGCCAGACGATGCCAGCGGCGAGCAAGGCGACGGAGGCCAGCTCGAATTCGATGGGGCGATTGAAGATAGAGGGAATGACCGTGCTGGAAAGCAGGCCGCCGAGGACGCCGCCGGCGGCGAGCACGAGATAAAAGCGCTCGAACCGCTGGGCGGGGCGCAGACTGTGGAGCAGGGCGTTGCCGAGGAAGCTGCCGCTCGCGGTGAGCAGGAGGAGGCACCAGGCGGTGCTGCCGTTGACCGTGACGGCCGTGAAGCCCTTCACGACCATGAACAACGTCAGGCTGAGGGCCAGGACGACGATGGATGTCATGGTCATCCAGCGGCGCCAGCGGCCGGAGAACGTGACCATGAAGCTGAAGAGGTAAACGCCGAAGGGTCCGACCCAGGCAATGGGGCTGGAGCCGATTTCCGCCGTCAGGTGATAGGTGGCGCCTAGCATGCCGACGCAGGTGGCGGCGCTGAGGAAGAGCCACAGGACGACCGTGCCGGGGGCCAGGGCCTCGACAGGCTCGGGCGCTTCCTGGGCGGCAGCAGTCGTGGTGTGCTTGAAGATATAGCCGGCGGTGGCCAGCCCGGCCGCGGGGAGGAGCAGGCCGCCGTGCCAGAAGGATGACTGGTCGTTCAGGCCCAGGCTGGTCTCGATGACGAAAGGATACAGCAGGAGGGCAATGAGACTGCCGGCGTTGGAGAGGGCGTAGAGGTAATACGGGACTTCCTCCCCCCGGCGGCGCAGCCAGCCGGTCAGGAGCGGCGACGTGCTGAAGAGCAACACCATGGCCGGCAGCGAGGCGAAGGCCAGACGCCAGACCACGCGGCCGATTCCGGCCGCTTCCGCGGTCTCGGCGGAAGGAAGATGAAACGTGGCCACCGCGATCACGGCCAAAACCATGGTGGCGGTCATCTGGAAGAGCGGGGTTTTCCGCACGAGCCACGCGGCCCAGCTGTAGCCGAGCAGGAGCGCGAACTGGAAGTAAACCATGCAGCCCAACCATGTGCCGGAGGTGCCGCCGTAGATGGGCAGGAGCCGCTTGCCCATGATCGGCTGGATGGCGAAGGCGAGGAACGCCGCCAGGGGCACGGCAGCGATGACGAGCACAGGGAGGGCCTGGGTCAGGAAGTTCTTGGGGCGGTTGGAGTCGTTCATGGAAAAGGTAGAGGGAAAAGGAAGGAGGGTCAGCCGTGCACCAGTGCGAGCAGGGCGCGTCCGGGCGAGGCACCGATGGCCGGGTAGGCTTCGCAGGGCGTCCAGCAATTGGGGCATTTCTGCTCCACGACGGCCTGCCGGATGCCGTTGCGGCGGGCCGCCTCGATATGTGGCATCAGGGCGTAATTCGAGTCGCGCACATTGCCCAAGGGCTGGTCCCAGATGGTGCAGGGATAGACCTCGCCCTTTTCGGAGAGGTACGACGTGGACAGCAGCGCTGAGCAGGTGATGGACGTCTTGCCGGTGGCGAGATACTTCATGGCCTCGGCGCGGTAGATGCGCTCGACGGCCCGCATGACGGGGGCGCCGCCGTGCTTGGGCTTGTTGGCTGCGAGTCGCAGGGCGGCGGCGATCTCGGCACGATGCATCTCGCCGCCGAAGCCGTCCTTCTCCGCGCTCTTCTCCCCACTGGCGGCGTTGCCGTAGTAATGCTGCGACAGATGCGGGATGTTGAGATGGAAAGTACCCCAGTCGATTGGCGCTTCCTGACGCTGGGCGAGGGCGTCATTGACGGCGGCGAACGTGGACTCCACCAGCTCGGAGGTGGTGAGACCGGTCGACGCCTTGTGGCCGTGCAGGGTCATGCCGACGAAGACCTGGCCCGGTCCGAGCAAGCGGCGGAGCGAAGCAAACGTGTCCACGGCATGGGCGAAATCGTTGCGGATGCCGCGCAGGCGGTCGTTGAGCTCCGGCGGGCCGTCGATGGAGACGGTCACCACGAGCTGCGCGCGGAGGGAAGCCTGGAGTTGTTGCACCGCCTCGGTGATGCGTTTGGTCGCGATGCCGTTGGTGGGGAAATGCACCACCAGCAGGTCGGGGCAGGCGGCGGAAAATGCCTGCACCACCTCGACGAAATCCGGCCGGTCAGTTGGCTCGCCGCCGGTGAAGTCGATCCACTGCAGAAAGGGATTGGCCGCGGCGACTTGGCGGACCTCCTCGAGCGACAGTTCGTTGTCGAGGCCACCCGGCGTGTCCTTGACCTTCCAGATGTCGCAGTAGACGCAGCGCGAGTGACAGCGCTTGGTCACGACGAAGATGAGCTTGGTGGGCGTGCTGGCCCGGCCGGCGGCGGCGGCCGCGGTGCGCAGTCCAAAACGGCTCCAGGAATAGAGGGCGCTCATTTGGCGGCAGGGCCGGGGTTCGCGGCCGCCTCGGCGCGGGCGTGGGCAAGCATGCGGTCGAGATCGGTGTCGCGCTCGGGAAGCGCGGGCGGCGGGCCACCGAAGCGGGCCATAGCCGCGGGAGTGTCGAGGCGGAAGAGGGCATCCTTGTGCGCGTGGCTTTGCACGCGGGCGAGTTCGACGGCCTTGGTTTCCACAATCAGCTGGGCCGATTCCCGGGCCATGTTGGGTTCGGCGTTGTGCCAGAAGCTCCAGTGGAGATAGACCCCGCCCGGGTACTGGTTGGCGAGTTCCCGCATGTGGTTGTGCACCATGCTATCGAGGGTGAATATCTGCGAGGCATTGATGCCCTGCAGCATCCAGATGCAGGGATCGGGCGTGAGGACAATGGCGCCGCCGGGCAGGGTCGGTGCGATCTCGGCGATGAAGTTCACGTCGGCCTGGGCCTCGACCGCCTCACGACTCAGGGTGGGCACATAATGCATGGCGGCGACCCAGTTGACCAACCCGCCCGCCGCGAGGCCGTAAAAGAACACGGGGCGGCGACGCAGGACGCCGTAGACGGCGGCGAGGCCGATGCCCATGAACACCGCGACCGGCGCGCAGGAAACCACGCCATAACGCGAACTGGCGCCGTAGTAATAGCCGCCGGCGTAAAACACGATGAAGGTGCCCCACGAAAAGGCGAACCACGTGCCCAGCGCGAGACCGGCAGTGCGGTTGCGCCCGAGCAGCCAGAGGGCGCCGGCCACGGCCAGCACGGTGCCGGCAAGCGGAAACCAGCGGGCGTCGATGAAATAGCCGCCATTACTTTGCAGGTTTTTACCGATGAAATCCAAGGCAAAGCGGCGCCCATCCGAGGCCCCCCAGTTTTCGGTGCGCACGGACCACAAGTGCACCAGGTTCGGCGCGGCGAGGGCCGTGGCGAGGGCGAGGGCGCCCCAGGCGGAGATGTCTTCAATGAAGCGGTCATCCGTGGACCAGAGGACGGCGGCGACCATGGGGAAGACGAGGAGGGATTCAGGCCGGAAGTAGACGGCAAAGGCGGTGGCGCCAGCGAGGAGGAGACCGCTGGCCGGCAGGCCCTGCGCGGTCTCCGGGTCGCGCAGCCGGGCGTGGACACAAGCGGCGAAAAAGGCGAGGACGGTGGTCGCGGCGGCGGTGGGTTCCACGGCGACCGTGTGGCCCCACCACATCACCAGCGGCGTAAAGATAAACAGCAGGGCCGAGGCGAGGCCTGCGCCAGCCGGGAGCGTCCACGGCACCAAGGCCAGCGCGAGATAAAGCCCCGCGGCCGCGAGACCGACGAGGGCGCGATTGAGGAAATGGGAGTTGTGGTCGGACACGCCGGCGATGCGGTAAACCCAGGAGAGCAGATAGGGCAGACCGTTGGGCTGCTTGTTGACCACGGGACTGTACATCTCGAACTGGCCGTATTCGACGCGGGCGTAGTTGGCGGCCTCGGCGCGTCCGGTATGGGCAATCGTCTGGCCAATCTGGGCGTAAATGTGCTCGTCAAAAAAAATGCGCGTGGTGCCGGGGGCCAGACCGCAGGCGAGGTAACCGGTCACGGCCAGGGCGAGGGCGGTCAGACAGCGGCGGCGGCCCAGGATCCGAACGAGGGGCAGGCCGATGCCGCCCAGGCCGGCGAGGATGGCGATGACGCACGCGTGCATGCCCCAGACCGTGGACACCGGCACGACGGCGCGCTGCTCGTCAATCGAGGGCAGCGAGCCCACGCGGTACGCCCAGACTGCGGCGAGGGCGAGAGCAGCGACGGCGAAGCCGAGCCAGAACAGGCGGGCAAATCGGGAGGACGTCATCATGGCCGGGAGGTGGCGGGGGAAGGTTTCTTGGTGAGGAGGGCCGAGCCCAAAACGAGATGCTGCACGCCGCTTTCCAGCCAGGCTTCCACCACGCCATCCGCGGTGTCGGACATGGGTTTGCCGTGCATGTTGAGGCTGGTGCTGATGATGGCACCGGTACCGGTGAGCACCTTGACTTTCGCCAGCAAGCGGTACCACGGATCGGTCGCGTCTTCGACGACCATCTGCGGGCGGCACGAGCCGTCGGGACCGATGGCCCCGGCCAGCGCGGCTCGGCCGGCGGGCGTCGTGGCGAAGCCGGTGGTCATGTGGAGATTGGTGTCCCGCGCCCCGCGGTAATCTGCCAGCAGGGTGGGAGCCTCGGACAGCAGCATGGTCGGGCAAAACGGCTGGAACCAGACGCGGCGCTTGAGCCGCAAATTCAAATCATCACGGGCGGTCGTGCTATCGGCGCGGGCGACGATGCTGCGGGCGCCGAGGGCCCGGGCCCCGAGTTCCATGCGACCCTGGGCCCACATGACGATTTCACCTGCGGCGATGCGCTCGGCGGCGGCGGTGGCGATGTCGGCGGGCCGGAGAAAATCCGCAGCATGGGCCCGGGCGATGGCCTCGGCGTCGCGGCCGAGATCACCGTGGTCGGTGCCGAGGCGAAAATCCGTGAATGGCAGCGGCCGCCGACCGGTGACCTTGCGCCAGATGGCCAGCGCCGAGCCCAGCGCGAGGCCACCGTCGCCCATGGCGGGACAGACCTCGAGACGCTCGATCCCGGGGGTGTGGCGGATGAGCCGGTTGACCTTGATATTGGAGGCCACGCCGCCGGCATAACCGAAGGCGCTCCGACCGGTCGCGGTCGCGAGCATGCTGAAAAATTTCGGGACCAGCACCTGGAGGGTTTGCTGGGCCAGCTTGCAGACCTGCTCGCGCGGGGTGCACCAGATGACACTCGCGACCGCGCGGGCCATGCGCGTCGGCGGAACGGAGCAGCGCAGCACGGGGAGGCCCTGCGCGTCGGCCTCGAGGCTGAACCACGCGAGGAAAGGATTGGTGGCGGCGGGCGTCTCGGCGGCGAAGCTGGCGAGGGCCATGACTTTGCCCTCGTCCTCGAGCGGACGCATCTGCAGTTCGTTCGTCACGTGCTCGAAGAACAGGCCGAGGGAGGCTGAACCGGGGATGGAGATGATTTTACGCAGGGTCGAGTCGGACTCGGACCACTCCCAGACCGAGCCGGATTCGCCATCGCCGATGCCGTCGAGGGTCACGATGAGGGCGTCCCGATCCCACGCGGGCCACATCGCGGCGGACGCGGCATGCGCCTCATGGTGCTCGACGAGAAAAATATCGGCCAGTGGTACCGCGAGGGCGGAGGCGAAGGAGCGCCGGGCCCAGGCGCGCAGCAGGCCGTTGGTGGGCCACTGGGTGAGCCGGTACTTGGCGCGTTGCTTCAACCCGTGAAGCGGACCGGGTGGCACGAGCCGGCGGCGCAGCTTGTAATAGCTTTCCTTCATCGAGGGAAAGACGCGGGTAAGGGTTTTCGCGAAATCGGAGGTGCACGGGGCCCACGCAATGCGCCGGTTGCCGGCGGCCGCGCGCATGGCGGCGATGGCGCGGACGGGCAGCCCGACCTCGAGCTTGCGGCCGGTGAGGCGTTCCTCGTTCAAGGCGAGGACGACGCGGCCATCAATGAGCAGGGCGGCCCCGGCATCGTGGCCATCCCACACCCCGATCACGGCTTCGTAGGTTGTCTCGCTCATGCGCGGGCAGGGCTGGGTGCTGACTTGGACCGGCAGAGTCCTGCAACCAGGTGCCAGCCATAGGCCAGCCAGATTTTGGGGTTGGAAAGGGAGATCTTCGAGTAGCCCGCGGCGCGGCGGCGCTCGTGGGTCGGCACCTCGGCCAGCCGCAGTCCGGCGGCGAGGGTGGTGGAAATCATCTCCATCTCGATCGTCGTGTGGCGCGAGCGGAGGTTGAGCCGGCGGAACACGTCGGTGCGGATGGCGCGAAAGCCATTCTGCGAATCGGACAGACGCGTGCCAAAGCGCCGGTTGAACATGTAGGTGATGAAGGCGGAGCCGGCGAGGCGCAGGAATTCGTCGAAGCCGCCGTGCAGCTCATCGGAGCCGCCGAGGAGGCGGGAGCCGGTGACATGATCCGCCAGGCCCGCCTTGATCGGGGCGGCCAGCATCGGGATATCGATCGGGTCATGGGAACCGTCGGCATCGACAAACACGACAATGGGGGTGGTGACATGGTCCACCCCGAGGCGCAGAGCCGCGCCCTTGCCGAGACCTCGGTCGCGGACGACGCGGGCGCCAGCGGCGGTGGCGATCTCCGCGGTGCGGTCGGTGGATCCGCCCTCGACGACGATGACCGTGGTGACGTAGTTCAGGCACTCGCGCACGACGAGGCCCACGGTGAGTTCCTCGTTGCGGGCGGGGATGATGACGGTGACCTCGGGATCGGGCGGGTCCTCAGCCCGGACGAGATCGTTCGCCGTGGTGCGGCCCTGGCGCAGCAGGCGGCGGGCGCGACGAATGACGAAGAGGCGTTCCCCCTCCCCGAAGCGGATAATGTCACCAGCGTCATCCATGGTCAAAATATGTGAAAGCAAAGCCAAGGGCCGGAAATTCCCCGCGGGGGGCAGCCCGGCGGGAAAGATCGAGGCGGCTGATCACCAGACAAAGAAGCTGCCGCGGGAAAAGGCGGTGGTCGTGGGTGACCCCGCCGGCGGGTGCTTGATCAGGCTTGCGTCAAAGGTGAAATTGCGGGCCGCGGGCTTGCCGTAGACGACGCCGGGCTGCTGGAAGGGTGATTCGAAGCTCTTGGATTCGAACAGGCGGCCGAGGGAGCCGAAGATAGTCACGGTCTTGCCGTTCCAGTTCTCCAGGTAGCGCACCAGGTTTTGCGCACCGCCGGACGCGACCGTCGTGGTGGCGGCGGTGTTGCCGGTCAGGATGCCCGCATTGATATTGATGCTGCCGGTGGCGACCCGGGAGGTGATGGGAGAACCGGCGTTGGTATCGCTCCAGCCCGCGGAAAGCGCGGTGATTTGATCCGCCATGATCATGGCCGGGTTGGTGGAACCATCGGACAAGTGGGCGCTCGTGGTGTTGAAATCGCCTTGGACATACATCCCGCCATTGGTGGTGATCGTGGTGCCGTTGCCCTTGCGGCCAGTGACATTGGCGCCGTTGATGATCTTCACGCCCCGGGGCGTGGAGGCGCTGCTGGATTTCACATTGATGTAGATCGCACCGTTGAAGTCGTTGGGCCCGGCGATGTAGTTCGACTGGAGCGCCGTCATGAGCGTGGCCATGTCAATGGTGGTCATGCCGACGTTCCGGCCTTCGCGTTGGTCGTAGAAGGCGTTGTTGACCGCGCCGACCACGACGCCGGCGTAGCTCCCGCTGACATTGGTGCCATCGGGTTTGGTAAAAACCACGGTGCCGTCGGTGTTCACGGTGATGCGCAATCCGGCGCGGGTGTACATGCGGCTGACGTTGATGGTGGGATCATCACCCAGGCTGCTGTTGTAGCCGGGATATTCATCCGTAGCCGTCGGCGGCGGGAGAATCGCCGCGCGGTATACGTCGTTTTCCGTCGGGAAAAGGTCGGGGCGGCGAATGACCATCTCACTCGCATCGACGCCGCCGAGCAGATTTTCGGGTTCGCTGAGGACCGAAAGCTGGGTGGATTGCGAGGTGCCGAAGACCGGGGGGACGAGGGAGCCGCCGACCGGGGTGTTGGGCTTGCGCAGGACCGTGTTGCCCAGCGAGTCCTGATTGAAATAACCGCCGGACAGATACCGCACCTGCTTGTTCAGGGTGAGGTGGTAGCCGGCGCTGGACGCCATGTAGATGCTGCCATTGGCCGCGACGTCACCGGTGATCGTCACGTCGTTGCCGGGCGCCATTTCCAAGTCACCCTGGTAAAAGACGCCGTATTGGAAAATGGAGGTGTTGGAGGAGGCAAAGCGGCGGCCCACCCGCACGGCAAGTTCGTTGCGAAAAAAACTGCTGGCATTGGGCAGCACCTCGATGCGGACCGTGACGTAGGTCACCTTGCCCTGCTTGGTGGTACCGGGGATGATGCCGTCAAAGTAATCGTAGGCGGCATTATAGCTGATGGCACGGCGGACGACCCAACCTTGATTCCGGTGGGTGGCGAGAAAGGCCGGCTGGATGGTGATGGGGATGTCGCCGATATCGGCGATGGGGGAAAGGATCGCGGGGGTGTCGGCGGCGGGAATGGCCGCCATGATCTGGGTCACCCACTGGAAGTAGACGCTTTCCAATTCGCTCTCGGCTACCGAGCGGGCTTGGGCGCGCATCTCATTCCGCATCGTCAGCTTGTAGGAATTCATCGTCAGCTCCAAGATGGACGCGGCAGCGACGGCCAGAAGGATGATGAACGACAGCGTGGAGAGCAGGATGCTACCGGACTGAGATTTTAGGTGCATGGCAGGAAGGCCCTGAGGGGACTTAACCATCGAAGGCGATGGTCGAGGTGCTGGTCGTCGTGGTGCTCGTG
>QQNC01000051.1 GCA_003402695.1 Verrucomicrobiota bacterium | reverse complement strand
GTTCGAGTCCCCCCTCGGGCACCATCTCAGAGCTTTCCCAACTTGGGACAGCCTTGTCCAAACGCGGTGGTTCTCCTCTGGGCGGGAGGACCTTTGGGTGCTCGGGCGCGAAATTGCCTGGGACCACCTTGAACCAGTTTTGACCCGATGGCCGAGAAATTCAGGGAAGCCTGCGGCGAAGATGACGCGACTGCGGGTTTCCTCTCTCTGGAACGGGGCGAATGATGGGTGGAGCACCGCCATTCGCCATTGCGGGTTGGGAATTTTTACCCAGCGCGAAGGCGGGCTTGCGGCCCGGCCGTCGGGGATCTGCCGGGCCGGCCACGAGGTCCAAGGGGGTACAGAATTTATCAATTACATTATAATAAATATAATAACTATATAGCATATCCCTCATCTATTAATTACACACATAGTATATATTACAAATTGACGACCCGCGCCATCTGACCTTTTCAGGAGGCGTATGAAAATCAACAAAGTCATTTTTAACCAAGGTTTTACATTAGTTGAAATCATGGTTGTGGTCACGCTGATCGGCATGCTGGCGGCGATTGCTGTGCCGCGTTTTACGAGACTGCGGCAAAGGTCACAGGATACGGCTGTGCTCAATAATGCGAGGCAGCTGGCGAATGCGTCACAGCAGTATTTCCTGGAAATGGGGTGTACCTGCGTCTCTCTGGATAATCTGGCCGGCAGTCATGCCTATGTGAAGAATCTCAATATTGTTGCGGGTGAAACTTACCCCCAGGACTTCACGGCAGGAGAAGCCATTACGATCAATGGGGTCGGGGGCGCGCGAACGATAACCTACTCGCCGTAAGTTTAGTCCCGCGCCTATTCCCGGCGCAACCAGCCCTGGTCCTGCCGCGAAGGCATTGATCACTGGCCTGCGGTGGAAGCGGTCCTGACTGGTTCCAGCGCGTGGTTTTGGCCGTGAATTCTTGAGGCCCGGGGGCGGTGCCGCGCACGGCCGAGCGTGATTCGCGGGCGCCCCGTGCATTCCAACCCGCGGTCAGGGTATTGACTTGGTTTCCAATGGCGAACCGGGTCGCGGCCTCCTGACCCTTCGCTCCGGTCGCTGCCGCGGTCTCGGGCGTGCCGGCGCCGGCCCCAAAAGCTTTGCGCTGAGGGGTGCCCCGGGCATGTTCACGCGAACCCTCTTTCCCTATGTACCCGACTGCGACCCCCGATGCTCCCGCCCGCGTCCCCGCTCATGCCGGGCCGACATCGGCGGAGCGGTTCACCTTTGAGAACACCGGTTGCCTGGTGCTCGAGAATTTCCTGCAGCCCGACCACGTGGCGCGCCTGCTGGCCGCGCTGGATCGGGCGATCGTGCGCCGCCGCGCGAAAGTGGCGGTCAATCCGGACGAGGCCCGCCTCACGCTCATCAACGGCGAAAAAAGCACGCGGCTGCTCTACATTCTCGAGGACGACCCGCTGTTCCTGGAGCTGGTGGACTGGGCGCCGCTCATGCCGTACGTGAAGGCGCTGATCAATCCGATGCCGCATTATCACGCGTCCGACGCCATTCTCGAGCACGGGAGTGAGCTGATGGCGCGCAAGGGCGGCTGGCACATTGACGGCAACGACCAGGGTTACCGGGGCTTCGGCTGGCCGATCCCGCTGCTGCAGCTCAAAGTCGGCTACTACCTCACGGACATGACACAGCCGGGGAACGGCAACCTCACGGTCGTGCCGTGCAGTCACAAGGCCAAGCATCTCCCCTCGCTCCGCGACCTCGACGCCCAGCACACCCATCCCGGTTCCGTGCAGGTCTGCGCGCCTGCGGGCAGCGCGATCCTCTTTCACAATGCGCTCTGGCACGCCGCCGCGCCGTACGCCTCGCCGGCGCACCGCCGCACGATGCTGTACTATGCCTACGAGCATCCGTGGATGGTCGGGGCCCAGGGTCACTGGAACTACAGCAAGGACTTCTACAACCGCTCGCTGACGCCGGCGCAGCGGAAATTATTCCATGGCTTTGTCTTCGACCCACCCGAGCAGCGCTGGGGGTAAGGGGTCGGGCGGGACCGCTGGGCCCGCCGTCTCAATGTGGGTTGCGCGCTCGCGCGCAACGTTGCGAGCCAGCCCGCAACCTACAGGCGCGCCCAGCGGTCGCGCTCTACCTCCGGAAGAAACGCCGGATAAGACCCCATAGCGGCGGCAGGGCCGCGGGAGTAGGATGGCCCACGTTCCACTCCCTTTCGACCATGTCCTTGCTCATTCCCCACTGGCGTTGCTTTGAAACGGTCGCCTCGGGGGCGGAGGCGTCGTCCTTTGCGGAATGCTGCCGTTACTCGTTATCCACACTGGAAGTGGACGGTGATCCCGAGACAAAAAATTTTGCGCTGATCGAACAGCAAGAGCCCGGCTCCTGGCGGTGGGCCATCGTCAACGCCCGCGGCCGGGTTCTGCAGGACGGCCACGAACCCAGTCAGCTCGACGCGAAACAAGCCGCCACCTCCGCGCTGTACGTGGTTACGGCCGGGCTGAGGGCGTAACGGGGCAGGGTGCAATCCCCGCCGCCGCGGGCCGCGCCCAATTTTGGGCCTGACTCGTGGGGAAGTTTCGCGAGCGTCGAGGGCATTACCCCGCCCCGATCCAAGCTGCCACCGGTTGTGCCGCCGAGTTCCCTGAAAGCCAGTGGGGAAAAACCTGCGCCGGGGATGCTAAGGAAGACGTGGCGTCGGATGGAGGATTTTGCCGGAGCGGGTGGTGATGCGACCTACCTGTGGCCGCGGTGGCTGTTTCTGCGGGCGGTTGGATTGGTCTACGTGCTCGTTTTTTTGGGCATCCTCGAGGAAGGTCAGGCCCTGGTCGGGCCGCGCGGACTGATCCCGCTGGGAGATTACTTCACGGACCTGCATGGGCGGTTTCCGTCGGCGTTCGCGGCGCTCATCCAGGCGCCGAGCCTCTTCTGGCTGGGTACGGGGACCGGGATGATTTCCCGGCTGGCGTGGCTCGGGCTGCTCGCGGCGGTGGCGCTGGGGTTGAACCTGTGGCCGCGGATGGCGCTCACCGCCTGCTGGGTGATTCACCTGTCGTTCGTGACGGCGTGGAGCATCTGGTCGGGGAGCCAGGTAGACCAGCTGATGCTCGAGGTGGCGCTGCTGTGCATCCCCTTCGCGCCGGCGGGCTACCGGCCGGGCCTGGGCGCGGCGTCACCGCCGCGGCCGGTCGCGCTGTTCATGGTGCGCTGGCTGTTGTTCCGCGTGATGTTCGAGAACGGCGTGGTGAAGGTGATCTCCGGGGATCCCCGCTGGCGCGACCTGACGGCGATGGACGTGTTGTACGAGACGAGCCCGTTCCCGACGATCCTCGGCTATCTCGACCACCAGTTGCCGCATGCCCACCATGTGTTCGAGGCGGTGCTGACCTACGCCGCGGAGTTCCTGGCGCCGGCGCTGATCGTGTTTGGCGGGCGGCGGGGCCGCTGGGTGGCGCTGGCGATCTGGGTGATGTTTCAGGCCGGCATCCAGCTCACGAATAATTTTGGCTGGCTGAACACGGCCTCACTCGCGCTGGGCCTGTTGCTGCTCGACGACCAGATGCTCGCGGGGGCGGCGGCCAGGCTCCGGCTGCGCCGGCTGGGGGCGTTCCTCACCGCCCGGGCGGTGCAGTTGGCTGCGCCGGTGCTCGCCCCGTGGAAACTATACGCGCTGCGCACGGCGCTGTGGTCGCACTTTGCGCTGACGGTGATCGTCTTCGGGCTCTTCTGCGGCGGGGCGGTGGCGGGGTTTCCCACGGAACTCGGCCGGCCGGTGAAATTTCTCTTCGGGGGATTTCACAGTGTGAATTCCTTCACGCTTTTTGGCGGATTGTTGCCGGCGCGGTTTGGCATTGAGTTTGAGGGCTCCGACGACGGTGGCGTGACCTGGCGCCCCTACGAGTATCACTTTCAGCCGCAGCGGGTGGACCGAATCTGCCCGTACATTGCGCCGTGGTATCCGCGGTTCGAGGCGACGCTGCAGATTGAGGCCACGCGCAGCACGCCGTCGCCGCTTTACGGCCTGGTCGCCACCCACCTGCTCCAGGGCGACCCCGCCGTGACGGGACTGTTTGCCCGCAATCCTTTTTCCGACCGGCCGCCGGCGATCATCCGGATGCCCGCGTACCGGCTCACCTTCACCGACGCCGCCACGCGCCGCGCGACGGGCGCCTTCTGGCGCAAGGCGCTGGAGGGCGAGTATCTGCCGATGATGCATCTCAACGCCCAGGGCCAGGGCGAGGCGGTGGCTTCGCCGTTGGATGCGGTGCGTCTGATGGGAGCGCAGGGTAATGTCGCGGCCCAGTCCGGCCTTGGGATGATGTACGCCCAGGGCGAGAGCGTGCCACGCGATGAAGTGGAGGCGCTGGTGTGGTTTACCCTCGCCGCCCGCGCGGGCGATCCCGACGCCGAACGCAACCGCCGGTTCGCCGAAAGCCGGGTGGGCCCGGCCGGCGTGCAAGCTGCGCGTCTGCGCAGCGAGGCGATCTGGTCCGCCATCGCGGCCCGGAAAAACGCGAAGTGACGCCGCAGCGCGCCGCAGCGGCGATGGCACTGATTAAGTGACAATGAATTCTACCCCGGCGGTCAGCGCTCCGGGGTCGCGGGGAGCGGCTTGGGCGGGGGCCGCGCGAGGTCGATCCGCTCGCGGGTGATCTCAAGCTGGACGATGAGATGGTCGAATTGCCATTCGCCCAGGTGCTTCGTCGCCTCGACGTAGATCGTGGCCTTGCCCTTGGGTCCGGAAACCGGGATGGCGAGTTCGGCCAGGCCGGTGGGGCCGCTGACGTGGATGTTGCCCGTGACGAGCCAGCCTTCCGCGAGGGGAAACCCCAAGGCCGCGACGACGGCCGGGGAGGCTTTGGCCCGCGCGAGGGCGCCCACGTAGGCGTCGGAGGATTTAATGAAACCGACGATGACCGTAAACACCAAGGCGATGACGCCGGCCAGGGTCAGCGCGGCGCCCACTCCGATGGCGGTGTAAAATTGCCTGGGCTGACGCTGCCGCCAGGAGAGGGTTGGGGAGTCCACGAAGGCCGGGGATTATTTTCCGCCGAGGATTTCGTCCGTCGGCTGCACGAGGATTTTCTCGTGGCTGGCGGCGTTGTCCCGGGCTTTTTCCACGGTCTTGCCGTACATCGTCTGGGCCTTGCGGGGCTCGGCCGGTGTGGCGGCGGGCGCCGGCGCGAGGCCGGCGACGGGAGCGGGAGTGGGCGCCGGGGCCGCGACCGCGGTGCGCGGGGCGGACATCATGTCCGCGGCCGAATACGATTCCAAGGCGTTCACGGAAACCTGCCCGGTTTTGTCACCGGACTTGATGGTGGCGGTCTTTTCATTGCGGGCGAGGACCTGCACGGTGGTGCCGGCCTTGAGCATCACGAGGCTGTTCGCGGTCCGCAGGACGGTGTTGGCGACGAGCGTGGCGTCCTCGGCCAAGGCGGCGCCGGCGGAAAGGCAAAGCAGGGCGAGGAGGAGTTTCATGGGGAGGAGTGGATCGGAATTAGCCGCAGCCAGCGCGGCTGTCGCGCAGGATGCCAGACCGGGCGTCCGGTTCAACCCGATACAGTCTCGGATGGGTCCAGCGCCGGCGAAGGCGGTGGAATTTGGATTGTAACCCCACGGCCGAACCGCCTTCCATCGCAGTGATCCCCCAGCACCCAACCCCATGCCCGACCTCAAGCTTACCGACCAGCAGCTGACCTTCTTCCGGACTTTTGGTTTTCTCGCGTTCCCCGGCCTGTTAAAGGACCGCATTGACGAGATCATCCGCGAGTTTGAGGCCATTTTCGCCACCCGCGGCGGCGGCCATGCGGGCAAGCCCCACGAGGGCAAACAGCGCTCCTGCATCGTCCCATTCATCGACCAGAGCGCGGTGCTTTCCAGCCTGCTGGACGACCCGCGGATCCACGGGATCGCGAGCGGTCTGCTCGGGGACGACTTCAACTTCATGCCCAGCGACGGGAACTACTACGCGGGTGACACCGGCTGGCATTCCGACGGCTGGAACAAGGACACCCTGCACATCAAGATCGCGTTCTACCTCGATCCGCTGACGCGCGACACCGGCTGCCTGCGCGTGATTCCCGGCAGCCACAAGGACGGCGACAAGTACGCCAAGTCCGTCGACGAGCAGGTCTACAAGTGCCAGGAGAATTGGGGCCTTGCGGGCCGGGACGTGCCCTGCATGGCGCTGGAGTCCGTGCCGGGCGACATCCTGGTCTTCAATCACAACACCAAGCACGCGGCGTTCGGCGGCAACGGGTGGCGGCGGATGTTCACGATGAACCTCTGTGAGCGCTACCCCGAGGCGCGGATCCAGGAGCTGCGCGACTACCTCAGCCCCGTTTCCCGCTTCTGGGTCCCCCGGGCCTATGGCGAGATCATGATGAAGACCGCGGGTCCGCAGCGGATGCGCCACCTCGAGCAGGTGATGGCCAATGACGGCCACATTGCCGAGCTGTCGCGGAAGGCGCGCGCGACCATGGCCGAGCCGTCGCGCGGGTGAACCGAGGCAGGGCCCGGGGCTGCCGACCCGGGTTTCGGAGCTGGGTCAGGCCGGGCGCGGGGGAACGGAAGCACAAGTCGGGAGGCCCGGGCCCCGCCAGCATTGCAGGCGGCCGCGCCTTCAGGCTTGGCGTTGGCGGGGCCCGCTGAAACAAAGACCCATGGCCCGTTCACCCTCTGCCGCCGGCCCGACCCGCGGACCTTGGTATCGCTTCAGTCTCACGCAGCAGATTCTCCTCGGGCTGGTCGTGGGCTGCCTGGTGGGCTGGTGGATGAGCAGCCTGCCGCCAGCGACGAAGGTGGGCTGGGACGAGTGGCTGACGCTCGGGCGCGACATCTTCCTGCACCTGATCAAGGCGATGATCGCGCCGCTGGTCTTCGCCAGCATCGTGCAGGGCATTGCGGGCACGGGGGACATCCGGAAGGTCGGCCGCATCGGCGCGAAGGCACTGCTTTATTTTGAAATCGTCACCACCGCCGCACTCGTGGTCGGCCTGGCGGTCGTCAACTTCATCGGGCCGGGCGTCGGCGTGAAGCTTCCGGCCAGCGCGGCCGCCCTCGGCGCCGCGGCGCAGAACAAGCCGCTGACGCTGGTGGAGACGCTGCTGCACATCTTCCCGACGAGCTTCCTCGACGCGCTCGCGCGCAACGACGTGCTGCAGATCGTGGCGTTCTCCGTGATCTTCGCGACGGCGGTCATCGCCGCGGGCGAGGCGGGCAAGCCGGTGCTGACGTTCTGCGCCAGCCTCACGCAGGTGATGTTCAAGTTTGCCGGGCTCATCATGAAGTTCGCGCCGCTCGGCGTGGGCGCGGCCATCGCGGTGACGGTCGGGCACCAGGGGCTCGGCGTGCTGCTCAACCTGGGCAAGCTGGTCCTCACGCTGTACCTCGCGCTGGTGATTTTCGTGGTGGTCGTCTTTGGCGCCGTGATCTGGTTCGCAAAGGTGCCGCTCAAGGCCTTCGTGCGCGCGGTGCGCGAGCCGTTCGCGCTGGCGTTCGCCACGGCGAACAGCGAGGCGGCGCTGCCGGACGCCTTTGCCAACATGGAAAAGCTCGGCGTGCCGCGCGGCATTGTGGGCTTCGTGCTGCCGGCGGGCTACACGTTCAACCTCGACGGCTCGACGCTCCACCTCGCGGTGGCCTCGGTGTTTGTCGCCCAGGCGGCGGAGGCCACGACGGGCATCCATTTCGGGCTCGGCCAGCAGCTCACGATGATGATCACGCTGATGCTCACCTCGAAGGGCGTGGCCGCGGTGCCGCGGGCGTCCCTCGTCGTCCTGATTGCGGCGCTGCAGTCGTTCAACCTGCCGCTCGAGGGCGCGGCGATGATCCTTGGCGTGGACGCGCTCCTCGACATGGCGCGCACCTCGGTGAACGTCGTCGGCAACTGCCTCGCCAGCGTGGTGGTCGCGCGGTGGGAAGGGGAGTTTGACGACCGGAAGGCCGAGGCGAACTTCGGTGATGCCGCCGGCAAAAATCTAGCATGACCGCGTCCGCTGCCAGCTTTGACGCCGTCCTGCTCGCCGCGGGCCATTCGATCCGCATGCGGCGGGACAAGGCGCTGCTGCCGCACGAAGGCGGGCTGCTCTGGCAGCGCCAGTTCGACGTGCTGGACCGCGCGGGCGCGAAGCAGGTTTTTTTGTCAGCCCGGGAGGACCAAACGTGGGCCGGGGAGGCGCCGGGGTTTGCCCGCGTGGTGCGCGACGCCAGCCCGGATTGCGGGCCGCTGGGCGGGATCGTGGCCGGGCTGGAACAGTGCGGGTCGGGTCACCTGGCGGTGCTGGCGGTGGACTTGCCGCAGATGACGCCGGCGTGGTTGGCGACGCTGCTGGCCGATTGCGCGCCGGGCCGCGGGGCGGTGGGCCGGAACGGCAAGTGGTTTGAACCGCTGGCGGCGGTGTATCCGCGCGAGCTGCTGCCGCTGGCGCAGGCGGCGCTGGCGCGGCGCGAGCTGTCGCTGCAAAAGCTGCTCACGGCGGCGGCAGCGCAGGGCTTGCTCCACGTGCGGGAGATTGCCGCGGCGGAGGTGCCGCTGTTCACCAACTGGAACGAACCGGCGGCGAAGTAGGGCAGGTCTTTGAACGGCCCTGGCGGCTTCGGTAAATCCCGGCAGTCGGGCCAAGGCGGGTCAGAGACCTGCCCTACCCCTGACCCCTCACTCGGCCGTTTCCACGGCCGTGGTGACGGCGGTCTGGCGCCGGAGAAAGTAAACCGTCAGGCCGCCCTTGTAGATCAGGGCCACTCCCGCCATCAGGCCGTAGGTGGTGCGATAGACGGTGAGCAGAAAGTCCTCCTGGTCATAGTTGGCCTGGGTGAGGGTGGCCTTCATCTCCTGTGTCAGCGCCTCGCGGAGCGTGGTCGGGTCGTAGTGCGTCAGTCGGAACACGCAATAGGCGAAGACGGCGCCCATGAACAGGAGCTGGCTGGCGATGAGCCAGCCCAACCCGCGTTTCTCCTCCCCCCGCAGCAGCACGACGCCATGCAGCTCGATCGCGCCGGCGCCGGCGACGAGGAGCCAGGCGACCGCCCCCGGGAGATCGCCCACGGCCGCCGCGGTCAGGGCGAAGAACGTGGCCAGCCACAGCACGCCCAAACCGTCGATCCGCGCGAGGCGGAGCACGCGGTGCAGGGCGGCTTCGGGAAGGAGGGGAGGCTGCATGGAAGGTTTGTCATTCCCGCTGGGACGCGGAATCTCAAGCCTCTTTCCTGTTGGATGGTTGTCATTGCGAGGAGCGCAGCGACGAAGCAATCCATCGGGAATCAGATGGATCGCCACGCCCGCCTGCGCCGGGCTCGCGACAACAATCCCTTTCCGTGCCGCCCAACCAACCCTTCCGCTTCCGCCTCGAGTTCCCCCCCGAGCTGCCCATTAGCAGCCGGGCGGAGGAAATTGTCGCGGCCATCCAGTCGCACCCGGTGGTGATCCTGGCGGGTGAGACGGGTTCCGGCAAAACCACGCAGATCCCGAAGATGTGCCTCGCCGCCGGCCGCGGCATGACCGGCCGCATCGCCTGCACCCAGCCGCGGCGCGTGGCGGCGCTGTCGATCTCGCGCCGCGTGGCGGAGGAGCTCGGCGTGACCTGGGGCCGCGAGGTGGGCTGCAAGATTCGCTTCAACGACCAGACCACGCCGGCGACGGTGATCAAGTTCCTTACCGACGGCATGCTGCTGGCCGAGGTGCAGGGCGACCCGCTGCTGCGCGAGTACGACACGTTGATCATCGACGAGGCGCACGAGCGGTCGCTGAACATCGACTTCCTGCTCGGCCACCTGCGCACGCTGCGGTACAAGCGGCCCGAGCTGAAGATCATCATCACGTCGGCCACGATCGACACCGAGATGTTCAGCGCGGCCTTCGACGGCGCCCCCGTGCTCAAGGTCGAGGGTCGCACGTATCCCGTCGAGGTCATCTATGCACCGCTCGATTCGCTCGGCAGCGACGCCGCCGAGGGTGACGACCAGACGGCGAAGTCGGAGGCGTTACACTACATCGACGGCGCGGTGGAGGCGGTGGAGCGCATCGTGCGCGACAGCCAGTCGGGCGACATCCTCGTGTTCATGCCGAGCGAGCGCGACATCCGCGAGGCCAGCGACCTCCTCGAGGGCCGGCTGCGCTCATTCGGGCAGCAGCCCGAGCTCGTTCCGCTCTTCGGCCGGCTTTCCAACGCGGAGCAGGCCCGCGTGTTCGCGCCGAGCCAGCGGCGGAAGATCGTCATCGCGACGAACATTGCCGAGACCTCACTGACCATCCCGGGCATCCGCTTTGTCGTGGACACTGGCCTGGCGCGGCTCAGCCGCTACGCCCCACAGGCGCGCACGCGGCGGCTGCCGATCGAGCCGATTGCACAATCGAGCGCCGACCAGCGCAAGGGCCGCTGCGGGCGCGTCGCCGATGGCGTGTGCATCCGGCTTTACACGGAGGCGGATTACCTGGAGCGGCCGCGCTTTACACAGCCGGAGATCCAGCGCGCTAACCTGGCGGATGTCATTTTGCGGATGAAGGCCTTCGGGCTGGGCGACATCGAGCGGTTTCCGTTCATCAACATGCCCGCGGTAAAATCCATCCGCGCGGGTTATGCGCTGCTGGAGGAGCTGGGGGCCATCGCCCCCAGCGGGAGAAAGGAGCAGGGAGAAGGGGGCAGGGAGCTGCGCGGGAGTAGGGAGCATGGAGAAAGGGGCATGAACGAAGCTGACTCCGGCATTCCTGCTCCCTCCTCCCTGCTCCCTACTCCGGCGTCAGCGGAGCTGACGCCCGTCGGCCGTGAACTGGCGCGACTGCCAGTGGATCCGACGGTGGGCCGGATGATTCTGCAGGCGCGCACGGAAAAGGCGGTGCGCGAGGTGCTCGTGATTGCGGCGGGCCTCTCGATCCAGGACCCGCGCGAGCGGCCGATGGACAAGCAGACGCAGGCGGATGCGGCGCACCGGCGGTTTGCGCACCCGGACTCGGATTTCCTCACGCTGCTCAACATCTGGGAAACCTATCACGACCAGTTCGAGACACTGGCGCAGTCGAAGCTGCGCCGCTTCTGCCGCGACCACTTCCTGAGCTACACCCGGATGCGCGAGTGGCGCGACATCTACACGCAGCTGCTCGACGTGCTGAAGGAGCGGGATGGGTTCAAGCTCACGTCGGCGTTCACCGGGCTGAAGACCGACGAGGCGGCGGCGATAGCCTATGGCACGCCACCGTTCCGCGCGATTCACCGCAGCATTCTCGCCGGCCTGCTGGGCAACATTGCCCACCGCGACGAGGAGAACGGCGGCTACAAGGCCACGCATGACCGCCGCGTGACGCTGTTTCCCGGCTCGGTGCTGTTCGTGCGGGAGGACCCGAAGAAGAAATCCACCATGGCCAAGGGACCGAAGGAGAAGCCGCGTCCCAGCAAGGCCCCGGCTTGGCTGATGGCTGCCGAGATCATGGAGACGACGCGGCTGTATGCCCGGACCTGCGCGCGGCTGGACCCGGCCTGGGCGCTGGACCTCGGGGCGCATCTCGTACGCGTGGCCCACAGCGAGCCGTTCTGGAATGAGGAGGGCGGGCGGGTGCTGGTGAAGCAGCGGACCCGGCTGTACGGGCTCGAGCTGGAGACCAAGGCGGTGAGTTACGGCAAGGTCAACCCGGTGAAGGCGACGGAGATTTTCATCCGCGAGGGGCTCGTGAACGACACCATCGTGTTCCCGCTGGATTTCATCGCGCACAACCGCCGGGTGCGCGAACAGATCGAGGTCATTCTCACACGGACGCGGGACAGCGGGTATCTCAACCTCGACGAGGCCGCGTACCGGTTTTATGCGGCCCAGCTGATGCCGGGCGCGCGGAGCGCGCCGGGTCATGGGTCATTAGTGATGGGTGAGGGGAGGCAGCCGCTGAAGTCCAACCTATCACCCCTGACCCCTGACCCCTCACCGGCATTATCCCTCGGAATCTCCTCCGTCGGCGAACTGGTGGACCTCGTGCGCGAACGGCGCGGCAAGGAGCCGAAGTTCCTGATGATGGAGCCGGATGACCTGCGCGACCCCGAGGCACTGGCGCATGACGTGGCGGCGTTCCCGGCGGAGCTGCCGCTGGAAAACTCCGCGCTGCCCCTCAATTATGCCTACAAGCCCGGCCAGGCCGACGACGGCGTGACCCTCGATGTGAGCGTGCGCGAGGCGGAATTGCTCACCCCTGCGGCGCTGGACTGGGCGGTGCCGGGCCACCTGGAGGCGAAGGTGGAGCATTACCTGCGGGCGCTGCCGAAGGAGTTGCGGCGGGCGTTTGTCCCGCTGGCGGACACGGCGAAGAGCCTGGCCACGCAGGTGGCGGCGCGCGACCGGCTCACCGCCCGGCGGGAGTCGCTGACCATGGCGCTGGCCGGGCAGATTGCGGAGCGGTTTCGCGTGACGGTGGATCCGGCGCAGTGGGCCGACAAGCCGCTGTCCGACCACCTGCGCGTGCGCATCCGGGTGCTCGATGCCGACGGGCGCGAGTTGTGCGCCAGCCGGGAACTGGCGGAGATTCATGCCGCGCTGCACCTGCAGTCGCGCGCCGCCAGCGCAAGCGTGGCGCGGGAGGATCCAGTGGCGTGGCGCACCGCGCGGGCGAAATGGGAAATGTCCGCGCAGACCACCTGGACGTTCGGCGAGATTCCGGAACGCGTGCCGGTCGCGGACGCGGCGGGAGTGCCGGTCGTCGCGTTTCCCGGACTCCGGCCGGCGGACGGAGGAATTGAACTGCGGCTGTTCAAAACCCCCGAGGAAGCCCAGGCGGCGACCCGCCGCGGGCTCGCGGCGCTGCTGGGGCGTCAGCTCGGCCACGACCTCGGCTGGCTGGAGCGCGACCTGCGGGCGCTGCGGGAACTCGGCACGCTGACTGCAACGCTGCTGCCGTTGGAGGAGCTGCAGGCACAGGCGTTGGAGTCGATCCGGCGCTGGGTCTGCGAACGCCCCGTGCTGCCACTGACGACGGCGGCGTTCACGACGGTGCTGGAACGAGCGAAGGCCGACCTGCGCGGGCTGGTGCCGCGGTTGACGGACCTTTTGCGCGAAATTTTGACGCTGCGCCAGGCGTTGCTGGTGCACGCCACGCCGCCCCCGGGACTGGAACGCGACATGGGGTCCCTGCTGGGTACGGACTTCCTGCGAACCACTCCCTATGCGCAGCTCGCGCAACTGCCGCGCTATCTCAAGGCGATGAAACTGCGCGCGGACCGGTGGCGGAAGAATTCGGCGAAGGACGGTGAGCGCACGGCCCAGTTGGCGCCGTATCTGGCGGCGGCAGCCAAGCTGCGCGACCGCGAGGGTGGGGACGCGCTGCGCTGGCTGGTCGAGGAATTCCGGGTGAGCCTGTTTGCGCAGGAACTCGGCACGGCGGAACCGGTGTCGGCGGTGAAACTCGACCGGCTACTGGCCGCGGTGCAATCCGGCGTGGTGGTGCGCCGGGAGGAACCGGCCGCCGCCGCGAAGCCGATCGTCATGGCGCCGGTGCGGGAGAAAAAATCCGCGCCGCTCAAGAATCTCGGGTCACTCGACCGACTGTTTCCGCGGTAATCCCGCCGGAGCGAGCCCGCC
>QQNC01000050.1 GCA_003402695.1 Verrucomicrobiota bacterium | reverse complement strand
GTCGTCGATGGGCTGGCGGAGTCGGGTAAGCCGATCCCGGGTTTTTGGGAGCCGCAGCTCCAGCCCGACGGTTCGCTCGATCCCGACCCGCTCAAGCGCTATCCACGCATGCTGCATCTCCACCGGCACCAGCCGATCGGGAAGCGCATGATGCTCGACCCGCGCATTGGCGCCGTCGTCCGCGGGCTGCTCGAGGACGAGCCCATCGCGTGCCAGTCCATGGTGTACTTCAAGCCGCCCGGCAGTCGGGGGCAGGCGCTGCATCAGGATAATTTTTACCTGATGGTGAAACCCGGCTCATGTCTCGCGGCCTGGACCGCGATCGATCCCTCCTTTCCGGAAAATGGCGGGCTCTGGGTTGTGCCTGGCACGCACGATCTTGCCCTCCAGTGCCCGGGGCCGGCTGACGGCACGCGGAGCTTCGTCAACAACTACGTCCCGCCGCCAGAGGGGAAACGGGCCATTCCCGCGCAGCTGTCGCCGGGCGATGTCCTGTTTTTCAACGGCAGCGTCATCCACGGCTCGGAGCCCAACTCGCATCCGACCCAGTGGCGCCGCAGCTTCATCTGCCACTACATGCCCGCGGCGGCGGAGGAAATCGCCGAGTGGTATTTCCCGCTCCACGACTTCCATGGCAACGTCATCGCGCGCAAGGCCTCCGGCATGGGCGGCCCGTGTGGCGCGGACTACGACTGGTCGAAGTTCGACAAGTTCGCCTGAGGGCGGACTGGTTTGGGCTACGGCCGCACGTCGCCCTGGACGCCGATGGGCATGGGTTTGCCGGTGAGGGCGCCGGCGGCGACCAGCAGCAGAGTGATGGTCTTGCCGAATTCGGTGTCCCAATAGTGGCCGGACTCGGTCTGAACCCGGATCACGGTCAGTTCGGGATCGTCCATGCCGCCCGGGAACCAGGCCGCGGCCAGCGGATTCCAGTATTTTTCGCGCAAGGGCCGGCTGTCGCTGACGAACGCGCGGCCCAGGAGACTCAGAAATTCCGCCGCCCCGGGGTTCGCGAACATCAGTTGCACCTGGGGATGGCGGCTGATCTGGCGGTTTTGCTGGCTGGAGCGCGCGCTGAGAAACCAAAGGTTGGCCGCGTCATCCACGTGCTGCATCGTCATCGGCCGGAGCTCGAGCGGCAGGCGGCCCTCGGAGGTGCCGAAGAGGCAGACGCGGGCGGAGGTCGCGAGCTGGCGGATTTTTTCAACGGCGGCGTCCGAGCCGAGGCTTTCGGCGTTGGGGTTGGGCTGGTGCTTGTTCATCTAGGACGGACTGTGGCGGGGCGGGACGGTTCCCGACCGCCGGGTGTTTATTCGGGCGGTTAGGACTTTGCGTCACGGGACTTTGCGTCCATGAAACCGCCATGCTCCGCCCCGCAGGCTTCTTTCGGTTGATGGCCGGCCTGGTTTTCGCCCCGGCCGGGTTCGCCGCCGCCCCGGTGCGCGGACCCGAGTACGCCGAGGCCGAGGCCTGGGGGAGTAATCTCCAGCCAGCGTTCTCCTTCACTTACGCCGGTCAATCGTCCCGGGAAATCATGCCCGGCTGGCAATCACGTTCCACGCTGCACGACCTGGATGCGCAGCGGCAGCAGACGGAGGTTAGCTACACGGATCCGAAGACCGGGCTCGAGGTCCGCTGCGTTGCCGTCCGCTACCGCGATTTTCCCACCGTCGAGTGGACGGTCTATTTCAAAAACACCGGGCTGACGGACACGCCGCTGATTGCGAACATCCAGGCGCTGGACACGCACTGGAAGCGCGAGGGCGCCGCCGCGGGTGAATTCCTGCTGCACCATGAGTTCGGCACGTTTTATCCCAACTCGCCGGCGGATTTCATGCCGCAGGAGAGCGTGCTCGGCCCGAACGAAGCTAAGCGCTTCATCCCCAGCAAGGGCCGGGCATGCGCGGATGTGATGCCTTATTTCAACCTCGCGCGCAGTGCCTCGTCGGGGGTCATCGTCGTCGTGGGGTGGCCTGGAGCGTGGGCGGCCGAGTTTGCGCGCGACGACCAGGCCGGCATCCGCGTCACCGCCGGGCAGGAGCTCACGCACCTGCGGCTGCACCCGGGCGAGGAGATCCGCACCCCGCTGATGGTGGTGCAATTCTGGCGCGGCGACTGGATTGCGGCGCAGAATACCTGGCGGCGCTGGATGACAGCTTACAATCTTCCGCGGGTCGGCGGGCAGCCGCCGAAGCCCGTCTTTACGGCTTCGTCGAGTGACCAGTTCGACAACATGGTGAAGGCCGATGAGGCCAGCCAGCGGTTCTTCATTGATCGCTACCGCGAGGAGAAGCTGGCGATCGACTACTGGTGGATGGACGCGGGCTGGTATGTGAACAACGGCCGCTGGCAGGAGCCGGTGGTCTGGCAGGCGGACCCCAAGCGGTTCCCTCACGGGCTGCGCGCGGTCACCGACTACGCGCATGCCGCCGGCATCAGGAACATCGTGTGGTTTGAGCCGGAGCGCGTGATGGGGAGTAACCGCCTGTACACCGAGCATCCGGAGTGGCTGATCGCGAACCATATCTCCAAGCGACTCTCGAAGCTGCTTGATCTCGGCAACCCCGCGGCCCGCGGGTGGCTGACCGACCTGATCAGCGGCATCCTGACCAAGGAGGGCATTGATGTTTACCGGCAGGATTTCAACGTGCTCGAACCGGTGGAACTCTGGCGCAGCAACGACACCGGGGATCGCCAGGGCATCACGGAAAACCACCACGTGGCCGGTTATCTGGAACACTTCGACGAACTGCGCCGCCGACATCCGGAACTGGTGATCGACTCGTGTGCGGGCGGCGGTTCGCGCATCGACCTTGAATCCATGCGCCGGTCACTGCCGTTCTGGCGCTCGGACTACTGCTTTGATGTCGTGTCCAACCAATGCCAAACCTACGGCCTGGCACTTTGGCTGCCGTATTTCGGCACCGCCACCGGGCCGCGCCAGTTCAGCCGTTATGAACTCCGCAGCAATTTTGCCTGCCCGCTGATCGGCGGGTCGTGGGATATGCGCGACCGCACGCTGCCCTACACCGACCTGCGTTCGGCGATTCAGGAGTGGCGCGACTATGCGGACAATTACGCGGGTGATTTTTACCCGCTCACGCCGGCGAGCCTCGGCGCGGACGTGTGGCTGGCGTGGCAGTTTGACCGCCCGGAGGCGGGCCGCGGCGTGATTCAGGCGTTTCGCCGCGCAGGCAGCAGCTACGAGACCGCGCGAATCAGGCCGCGCGGGCTCGACCCGGCGGCGCGCTATCGGCTCAAGGATCTGGACCATCCGTCCGCTCCGCGCGAAGTCACGGGCCGCGAACTGATGGAAACCGGGCTCGAGCTGGCCATCGCCCTCCGGCCGGGGTCCGCGGTGCTCACCTACGAAAAACTGCCGGCGCGGTAGCGGCCGGCGCCCCTGCACCCACCGGTCGCGCTCAGCGCTCCAGTGTGCGCGTTCTTTCGCCGTCGGCGGGGAAGAACTTGGTTGGCGGCTTGGTCGCGTACTTGTAATCCAGAATACTCAGGGCGACCAACCCCACGCCCACCCAGACCAGCTTCTTGGGCAGCGGGAGAAACACGAAGGCGAGGAAAAGAATGCCCACCGTGAGTAAAATTTTGCTCCGGCCCTTCATGGATTTCTGGCCCGACAGCACGATGCCCCGGCGCTCGGTGGGGATGATCGTCCAGCCCTTGTTCAGCCACAGCTGAACTTCCAGCGGGAGCTCCTCCTCGGGCTCGTCGGGTTGGTTCGAGATTCTCATGGGTTGGCAGGGATGAATTGGGCGGTCGGACTGGCCAAGGGTTAAGCGCTGGCTTCAGGACGGTAAGCGAGATTTGGACCCCTACCTGATAGCGGAGCGCAGGGCGTTTGCGAGCCCCAACGCTGCCGGGACATTGCGCCAGCGGGGTCATCCTGCTATGCTGCCGCTGGATGATTCGTAAACCGTTACTGACCGGCGTCCGGGCTGTGGCCCTCATCGAGGGCATCAAGGCGGCCATCGTACTGCTCGCGGGTTTCGGGCTGCTCGCGCTGATCCATCGCGACGTGCAGGACGTGGCGGAAGGGCTCGTGCGGCACAGCCACCTCAACCCGGCGAGCAAGTACCCGAAGATTTTTCTGGATGCAGCGAACAAGGTCACCGATGCCAACCTCTGGCTGTTCGCGGGCCTGGCCGCGCTGTATGCGCTCGTCCGCGCCATCGAGGCGTATGGTTTGTGGAACGAGCGGCGCTGGGCGGAGTGGTTCGCCCTGGCCTCTAGTGCGAGCTACCTGCCGGTCGAAGTTTACGAGATGTGGCCCCGCTTCGGCTGGGTGAAATTCTGCATCTTGCTCACGAACATCGTCGTGGTGCTCTATATGGTCTACGCGCTGCGCCACAGCCGGGAGCAGGACCTGGAGCTGGGCAGGATTCCGCCGGAGTCGCAGTCTCCGCCGGCAGGTAAATTGTAGGGGGGTGAGCTTGCTCGTGCTTCCGGCGGGTTCAGCTCGACCCCAGGGTGGGCGGGTACGGGATGTGACCGCATTCCGTCACGGTAATTGTCTGGCGAGCCACGCTTAACGCACGGGCTGCGCTTTCCCAGGCAGGCGCGGGGACTTGCCCCGCCTCAATACGTAAAAAACAACTCCTGCAGCGCCCGCGGGTCGGCGGTGCGGGTGAGGCCGAGCATCAGCAGCACGCGGGCCTTCTGCGGGTTGAGTTCGTCGGAGGCGATGAAGCCGAGCGCGTCGTCGTCCACCTCGATGTTGCGCTCCACCACGCCGCCGCCGGTTCGCGAGCTGCGGACCACGGCCACCCCCGCGCGCGCGGCGGCCGCGGTGGCGGTCAGCGCGGCCTCGTTCAGGTTGCCGTCGCCGACGCCGGCGATGACGAGTCCCTTGGCGCCGGCGCGGACGGCGGCGTCGATGAGTTCGCGGCCCATGCCGGCGTGCGCATAGACGATGTCCACGCGCGGCAGCGCCGGGAGACCCGCGAGGGAAAACTCGCTCGCGGTGGTGTGCCGGAGCACGGGCGGGGCGTAGAGGTGCAGCCGGCCGGCATGGACGAGGCCGGCGAGGCCGCGGTGCGAGGCCTTGAACGTGCCGACCTGGGTGGTGTTGGTCTTGCTGACCTCGCGGGCGAAATGGATCTCGTCGTTGGCGACGACGAGCACGCCACGGTTGCGCGTGTCGGGTGAAGCTGCGACGGCGACGGCGTTGTAGAGGTTCATCGGGCCGTCCGCGCTGATCTCGGTGGCGGGGCGCATCGCGCCGACGAGCACGACCGGTTTCGGGCTGTGCACGGTCAGGTTCAGGAAATAGCCCGTCTCCTCCATGGTGTCGGTGCCGTGGGTGATGACGACGGCGGCAATGTCGGGGTCGGCGAGGGCGGCTTCCGCGCGCGCGGCCAGCTTCAGCCAGATGGCCTCGTTCATGTCCTGGCTGCCGAGCGCGGCGACCTGTTCGACCTCGAGCCGGGCGAGAGTGGCGAGTTGCGGGACCGCCTGGATGAGGGCGTCGATCGAGAACGCCCCGGCTTGGTAGCTGCGCGAGCCTCCGGTCTGGGCGCCGGCAATGGTGCCGCCGGTGGCGAGCAGGCGGATGCGCGGCAGTGGGGTGGCCCGTTCGACAGGCTCAGGGCGAGTAGGGGTGGCGGGAGACATCGGAGTGCCGGAGTGTGCACAGGACACGGCCGGATGAAAATACAGAATACGCGCACACTCTGCGCTGGAACCGCCGCGCCCGGCCTCGCAGTGTCGCGGGGCATGAACCCCACCGGCGACCTGAAAATCGGCATCATCGGACTCGACACCTCGCACGTGCTCGTTTTCAGCGACATCTTTAACAACCCGGCCTCGAAGCTGGCGTTGAAGGGCGCGCGCGTGACAGTGGCCTGGCCCGGCGGATCGCCGGACATTCACTCAAGCATCAGCCGCATCCCCGGTTACACCGCCGAGCTGCGCGACAAGTTCGGCGTCACGATCGTGGACAGCCCCGAGGCGGTGGCGGAGGCCTGCGATGCGATTTTGCTCACGTCGCTCGACGGCCGGACGCATCCCGGCCAGTTCGCGCGGATCGCGAAATTCGGCAAGCCGGTGTTCATGGACAAGCCCTTTGCGGTCAGCACGGCGGACGCGAAGGCGATTTTCGCCACGGCGAAGCAGCACAACGTGAAACTGTTCTCGTCGTCCTCGCTGCGCTTCAGCGAGGCGCTGGTGAAAGTCGTCACGCCCGAGACGCGCCCGACGGTCAAGGGCGCGGACTTCTGTGGCGCCGCGGCGCACGAGCCGACGAATCCGGGCCTGTACTGGTACGGCATCCACGCCGTGGAAATGCTGTTCACCACGATGGGCCGCGGTTGCCAGAGCGTGCGCTGCGTCTCGAACAAGGACTACGACGTGGCGACCGGCAGCTGGGCGGACGGCCGTCTGGGCACGGTGCGCGGCAACCGGACCGGCAACTACGAGATGCTCGGACTGGTGCACTTTGAAAAAAACACCGCGGTGGTGAACGTGCAGGCGCAGACCAAGCCGTTCTACGCCAGCCTGAGCGAGGCGTTCCTCGCGTTCTTCCAGGGCGGCGCGACGCCGATCGATCCGGAGGAGACGATCGAGATCATCCGCTTCATCGAGGCCGCCAACGAGAGCAGCGCGAACGGCGGCAAAGAAGTGAAGCTTTAGTCGCGGGCGACAGTCGTTCCCCGGGCCATGAAAATCACCATTAAGGCGGGGAAGATCACCTGGGCCGCGGGTGGATTTGTGGCGGGGCCGGGCGGGCCGAAGCTCACGCTGGACGGCCGGGCCGCGCCGCTGCACTTCGCCGGGATCAAGGGAGCTGCGAAGCAGCGCACGGTCACGTGGCGCAGTGGAAAGGTGGAGCTACGGCAGGTATTTGACCAGGAAATGCCCGGTCGGGTCCGGATCACGAGCAGCCTGCACAATCTGGCCACTCCGGCGGTGGCGGTGAACCAAGTGACCCTCTTCGAATGCGCGCGGCTCGTGCTCGGGACCAAGCCCGAGGCGGTGCGGATCCTGGAGCAGAATGCCTACCTGGGCCGGGTGCGCACACCGCGGCAGATGGTGACGGGCAGCGACCAGCTCAAGGCGCTCGACGGCACGATGGGCGGATTTGTCTCCCAGAACCATGCGGTCTTCTACAACCCGGCCGTGCGAAGCGGGCTGCTGGTGGGCTTTGAAACCGTGGACCGCTGGCTGCCGAATTTGACGGGCCGGATGAAGCTGGCGGCGGGGAAGCTGGTGTCGGGGACCAACAACGTGGACGGAGGGATGAAAGCGGCTGGCGCCAGCGGAACGATAATCGCCCGGCCCGTGAAAGTGCCGCCGTTCCGGCGGTTCACGGTGGATTTTGATGGCGGGGATTATCCGGTCGCGGCGGGTGAGACGCTGGCGCTGGGTGATTTTGTACTCGAGGCGGGGCCGGACCCGCAGGCGCTGCTCGACGCGCACGGTGACCGGATCAAGGCCCGCAACGGCTTTGCCCCGCCGCCGCCGCCGCTCGCGAACTGGTGCAGCTGGTATCCGTACCGACTCGGGGTGAGCGAAAAAAACGTGCTCGCGAATGCGCGCGCGGCGCGGACGCGTCACCTCGACCAGCTCGGATTGAAGTACCTGCAGCTCGATCTCGGCTGGGAGAAGGACAACATCCCGACGTACTTCGAGACCAACGAGCGTTTCGCACACGGTCTCGGCTGGCTGAGCGGCGAGTTGCGGAAGGAGACGTTCGAGCTCGGGGTCTGGGTGGGCGTGCTGTGCGTGGCGGACACGCATCCGGTGGCGAAAGCGCATCCGGAGTGGCTGCTGCGCGGTGCCGATGGGAAGCCGTTCGTCAATTATCACTGGTTCTGGGAGCCGTTCTGTCCGGTGTACGCGCTGGATGTGTCGCATCCGGGGGCGCAGGAGTGGTTGCGGGAAAACTTCACCGCGCTGGCGCAGCAGGGCGTGCGCTATGTAAAATGGGATTTTGCGGGCATCGTGACGGGCGAGAAACTCCGCGGGCGGCACGATCCGCGGCAGGTCAACCCGCGGGCGCGCGAGGCGGTGCGAACGGCCTTTCGCATCGCGCAGGAGGCCCTCGATTCCACCGGCGAAAAGGCGCTGATGATCGATTGCTCGGGCACGGATCTCGCTGCGGCCGGAATCGCGGGCGTGAACTACGCAAACCTGGACACGGGCAACACGGGGCTTGGGTGGCGTCACCTGAGGGAAGTGTACACGAGCTACGCCTGCCACCTGTTCAAGTCCCGCTGGGCACTGCAGCAGCCATCGTGCTTCGTCGTCGGCCTGCCCGGCACGCTGGAGGAGGCGCGGCTGCGCGCGACGATCACGTTCATGGGGGCGGGGCACGTGGACATCGGCGACGACCTGACCGTGCTGCCGGAGGACCGCTGGGCGGTGTTGCTGGCCACGCTACCGCCGAATAACACGCCGGCCCGGCCCGTGGATTTGTTTCATCCGATCAAGACCGGCACGCTGCCGTACCTGACCCTCATCAAGTCGAAGGAGAAAACGGACCCGAAGACCGCGGCGCTGATCGCGCTGGAGTCACCCAGCGAGCGCGAGCCGGCGGGGGCCAGCCTCTGGGTGTTGCCGGTGCGCACGGATTGGGACGAGTGGACGCTCGTGGCGGTCGTCAACTGGACGGAGCCGCCGACCGAGATCGGCTCGGGGGTAAATCTCGCGCGGCGCTACCAGGTCGAGCTGACGCGACTGGGCCTGCCGGCGGACGCGAAATTTTGGGCCTACGAATTCTGGTCGGGCCAGTTCCTCGGTGAAATCCCGCGGGCGCAGCGGCCGGCGGGGGATTACCGGCATCCCGGTGATTTTGCACATCCAATTCAGGAATCGGGTTCGGGGTTGCTGGACATCGGTTTCCACGGCCCGGCGGTGAAGCTGGTCGTGCTGCGCCGGCCGCGGCCACACCCCTGGCCGGTGGGGACAAGTTTTCACCAGAGCGGCGGCCGCGAGCTGGCGGACGTGCAGTGGGAGGCGCGGACACGCACGCTGTCCGGGAAACTCCTGCGGCCGAAAGGCGAGACGGGTTTTATCATGATCGCCGGCGTACCGGATGAAGGCGGGGTGCGGAAACTGCCGCTCACGGCCACGGCGAGCGTGACAAGCTGGTCGGTTCGGTTTTGAACAGGGGTCGCCATGAACGCCGCGAAATCACCCGCGATCTATGCGACGCTGCCGGACCGGCCCGACGCCGCGATGGTCCAGCGGTACCATGAGGAAGGTTATCTCGCATTCACGTCGGTGCTGACGCCGCAGGAAGTGACGGAGGCGTCGGACGGCATCAACCAGCTGGTGCACAAGTATGCGTTCAACGAGGCCTTGACGGAGCACGTCGGCGGCATCGGCACGTACGGCAAGGCGATCAAGAACGGCCGCGGCATGCTTTTCAAAAGCCGGACGTCGGATTTTCATTTCCAGGTCGAGGGCACGTACGAGGCGCGGCCGGACCGGTTGGACGAGCTGGCGGACAATATCCGGAAATTCCATTCCTACGCGAAAGAGCTGCCGATCTACGACTTCCTCGCGCACCAGCATCCGCGGCTGCAGGCGCTGCTGGCGGCGGTGCTCGGCGAGGGCTTCCGGCCCTACTCGAGCATGGCCCTGTGCAAGCCGGCGAACGGCGGGGCGGAGAAACCCTGGCACCAGGACCTCGCGTATTTTGAAGTCAACCGGTTCGACGGTGTCTGCGGCGTGTGGATCGCGCTCGACCGGGCGACGGTGGCCAACGGCTGCATGCACGTGATTCCCGGCGGCCATCGCCAGGGACCGCGCAAGCACGAGTGGTCGAAGGTGGACTGCGAGATTATCACCCAGGAGATCAATCCCGCCGACGCGGTGCCGATCGAGCTGCCACCCGGCGGCGTGTTGATTTTCCACGGTCTGCTGCCGCACGAGACGCCGGTGAACAACTCCGACCTGCGCCGGCGGGCACTGCAGTTCCACTACCAGAGCGCGGCGACCCAGATCGCCCCGCAGGAGGAATACCGCCGCAAGTTCGCGGGCCCCGACGGGCTGTTCATCGGCTGCGATTACGCAAAGCTGGAGAAGAGCAAGTAAAGTAGGGCGGGTCTTTGACCCGCCTTGTTGGTTGCGGGTTCGCTCGCACTTACGTCGGAAAAGGCGGGTCGTAGTCCCGACCTGCCTTGGACTACCGGTCGCTGTACGGATCCGCGGCGTCGCGGAGGGCGTCGCCGGCGAAGTTGAAACCGAGGATCGTCAGGATGATGAACAGCGCGGGGGCCATCAGCCACGGGTAGTGGCCGACGGTCTGCAGGTTCTGGCAATCCTGCAGCATCACGCCCCAGCTCACGATGGGCGGGCGCAGACCGAGTCCGAGGAAACTCAGCACCGTTTCACCGAGGATCATGCCGGGGACGGAAAGCGTGAGCGTGACGATGATGTGGCTGGCGAAGCCGGGCACGAGGTGGCGGAACAGCACGCGGGCGTGGCTGGCGCCGAGCAGGCGCGCCGCCATCGCGTAATCCTCCTCGCGCAGGGCGAGGATCTTGCCGCGGACCACGCGGGCGAGGCCGGTCCAGCTGAAGAGGCTGAGCGCGACCGTGACGCAGAAATAAACCGTGAGTGACGACCAGTCGGCCGGAAAGATCGCGCCGATGGCGAGCCAGAGCGGGAGCTGGGGCAGGGCGTTAATCACCTCAATGCCACGCTGGATGAGGTTGTCCCAGCCGCCGCCGACGTAGCCCGAGATACCGCCGAGCACGATGCCCAGGAAAAAGGTCACCACGATGGAGATGAGCCCGACCGAAAGGCTGATGCGCGCACCGTAGATGAGGCGGGAGAGGACATCGCGACCGTATTTGTCGGCGCCGAGCAGGTAAAACACGGCGTCCGGGTCGGTGCCGCGGCCCAGGGCGGCGAGCTGGGCGCGATCCACGCCGAAGAAATGCCGCTCGAGCGGGATAAAACCGAGCAGTTGGTAAGGCTCGCCGCGGACGAAGAACCCGAGCGGAACCGACACGCTGGCATCCTCGAGGTAGGTGCGCGCGAACGTGACGGGATTATCAAGCCGCCGCATCGCTCCCGTGTGCAGCCCTTCGGCGAACGAGAAGTGGACAGGCTGTGGCGGACAGTACGAGTGGCGCAGGTCACGCCACTCGCGCGTGATCGGCGCGAAGAACTCGCAGCCGATGGCCATGAGGTAGAACAGGCAGAGGAGGAAGAACGCGGCGAGGCCGAGCCGGTGCCGGGCGAAACGGCGGATGGTGAGGTCCCACGGCGAGCGGACCGACTCGGGACGCGCGGCGGGAACGATGGGTGCGGTGGAGGCATTCATCGGCGCCCTCCCTGGAAACGGATGCGCGGGTCGAGCCAGAGCAGCAGCAGGTCGCTCAGCAGCGTGCCGACCGCGCCGAGCACGCTCAGGATCATGAGCATCGAGGCGGCGAAGTAGGTGTCCTCGTTGAGCAGGGCCAGCATCAGCATCGGCCCGATCGTCGGCAGGCTGAGCACGAGGGCGACGATGGCCCCACCGGAGATGAGGGTGGGGAAAAGGGCGCCCAAGCTGGAGACAAAGGGGTTGAGGGCGATGCGCACGGGATATTTCAGGAGGAGCTTGAGCGGCCGTACGCCCTTGGCGCGGGCGGCGACGACGTAGGGTTTTTTCAGCTCGTCGAGCAGGTTGGCGCGCATCACGCGCACCATCACGGCGGTGCTGCCGACGCCGAGCACGATGACGGCCACCCAGACGTGCTGGAACAGGTCCACGACCTTGCCCCAGGACCAGGCGGGGTCGGCGGCGTAGCGCATGCTGAACAGGCCGGAAACGCTGATGCCGAGATACTCCGTGCTCGCCCACATCAGTACCAGCGCGAGCAGGAACGGTGGCACGGACATGCCGATGAAACCGAGCAGGGTGAGCCCGTAGTCGCCCCAGGTGTAGCGCCGCACCGCGGAGTAAATGCCAATGGGAATCGCGAGGACCCAGGTGAACAGGATCGTGAGCACCGAGATCACGAAGGTCAGCAGCAGCCGGTCGCCGAGGATTTCATTCACCGGCAGGCTGCTCTCCATGGAGCGGCCGAGATTGCCCTGCAGTAGTCCGGTGTCGGCGGGGTCGAAGTGCACAAACCAGGAAAAGCCCATCCAGTGCAGGTACTGGGACCAGGCGGGCTCATCGAAACGGAAGGTCTTGCGGAGGTCCGCCAGCTGGGCGCCGGCGTTGGCATCGCCGTTGAGCGAGAGCTCGAGGGTCTTGGAGGTGATGAAATCGCCCGGCGGCAGCTGGACGATGGTGAAGACGATGACCGAGATCACCAGGAGCGTGGGGATCAGCACGAGCACGCGCCGCCAGAGAAACGGGTGGCGCGCGGCCACAAAGCCAAAGGCCACCACCGCGCCGAGCGAAAGCACCCAAAGAATCCAGGCCCCGGCCGTGGAACCGGAAGCCGCCGCGGCGGCGCGACCGGCGGCGGAGCGGGGCAACAGCGAGGGCTCGGCGATGGAGTGCTTGATCTGCGCTACGGCGGCGGGCGTGTCGTTCGGCGTGTCCCAGAAGTACGTTTCGAGGCCGGTGTTGCCCGGCGTCATGTAGAAATAGCCGGAGAGCGCGCGAGCCGGGACGTTGCGGAAGCCGTCCTTCACCACGACGAGCCCGGGCGGGGCGGTGGCGATGTTGATGGACCAGATGTTTTCAGCGGCGAGATCAAGAATCTGGCGAAAGTAGTCCACCCGGGCGGCAGCGGTAGGCGCGGTCTGCGCGAGATCGTAAAGTTCCATGGCCCGGCGGGCCGGATGGCCGGGCGGCGGCGCCTCGAGTCCGGGGCGGGTGGCCTCGGGACTGCCCTGCAGGCCGCCGTGCTGGTACCAACGGCCCCAGGCGGGGGCGAAGAATGATGAGCCGTTGACCGGCACGTAATAGCGCGGCTCGAGCATCGGCATGAATTCCTCCAGCCCCGGCCAGAAGGTAAAATCGTGTTCCAGCCCGGCCTGCTCGACCTGCCAGAGCGTGCGGACATGGATCTGTACGATCGTGCGGAGCCCCACGTGGGACCACTGGTCGGCCACAAACTGGGCGGCGTCCGGGGGGAAGCTGCTCGCGAGGTTGAGGAACCACGTCATGCGCGAGCTGTCGGGAAAAGTCCGGAAGCCCTCCCGGTCGCGGTGCGCGAGCCGCAGGCCGTCGAGCAGCGAGTTGGCGCGGGCGGGATCAAAGGCGGTGAACGCGTGGAAGTGACGTTCGTGGCCGTATGGCGAGTCGGGGCCCGGGGAATTTTGGGCGGGCTCGCCGACACCGTTGTACACCGCGGCGATGATCTCCGGGCGGTTGATCGCGAGCGACAGCGCCTGGCGGAAGGTTTTTTCATTCAGCAGGCGGTGCTTCCACGCCGTTTCAGGCCGGGCCGGATCAACCAGGCGGTTTTGGTTGGGGCTGATCTGCGCCATGGTGCGCGTGGCGTTGTACCAGTGCAGCAGGCGGTAACCCCGGCGCGGCGCCTCGGAAGCGAGCAGGGTGTAATCCTCGAAGGTGAGGTGGCGGAGCTGCATGGAGATTTCCCCGCCGGTGGCAGCGGCGGAAATCACGGCCTGGTCCTTCACGTCAATCAGCACCCGGTCGAGGTAGGGCAGCTGGTTACCGGCGGGGTCGACGGCGAAATAGTACGGGTTGCGCACGAGCGCCTGCGGCGCGGACGG
>QQNC01000049.1 GCA_003402695.1 Verrucomicrobiota bacterium | reverse complement strand
TCCGAGTACCAGAAGAACCTCGAGAACGATGGCTGGCGGCAATTCCAGCTCCACAGCGGCCTCTACCGCCCGGGCCACCCGGCGAACCACTTCAACATCGGCGACCGCGAAACCCTCGGCGGCACCACGCATGACGAGCTCCTCGCGTTCTACCGCACGCACTACAGCGCCGACCGCATGGCCCTCGCGGTCATGGGCCGGGCCAGCCTCGACCAGCTCGAGCAATGGGTCCGCACCTCCTTCTCGCCCATCGAGAACCGCCACCTGGCGCCCATCACGTTCCCGGCCGATTATCTTCCGCCCAAACCCGCCCTCCGGCTTGTGCGGATGGAACCGTTGAAGGATCTGCGGCAGCTCTCCCTCGAGTTTCCCCTCCCCGCCCAGCGGCAGTATTACGCCGGCAAGCCGGACGAGCTCATCAGCTTCCTCTTCGCCACCGAAGGCGAGGGCAGCCTGCTCTCCCAGCTCAAGGCCGAGGGCCTGGCCACCGGCCTGAGCGCCCACACCCAGTTTGATGCCGCGGAGTTCGGCTCCATGGACGTCTCTGTCAGCCTGACCCCGACCGGGCTCAAGCACTACCCGCGCGTGCTCGAGCTCTTCTTTGCCACGGTCGAACGCCTCCGCACCGCCGGCTACCCGTCCTACCTCTTCCGCGAGCGCCAGGCGATGGCCCGCCTCGACGAGACCTACCAGGACAAGGGCGAGGGCGCGGAACGCGCCGTGGAACTGGCGTCCCTCGTGAACGAGTACCCCCTCGAGATCGCCGAGCGCATCCCCTACCTCTGGCTCAAGGAAGACCCCGCATCGTACCAGCAGATCCTCGACCAGCTGCGGCCCGACAACCTGCTCGCCACCCTCGTCGCGAAAGGCCTGCCCACCGACAAGACCGAACCCTACTACGGCACGCACTACAGCTACAGCGAGGACGCCGGCCCGGCCTACACCGCCCTGCTGCACCCCGCCGCCGTCGCCAGCATCCAGCTGCCAAAGCCCAATCCCTTCATCCCCGCCCGCGCCGCCCAGCTCCCGGCGCAGCCGCTGCGCCTGATCGATGAGCCGGCCCTCAGCCTCTATTACTCGCAGGACACCGATTTCCTCCGCCCGATGGTGGCCGAGGTTTACCGCTTCCGCCTCCCCCGCGCGTTGGGCTCGGTCAATACCGCCGTCCTGCTCCGCTTCTACGAGGCCTGCGTGAAGGAAGCCCTCAACGAAACCTCCTACACCGCGCGTGAAGCGGGCCTGAACTTCAGCTTCACCGCCGCGCTCGAGGGCGTGCAGATTTCCGTGGACGGCTACGACGAGTCCACCACGCGCCTGCTCGAGGCCATCGCGGCCAATCTCGTGAACTTCAAGGTCTCCCCCGAGCGCTTTGCGGCCATCAAGGACCGGTTCCTCCGCGAACTCGGCAGCTTCCCGCGCGCCGATGCCTACCTGATTCTCACCGAAACGCGGCGCAGCGTCGTACGCGAATTCTATTACCGCCCCGATGAGCAGCTGCCCGTCGCCCAAGGCGTGACCCTCGCCGCCGTGCAGGACTTCGCCCGCCAGCTCTACGCCCATGGCAAGCTGGAGGCGCTGGTGCATGGCAACGTCACCGCCGCCGCCGCCATTGCCGACACCCGGCGGTTCGGCGCCGCGCTCCACAACGCCCCGGTGGCCGATGCCGCCATCCTCCGCCGCCGCCTGCTCGTCGAGGCGCCCGGCGAGTCCGTGCGCACCAGCGAGAAACTCGTGGTCAACAATTCCGCTTACCGCCGCGAGTACGTGCTCGGCAACAATTCGCCCGAGCTGCGCGCCGCCACCCTCGCCCTCGCCAACTTCATGGGCGAGCCGTTCTACGCCGAACTGCGCACTCACCAGCAGCTCGGTTACATCGTCTTCGGCGGCGCCGGCGACGAGGAGCAGACCAACTTCGCCTATTTCATCATCCAGTCGGGCGAACATCCCGCCGACGAGGTCGAGGCGCGCGCCGACGAATACATCGCGAAACTCCCCGGCCTGCTCGCCGCGCAGACCGACCTCCAGTGGGCCACCCTCGTGGGCGGCGTGCGCGCCGCGCTGCAGGAAAAAGACAAGGCCATCGCCGACCGCGCCGGGCGGTTCTTCGACCTCGCCTACAACCGCGACGCCAACTGGAGCCGCCAGGCCGAGACCCTCGCCGCGCTCGACCAGCTCACCAAGACGCGCGCCGTGGACCTCCTCACCGCCGCGCTCGACCCGGCGAAGCGCCAGATGCGCACCTATCTCGGCTTCGCCCGCCAGCACGAGCCAAAGACCCCGCCCGCCGTCACCTTCACCGACCGCGCCGCCTGGAAGCAGACGCGGAAATACCAGTAAGACCCGTCACGCCCGGTCCTTGAGCTCCACGCTGACCACGTGGAGCTCCGCCAGACCGACCTTCTCCAGCGTGGGCGGCGGCAGCGACTCACCCCACACGTCAAACTGAGACCGGGCGTTCGTCCCTGTTGGCACAGGAGGAAACGGAGCGAACCGAGGAACGGATTCGGAGCTATGAATTTCACCCTCAGTTGCCTCCGTTCCCTCCGGTAAAAATAAACCGGTTCAAGGATTTGGCCCAAAAAAAGAGCCGGGGCGGAGGATAACTCCCCCACCCCGGCGTTGTTTGCTGATTTATACTGATGCGACCGGCTTGACGGCCGGCCGCCACAGCGGCTGGCGAACGCGACGGCTCCACACCTGGGTCAGATGCTTTGCCGCCTGCGCCCAATTGCGCTGCAGGCTCTCGCATCGTTTGTCCGGCTTCTCCTCCTCGGGCAGAGAGTCGTTCGCGCGCTGGTAGGGGTCTTCCCCCGAGTCCCAGCTGACGAACGCCATACCCGGGAAAACCCCCGGACTCATGACGTAGTGCTGTCTTGTCCTGTTTTTCATGATCGGAAGGAAGCTTCGCCGCGACATGCGGGACGCCTCCAGACCGATCAGGAAATGCCAAAGAACTTCGACAAGCTGCCCCTGTAGACCTGGGCGTCAAGAAATTGACCCGTCACAATCGAGCAACAGTCACGTTACCCACTGACGAAACTCTACTTGCCCAGTTTTTTCAGGGCCTTGTTGATCTTCACGAGGTCACAGGCCTCGGGACTATAATCCGGGCCCAGCCACTCCAGCCACTCGCGCCCCAGATCGGTCTGGGGCTCCTTGATGCAGGCCAGCATATCGTGAAAGGCCTCCAGCCCACCGCAGTCCTCCGGCGGCCCGGCGCGTTCCCCGGCCAGGCAAAGGGGATAAACCGCGCCTTTCTCAAACAGCCCGGACTTCTCGACCTTTAGCTCCACCGACCAGCCCTCGCCAAAATTGTAGTCGTAGGTGAAGCGCGCCCGGTGTTCCAGGTCGAGGTCGGCCAGCGCAACATCGCGATCATCCTCGATGCTCAGCGTCTCATGCTTGAGCGGGTTGCCAAAATGCAGGTCGTCGAGGTTGAAGGCGTGCGTCTGGTAGTCGAACCAGTCGAACATGATCTGGATGCTGTCATGCAGCCGCGAGAGCCACATGGACTCGCGCACCAGCAGCCGCCGCCAGATGCGCGGCTGGCACCCAACCACGGACAGCCGCAGCGAGAAGACCCGCTCGGGTGGTTTCTTGGCCGGAGAGCCCTTGCCTTCGAGAAGCCCAATCATGCCGAGATTTTACCACGAAAGACGCGAAACACACGAAAACAAAACCCGCCGGATTATTTGCCCACGGAACACACTGAAGACACGGAACGATCGGACTAGATCCTCCAAGCCTACAAATTCTGCTTCCGTGTTTTCCGTGGGTAACTGGATCGTGAGTTCGGTTTCGTGCGTTTCGAGTCTTTCGTGATGAACCCTCAGAACTTGAATTTGAAATACCCCTCCAGCCGGAACGGCAGCTGGGGAAAGATCAGCTGGCTGGCCGTGTACGCGTCGCCGTTGTGGATCCAGTTGCGCTGGCCGGTGAGATTGAGGAGGTCGAGGTTGGCCGACCAGCGCTTCGCCACGTAGAAGAGCGAACCGTTGAGCGTGTACTGCGCGGGGAGGTGCCACTGGTTGTCGAGATTGCCGCGCTGCCTGCTCTGCCACTGCGCATTGAGTCCCGCGCCATACCCACTCTCCAACCGGTACCGCACGCTGCCGTTGAGCATGACCTTGGAGAAGCCAAGCAGCGCCCAATCCCCGACCGGCACCTGGTTCGCATAGGGATCATATCCCGCCGTGCCCGTGCCGCGTCCGCCGGGGCCGCGGCCCAGCGCATACGCGTCGTAGATCGAACGGCCGCCCAATTGAAACGGAGCCGAGTTCACGTAGTGGCCGTCCTGGAACGTCGCGTTGGCCGTGGCGTTGAACTGCGGGTTGGGCTGGTAAACCGCCTCCAGCTCGAGTCCGCGGATCAGGATGTCGCTGTGCTCGCCGCCGAGCTCGATCTTCGTCCGCCGCTGGTCAAACAGCGTCGCCGCCGCGTACAGCTGGTGGTCCAGCAGCGAAAACTTTGCGCCCAGCTCGGCGAGGTCGCTGCGGTTGCGGAAGTCATCGCGGTTCAATCCGCCCGTGCCGTCGCCGCGGTCCGTGAGGATCAACCCGCCACCCGCGAGGTTACCCGTGACCGCGCGGATGCGCTGGTAAGTCGCATAGAGCGACGACGTGGGAGTCGGTCGAAAGACGAGATTGGCGGTCGGCGAAACCGTGCCGACGCTGGCGTGATCATGCCACGGCGTCGTGCCGGCCGGCGGCAGCGGGTCGCGGGCGTCCCCCAGGTACAGGTCGCCGCGCAGGCCCGTGATGAAGGAGAGCTGCGCGGTGAATTTGACCTCGTGCTGCCAGAACGCCGCGGGGTTCCAGAGGGTGCTGTTGTCCGTTTCCGGGCTGCCCCACGCCGCTGGGAAAAACGGCCGGCCCCCCGGCCCGGTGAGGCCGGGATAATACGAGTTCGGGTATTGCTCCGCCTCGTTGAAGACGCGCGTCGGGTCGGTCAGGTCGAAGTTGTAGATGTATTCGTTGAAATAGTTCTCGTAGCTGAGCGTGTGCGCATAGCGGACGGTGAAGCCCGCGACCGCCGTCGATGGCAGCGCGGCCTCGCTCCAGTCGAAGTGCAGCTCCGTGCGGTTCTCGAACGTGTGCTGCGTGACGTACTCCGCGTACTCGAATTGCTGGAAGCGGCGGCGGTTCACGTACTCGAACAGCGTGCGGTTCACGAGGGTCAGCGCCGGCGCGAACACGTGCGTGGCGATCAGCTGCGTGCGCACGACGTTGGCGTTGGAGAAATCCCCGTTCGAGAACAGCGAGGCCTCCCAAGGCAGTTTCACCACGCCGGTCGCCGGAATCGGGCCGGGGAACGGGTAATTGTCGGCGGACGCGCCCGTGTAGTACTGCTCGTGCCAGATGAGGTCCTGGTTGACGCGGTTGACGCCCAGCGTCTCCGGCGGGTTCTGCCAGAAATACTGCGCGCTGAAGGCCAGCGTAGTCGCCACGCCGGGTTGCCACGTGACCGCGGCGAAAATATCCTGCCGGCTGTCCGGGGCGCCGTTCTTGCGGAAAAACGTGTCGCCGCCCTTCGCCTCGTAGCTCACGCGCCACGCGAGGTGGTCGTTGACCGGTGCAGTCGTGTCGAGTTGCACCGAGCCGTTGAGAGCTGAGACCTGCCCTGGCGCCCACGTGCCGAGCCGTGTGGTCACGGTCGTCTCCGGTCCGGAAAACTTCGGCTGCTTCGTGACATAGTTCACGTAGCCCCCCGTGAAATAGCCCGCCCCAAACACCGCCGAGCCCGGACCACGGACGAGATCGACGGCCTCGACGCCGTTGAACGACGGGAAATACCCGTAGTAATTGTAGCTGAGCCGCTGGCCGTTGAGGTAGGTTTCCGCGAGGTCGCCGCGCAGGTTCGGCATCGTGATGTTGCCAAACGCCGCGCCGACGTACGCGCTCGGCGAGTAGAGCAGGATTTCCTGCACCCCGTGGATCTGCCGCTCGTTGAACAGCGCCGTCGTGATCGTGCTCACGCCGCGCGGCGTATCGAGCGGGTCGCGCGCCTCGCCCATCACGGACGAGGTCTGGCGCGTGAGCGGGTTGACCGACTGCTCGACCGGCACGCCGGTGACGGTGAAGCGGGCCAGGGCGGTGACGGCCGGTGCCGGCTGCGCGTCGGTGTCAGCCAGAAAAATCGCGCTGGAGGTGAGGAGAAGGAGTCGGGCCGGGAGTTTCATGGGAGGTGACGGAACCTGACCCAAGACGGACTCCCGACGAAAGCGGCGTTGTCCGCCCCTCGGCGCTGACAGCGCCTGCTGTTTCCTTCGTCGGCATGATCCGTTCAGGTTCGAAGGGTCGAGCGGTCGTGCGCACCGCAATCTCAGCCCTCCGCGGAGGGCACCCCTACAGGCAAGTCCGGAGAAAGCGCGCCGCCTAGGGGCGGCGCAAGCCAATCTTTGCGCGCGACCGATCCCGCACCCGGAAAACACAAGAGCCGCCCCTTGCAGGGCGGCTCTTTGACCTAACACCAAACAAACCGTAAGAACTACAAACATGCACCGTCTTACCAGGACGATGTTGACTACACCGGGATAGATGCGGCGGGACGCATAACGTTCAAAACCTCCAAAATATTTTTGCGTTCTTTTTCCGCCCTCCTCGCCAGGCCCCGAAACACAAGAGCCGCCCCCTTGCGGGAGCGGCTCGAGTGACCTAACACCAAGCAAACCGTAAGAACTACAAACAATATCTGACTACACTGGGATAGACGGGCCTCCCCGCGAAATGCTCAAAAAAAGTCCGATTTTTTGTGAAAACAATCATGTTACATAACCTGTTCTTGATTAGATGATAAAGATTTGTGAATGACTTCGATTGGACAATTTAGCGCATCAGGCGGAGGGCTGGATGAGCCCACTTTCCCATGGAAAACCACTCCTCCCGTCCGCACCTATTCGGCCTCCTCGCAGGCCTGTTTCTCGCCGCTGGCCTCTGTTTCGCCTCCATCCTGTTCACCCGCACCTGGACCCGTCTGCACGAATCCCAGGTCATTGATGTGACCGGTTCCGCGCGTAAAAACGTGCAGTCCGATCTCGTCGTCTGGCGCGCCAGCTTCGGCGTGGACGACGAGTCGCTCCTGGCGGCCCACGAAAAGCTCAAGGCCGCCCTGGTGCAGGTGGACGCCTTCCTGCGCGCGAAGGGCGGGAAGGAATTCACCCTCCTGCCGGTGCAAATCCGCGAGATCACGGCGCCCGCGAAAAACGAGGATGATGAAACCGTGACGAAGCGCATCGGCTACCGGCTCAGCCAGCGGATCGAGATCAAGTCCGCGGACATCGCGACCACCACGCGCCTCGGCACCGAGTCCGCCGTGCTCCTGGAACAGGGCATCGCGCTCGTGTCGGAGGGACTCGAGTTCATCTACACGAAGGCGAGCGAGGCCAAGATCGAGATGATGGCCGAGGCGACGAAGGACGCCCGCGCCCGGGCCGAGCAGATCGCCGGTCAGGGGGGCCGCAAAATCAAGGAGCTGCGCACCGCCCGCATGGGCGTCGTGCAGATCAACCCGCTGTACTCGAGCGCGACGAGTTGGGAGGGCAACAACGACAACTCCTCGTTCGAAAAAACCATCACGACCACCGTCAGCGCGACATTCTCGCTCGAGTGAGCGACCGCGTATAAACATCATTCGGAATTCATCGCAAAAGCGCAGCATCGCGAAAACGCGAAACCCGCATTCCAGTTTCCGCGCTTTCGCCCTTCTGCGCTTTTGCGATCGGATCGAATCCGAATCGTCGCGCGGAGCGCGCCGACCCCCTTGCCTTACGGCTGGCCGGTGACCGCCGACCGTTCGGCCTGCACCTTTTCCGCTTCCACCACGTCCGCCGGCGCCTGGTTCGGCGTCGGCGTGCTCTTGAGCGGATACACAAAGCGCTGGCCCTCGTAATTACGGAACACCACCTCGTCATCGGTGATGCTTTCGACGTAGTCCGGATTCACCGGCACCTTGCCGCCGCCTCCGGGGGCATCGATCACGTACTGGGGCACCGCATAGCCGGTCGTGTGGCCGCGCAGCGCCCGGATGATCTCAATGCCCTTGCGGACATCCACCTTGAAGTGTGCGCCCCCCGTGATGAGGTCCATCTGGTAGAGGTAATACGGCCGCACGCGCATCCGCAGCAGGCGGTGGACCAGCGCCTTCATCACGTCGGCGTCGTCGTTCACGCCCTTGAGCAGCACACTCTGGTTGCCGAGCGGCACGCCGGCGAACGCCAGCCGATCGCACGCGGCCTTCAGCTCCGCGGTACACTCCTTCGGGTGGTTGACATGGATGCTCATCCAGATCGGCCCGTATTTTTTGAAAATCTCGCAGAGCGCCGGCGTGAGGCGCTGCGGCAGGAACACCGGGATGCGCGAGCCGATGCGGATGAACTCCACGTGCTTGATCGCCCGCAGCCGGCTGATCAGGTGCTCCAGCTTCTTGTCCGAGAGCAGCAGCGGGTCCCCGCCCGAGAGCAGCACGTCGCGCACCTCGGAATGGCCCTCGATGTACCGGAGCGCCTGCTCGTATTCCGGGTGAAAATTGTAGTCCTGCGCGTTCGAGACGAGGCGGCTCCGCGTGCAGTAGCGGCAGTACGACGCGCACCGGTCCGTCACCAGGAACAGCACGCGGTCCGGATAGCGGTGGACCAGCCCGGGCACCGGCGAATGCTCGTCCTCGCCGAGCGAATCAAGCTGCTCCTCGGCCGCGAGCTGCGTCTCTCCCGACCGCGGGATGACCTGCTTGCGGAGCGGGCAATCCGGGTCGTTCCGGTCGATCAGGTTGAAAAAATACGGCGTGATCGCCAGCGAGAGCTTCTTGTCGGCAAAATAGCACCCCGCCTTCTCGTCCGGCGTCAGCGTCATAAACTGCTCAAGCTGGGCAACGCTGGTGATCCGGTTCTTCAGCTGCCACGTCCAGTCCTGCCAGTCGCTTTCGGGCACGTGCTGCCAAAGCCCCTGCCCTTCGAACCAGACGGAGCGGTCTTCGGTGTAGGGCATGGGCAAGGGGGTAATTGGTAAGGGAGCTAACCAGCCCTGTCAAATGGTGGGGGCAATATTGCCGGAAAAGCCGTGGTTTGCCCTTGGCAGACCCCAGCCAACACCTTTTCTTCAGGCTTTAATGTCCACGCCGAAGCCCGCAATTCTTGCCCTCGAGGATGGTTCGATTTTCCGGGGCCTCGCCTTTGGCGCCGACGCCACCATCGCCGGCGAATGCGTCTTCAACACGTCGATGACCGGCTACCAGGAGATCCTGACCGACCCCTCCTACTTCGGCCAGATTGTCACGATGACCGCCGTCCAGATCGGCAACTATGGCGTGACCGCCGCCGATACCGAGGCCGCCGCGCCCAAGTGCTCCGGCTTCGTCGTCCGCGAACTCTCCCCCGTCGTCAGCAACTGGCGCAGCCACGAGTCACTCGGCGACTACCTCCGCAAATACGGCATCCCCGGCATCAGCGAGATCGACACCCGCGCCCTCACCAAAAAACTCCGCGTCGACGGCGCCATGAAGTGCTGCCTCAGCACCCTGCCGCTCAGCGACGAGGAGGCCGTCTCGCGCGCCCGCGCTTGGCGCGACATGGCCGGCGCTGACTATGTGAAGGACGTCACCTGCAAGGCGCCCTATCTCTGGCGGCTCGAGGATCCCGCGAACTTTAACACGCCCTATCTCCCCGTCGGCACGACAATGAACGCCCCGGGCATCCCGGCGAAAAAATTCCGCGTGGCCGCCTTCGACTACGGCGCAAAGCACAGCATCTACCGCAAGCTCGTCCACCACGGCTTCGAGGTGCAGGTCTTCCCCGCCACCGCGACGCATGAACAGGTCCGCGAGCACCAGCCCGACGCCGTGTTTCTCTCCAACGGCCCCGGCGATCCCGCCGCGTTGCCCTCCATCCATCGGACCGTCACCGGCCTGCTGCCGGATTACCCGATCTTCGGCATCTGCCTCGGCCACCAGATGATCACGCACGCGCTCGGCGGCACGACCTTCAAGCTCAAGTTCGGCCACCGCGGCGGCAACCAGCCGGTGAAAAACCTCGAGACCGGCAAGGTCTCGATCACCGCGCAAAACCACGGCTTCGCCACCGACCCGAAATCCATCGAGGGCCGCGGCGCCAAGGTCACCGAGATCAACCTCAACGACCAGACCGTCGAGGGCCTGCGCCATACGAAACTCCCCGTTTTCTCCGTGCAATACCACCCCGAGGCCGCGCCCGGCCCGAACGACGCCGACCCGCTCTTCGTGGATTTCTACAAGATGGTCGAGCAGCGCAAGGCCGGGAAGATTTGATTCGGGTGTAGGGCGGGTCTTTGACCCGCCTTGGTTTGGGAATACTTTCCCGAGGATTACGCAGATGGACGCGGATTACCTGCACTCATCCGCGTCCATCCGCGATATCCGCGGATAGGTTCGTAGAGGTTTGGCGCAGTCAGAGACCCCGCCCGACAACTGATCAGCGCGCCGGAATCTCCAACGCCTGCTCCCGCCCGAGGTGCGTGACCCGCACCGTCGCCGGCAGCGCCGACGCCGGCAGCACCGGTTTCGCCGTCACCCCGTCGAACGTCAGCTCGATGCCCAGCAGCCAGCGCGGCAGTGCGCACGCGACCAGTCCCTGATCGGCGAGGAACGGCTCCGCGGCGATCAGATCGTAGGAGAGAAATTCCTTCGGGATCATCACCGCCTCGACCACGGTCCGGCTCGGCTTGCCCTCAAAGTCCCAGTAATTGGAACCCTCGACGAGTGAGGTCTGGGCCACCCGCGCCATGAATTTCCGCCACGCCACGATGGCCTCGTCCCCGCGGCCCACTGTGACCAGCGCGCCGATCCACTGGTAATTCCACGACGCCAGGCAGCCCCCGTTCATCGTCTCGCCGAAGCGCGTCACATCGGCGTTGAACCTTCGCTTCATGAACGAAAATTGCTCGGCGTCGTAGAGATTCGTCTGGATCGACCAGCAGTTCTCCCACGCCGGCCCGAGTTCCTTCCGCCGCGCCAGCACCGCGTCCACGACGCGCCGCGCCCGCTCCGGCGGCACCATGCCCGCGCAGATCGCCATGAATTGCGGCGGCCCGTACAGATAAAATCGGGGCACGCCCGCCGTATCAATCCAGTCGGCGTAGTAGCCGCGCTCCTCGCTCCAGAAATCGCGGTCGTATTTTGCTCTCACCCCGTCGGCCTGCGCCTCGAGGGCCGGAAGCTCGGCTTCATGTCCCAGCCACTGCGCCACCTCCGCCGCCGCGCGCAGCGCCATCCACGCCAGCACGTTCACGTACCCGATGTGGCCGTTGCGCGAAATCCAGTCCCAGTAGTCATTTCCTTCCTCGTTCGCCGTGTAGATCATCCCGCGGCCTTCCGCGATCTGCCGGTTAAGCTGGACCAGCGCCCGGCGCGCACCTTGCCAGAGTCGTTCACCCATGGCCCGGTCGCCCGTCAGCAGGAGCACGTCGCGCATGCACACGAGGTACGACGTGTACAAATCCAGCGAGGTCGTGCTCTGGTAACCCGGCCCCACGGTGTCGTCCTTCACCAGGTGGTCCGCCATGCGGATGACCTCGTCGATCAACACGCGCTGCAGGTCCGTGCTGTCCGGCCCCAGCGGCCCGCGCGCCACCCCAAACTTCAGCATTTCCGCATGCATGTGCCGGCACAGCAGCGCCACGTAGCCCGACGGCGAGTTGCCGATGCGCCAGTCATGCGTGTCCGCCATCAGCCCGCAGTTGGCATAGTTGTCGAAAAACCGCCGGTTGACCGCCGCCTCGGCTTGCAGCGGCCCGCGCAGATTGACGTCGAGCGCGATGCCCGTCTCCGCCGTCACGAGTTCCAGCGTAAAGGTGGTTTCAACGACCTCGCCCGCGCGCATCAGGCGCGGCCCCGCCGCATCGCACCACGGGCTCTGCGCCAGCACGGAGGAAAAATTCTGGATCTCGCCCTTCTTGACGTGATGCGAGGTGGTCACCCGCCAATCCCCGTTGGGGCCCGCCCGCGATAGCAGCTTGGCCATGCACCACCCGCCGGCCGCGGTCCGCGTATGCCGCGTCGTCAGCGTCTGGCACTCGGGTCCCAGGATGCTGCCCGAGCCGTAAAAGGCGTCCTTCGTCATGCCCCGCTCCCAGAGCATGAACACCGTCGGCTCACCCCACGGGGTTTGCGCCGAGAAAAACAATCCCGGCGAGAAGGCATCCGCCACCTCCGTCTCCTCCCGCCAGGTTTGCCGGATCGTCCACCCGAGCTTCGCTCCATCCAACCGGAGGCGCCAGCGTTCCGTCACTGCCCCGTAATGAATGCCGTCAATCTCGACTTCCGTCCCGCTGACCACCCGCATCACTGCCGGAACCGAACCGGAACTCAGCTGCCAGCTGCCAGCCGCATCCACATAGCCGCTCTGACCGCCGCAAGGTCCCGTCAGCGGCAGGTGCGAGGCGCGGGGCGTGTCGGTCTTCAGCAGATTCACCCCCCAGCAGGAAGCTCCGGTGGCGTCGAAACCCAGCGAAGTCACCTGGGGCCGCTCGGACTCCAGGCTGATCTGCCAGTACGGGTTTTGCAGTCGGGTCGGCACGCGGGATGCGTCAATCCGAGACCGAATCCCCGCGGGTTCAAGTCCGCATCCGGGCCGGCTTGAATATTGTCCCGGTTTTCCTGCGTCCCGGCGCTTGCCTCGACCCGGCTTTTCCCCGACACCGTCTCCCGTGAAAAAATTCCTTTTCTTCACGCTCCTCGCGGTGGCGGGGTGGCTTTATTTTCACGAGCCGGCCGCGGCCTGGCGCGGCATGCCGGCCGCCAAGGATCCCATCCAGGCCGCCTCGGACCTCCCTCCGCCTTTTCTTCACGCCGGCTATTCTTTCACCCCGCTGGCCCACTACACGGTCACCGCGGTCGTGCTCAGCCGGGAGCGCTACCGCAACGACCGCGAGGCCGACCTCGCCCCCGTGGACCTCGCACTCGGCTGGGGCCCGATGTCGATCGCCGGCGTAATCAATGACCTCAAGATCAGCCAATCGGGCCGCTGGTACGAATATAGTTACCCCGGTGAGCCCCCGCTCGACCCCGGCCAGATTGCGACCCACTCCGCGAACACCCACTGCCTGCCGGCCGACGACGACGTGCGCCGCGAACTGCTCGCCGTGAAACGCCACGAGCTCGTCACGCTCGAGGGCTACCTCGTTGAGGTCGCCGGCGATGGCGGCTACCACTGGAAATCCTCGCTGACCCGCGAGGACACCGGCGCCCACGCCTGCGAGGTGATGTGGGTCACCCGGGTCGAGCACCGGCGGCTCTGACCAAAACCACCCGGCGGCGCTGCGGCGGTTTTTACCCCAGCCACTGCTCAAACTTCACCGCGTCCTCGGGCGTGTCCACGCCGATGGTCGGGTCCTCCGTCACGCCGCACGCGATGTCGTAGCCGTTTTCCAGCGCGCGCAATTGCTCGAGTTTCTCTGCCTGCTCATAGCGGCCCGGCGGGAGCTTGGTGAATTTCTCCAACAGATCCGCCTGATACGCATAGAGGCCGAGGTGCTTGAAACACGGGTTCGCCTTCACCCAGGCGTCATCCACCGCGGTGCCCCGCTCGCGCGGGAACGGGATGATGGCCCGGGAAAAATACAGCGCCCGGCCGTCCTGCCGCATCACCACCTTCACCTGGTTCGGGTTGGTAAAATCCACCGCGCGCTGAAACGCCGTCGCCAAGGTCGCCATC
>QQNC01000048.1 GCA_003402695.1 Verrucomicrobiota bacterium | reverse complement strand
CTCCCATGGATCTCTCCACCCTCGGCTGGGATGAATTCTTCACGAATCATTTCACGCCCTTTGCCTCGTCCGGTTTTGTGCCGGCGCGCGTCGTACTCGAACACAAGCACACCTGCGTGCTTTACTCCGCCGCCGGTGAACTCTCCGCCACCTGTACCGGCCGGCTCCTCCATGAGTCGGCCACCCGCACCGACTTGCCCGCCGTCGGCGACTGGGTCGTCGTGCGCCCGCGCTTGGGCGAGGCCCAGGCCGACATCCATGCCGTGCTACCCCGCCGCACCAAGTTCTCCCGCCGCGCCGCCGGTGACGAGGACGTCGAGCAGATTGTCGCCGCCAACATCGACACGGTCTTCCTTGTCTCCGCCCTCGACGAGCATTTCAACCTCCGGCACATCGAGCGTTACCTCGCGGTCGCCTGGGACAGCGGCGCCCAGCCCGTGATTGTGCTCAACAAAACCGACCTGCACTCCGACCCCGCCGCCATCCGTGCCGAGGTTGCCGCCCTCGCCTCCGGTGCACCGGTCGTGGCGGTGAGCGCCGCCCGCGATGCCGACCCCGCCGTCGCCCTGGGCGCTTGGCTCGCGCCCGGCCGCACCGTGGCGCTGCTCGGTGCGTCCGGTGCCGGCAAATCCACCCTGATCAACCGCCTGCTCGGCACCGACCGCCAACTCACCGGTGCCACCAGCGACACGCACGGCAAGGGCCGGCACACCACCACCCACCGCGAATTGATCGTCGCGCCGTCCGGATCCCTCGTCATCGACACCCCCGGCATGCGCGAGCTGCAGTTGTGGGACCTCGGGGCCCCCACCCTCGCTGAAACCTTCGCCGATATCACGGCCCTCGCCAGCCGCTGCCGCTTCAGCGACTGCCGCCATGACGCCGAGCCCGGCTGCGCCATGCAGGCCGCACTCGCCGCCGGCACGCTCGACCCGGCCCGCTGGCAGAGTTTCCTGAAACTCCAGCGCGAGCAGGCCCACGCCGCCCGCAAGACCAACCCCCAGCTGGCGCGTGTCGGCCGTGCCGCGTGGAAGAAGGTCACCAAGGCCCAGCGCGTTCGCCCCCGCCTGGAAAACGAGGATTGAGCCGGGGTTGGGCGGGGCGGCGCCGGCGCCATTGACGCTCCGTGGACCAGATGTTTTCCTCCGGTCCCATGTTCATCATCATTGGCGGGGATGGCAAAGAATACGGCCCGGTGTCCGCGGAGCAGGTGCGAATTTGGCTGGCGAGCGGTCGGGCCAATTTGCAGACCAAGGCCAAGTACGCCGGGTCCGCGGATTGGCACACTCTGGGGAGTACACGGAATTTGTCGGCGGGCCGGCGGCGCCGGCCACGAGTCCGCCGCCCATGGCCGGCGGTGGGATTGACCCCAAGACCTTCGCCGCCGACCTCATTGCCCGGGCGGCGCCGCTCGACATCTTCGGCTGCATCGGACGCAGCTGGGGCCTCCTGAAGGCTAATTTTTGGCCGGTCGTCGGCGCGACCGCGTTGGTAATCATCGTCACGATCGTGGCCAACGCCATTCCCTTCCTCGGCTGGATGGCCGGCCTGCTGCTCGGCGGCGTGTTCAACGGCGGACTCTACTTTTTTTATATCAAGAAGGTCCGCGGTGAATCCTCGGAGCTGGGCGACGCCTTCAGCGGCTTCTCCCTCGCCCTCGGGCCGCTGATCCTCACCGGCCTCGTGGTCGGCCTTATGACCCTGGCCGGCTTCATCCTGCTGATTCTGCCGGGCATCTACCTCGCGGTGGCCTATGCCTTCGCCTACATGCTGGTCATCGACCGGAAGATGGAATTTTGGGCGGCGATGGAGGTCAGCCGCCGCGTAATCAGCGCGCAATGGTGGCGGATGTTCGGGCTTATGATTGTCGGCGCGATCATCGCCGTGCTGGGCGTGCTCGGCCTCCTCATCGGCATTTTCATCACCGTGCCAATCTTCATCGGCGCGCTGGTCTACGCCTACGAGGATCTCTGCAATCCCCCGCCGCGCGCCTGAGCGCGGCCGATTGGGGCTTTGGCGGTGGGTTGCGCGCAGGCGCGCAACCGCACCCGCCAGCGACCGTTACCCGGCGGTGCTGGATCTCTTCGCGAACCGCGCGTCGAGCGAGAACTGGCCCGGGCCGAAGACGAAAACGATCACCACCGCGAAGAGAAAGAGGAATGGGTCGGCCGTAAGGAATTTATCCGGGTCGGAGAAGAAGGCGTGCAGCGCCGCCTGCTCGGACGTGACATAGGCCACGACCAGCAGGCCGATCAGCGGCAGCTGCGCCACCCGCCCGCCGAGTCCGGCCAGGAAGAGCAGCCCAAAAACCACCTCGGTGGAGGCCGCCAGGATGGCGTTCAGCTTCGGCAGGGGAAGGTTGAGGCTCGCGAAATAATCGGTCGTGCGTTCGAGGTGCGTAAACTTGCCCTTGCCGGTCAGGAAGAACTGCCAGCCCCAATAGAGGCGAATGATGAGCAGGAACAACGGCCGCACCAAACCGGCAAGCAGGGCGAGGACGTGGTTCAACTTATGGTACAGGGAGGCGGGGTTCATGGGGTCGGTGTGGCGGTGAGAGGCGTGGCGCGGGGTTTTATTTCCAGCGACAGAGCCAGCCGAGCTGGGCCCAGAGCGCAAACCAGGCCTGTACCTGCTCCGGCGTCACCCCGCGCCCCGCGGCCGCGACTGCGCGATCCAGCGTCGCGCCCTCACGCAGCGCCGTGAGAATCTTGAACGCCGGGGCCTCCAGCCGCTTATAGTAAAGCATGTTTTCCAAGCGATGCACCGCGACCCAGGTCCGCTCGCGACGCGGGAGCGGCACCGAACGGATCCCCGACGCCGGGCGCGCGGACGGGGTGGCGTTGCTCGCCTCGGCCCGGAGGGTGTCCCGTTTCTTCACCGCGAGCACATAGCGATCCACCGGGTGCTCCAGCACGAGCAGGCTGAGGTAGGGCTGCAGGCCGAGCCTGAGCCGCGCGGGATTCGCGCGCGCGAAGTCCGCCGGCGTGACCACCGGGCGCGCCGCCTCGTCGAAGGCCACCGTCTGCGCCCATTCAAAGCGGGCAATTTCGCGCGCCAGCGCCGTGCGGGGCGCAGTCCAGCGCGGCTCCGCGCGGATGAATTCCTCCAGGCGGGAGGCCAGGTTGCGCAGCGTGAAGGAGTGGGACGGGTGCTTTGTGAGGTAGGCCACCGCCAGCCGGGAAAACTTCCGCTCGCCCAGCGCGGCGCGCAGGCCGGGCGCATCCTCGTGGAGGCTGTCAATGATCCGGAACCAGTACATCCGGTTGTAGATCTCGAGCCGCGCGAAGGCCGTCAGCCGGTCGTTGGGCTTGATGAACTCCGCCGCGACCGCCGCCATGGACCGGCCGTCGGACCAGCGGCGCTGCATGCGGTAGCCCGGCGCCAGCGGACGCGTCACCGCGGTCTTCACCAGCCGTTGGAAGGCCCGCAGGCCCCGCAGGGAATCAGCGCGCACGGGCATGGGCGGTGGTTGTTTTGCGGGCGGTTTTCGCCTCCGCGATGAAGCGGTTGGCCTTGAGGGCCTCGTCGTGCACCTCGTTGAACGACGGAATGCGGTCGTCCCATTCGAGCAGCGTGGCGGTCACGCCGCAGAGCCGGGTCGCGTGGGCGTAGAGCTGCCAGACCGGGTCGAGCACGGGATGGTCGTGGGTATCGAGCAGGTACTTTTCAAACTTGGTGTGCCCCGCGATGTGCATCTGGCCGACGCGGTGGTGCGGCACGCCGTTGAGATAGTCGTAGGGGCTGAAGTCGTGGTTCTTCGACGAGACGTAAATGTTATTCACGTCGAGGAGGATCCCGCAGTCGGCCTGCTCGACGACCTCGCTGAGGAATTCCCACTCCGTCATCTCGGAAGCGTGGAACTCCGCGTAGCTGCTGACGTTCTCCACGCAAATCGGCACTTCCAAGTAGTCCCGCACGTGGCGGATTTTCGCGGCGGTGCGTTTCGCGGCGGCCCGCGTGTAGGGCATCGGCAGCAGGTCGTGCGTGTAGGTGCCGTCGACACTGCCCCAGCAGAGGTGGTCGGACAACCAGGGCGTCTGCGTGCGCTTCACCAGGGCCTTGAGCCGCTTCAGATGCTCGCGGTCGGGCTTGTCCGCCGAGCCGAAATACAGCGAGACGCCGTGCTGCACGACGCGGTACTGCTCCAGGATCCGGTCCAGCACCTCGAGCGGCCGGCCGCCGCCGCACATGAAATTTTCCGAGATGATCTCGAACCAGTCGACGACGGGCTTTTGCTCCAGGATGTGCCCGTAGTGCGGCACCCGCAGCCCGATGCCGATGCCGTAGTCGGTGTGGCCGTTGAACGCGTTGGCCGGCATGGAGGGAACTAAATGAAGCGGGAGGGGACCGGCGAGTGGCAAAAAAAACGCGGCCGGCGAAAGGCGCCGGCCGCGTGGAGGAGAGACTTACTTCTTGGGCTCGGGAGCGGGAGCCATTTCCTTGGCGCCGCAACCACCCTTGCCTTTGCAGTCGTTCTTGCCCTTGCAGTCGTGGTCCGCGGTCTTGCAGCCACCCTCGCCCTTGCAGTCGTTGTGACCCTTGCAGGAAGCGGAGCCCTTGCAGCCGTCCTTGCCCTTGCAGGAGCTCTTGTCCTTGGAGTCATCCTTGGCCGCCGGCGCGCCGGCGTCGGCCGCGTGCGCCCGCACCGCGAGGGAACCGGCATAAAGGCCCGCCATGGCGGCGGCCGTGATGATCAGACGTGTGGATTTGTTCATAACAGCAACTGAGTTTTGGGTTGTTCGACCCTCCTGGGTGACGGCCACTTGGCCGCCTCAGGGTGGTCGGGGATAAGAGTGTCTACGGGCAAAGTTATTCCCCGGACTCAACATTTGGGCAATGGAATTGAGCCGCGCACGCCCCCACCGCTCACACCACGCGGTCCGTCATCGCCCCGCCCTGTTCGAACGCCGCGAGATTTCCCAGAAAGTGCCGCACAATCGCCTCATCCTGATCCGCGCGCCCGCCCGCCGTGTGGGGGGTAATGTAGCAGCGCGGGGCCGTCCACAGCGGGTGCTCCGGCGGCAGCGGCTCGGGATCAAACACATCGAGATAGGCCGCGCCGAGCCGGCCGGAATTCAGCGCCTCGAGCAGCGCCGCCTGGTCCACCGTGGTGCCGCGGCCGACATTGTAGAATTTCGCGCCCGGCTTGAAGCACGCGAGCCGGCGGGCGTTCACGTAGTTCAGCGTGCCCGCATTGTCGGGCAGGATGTTCACCACGTGGTCGGCCAGCGGCAGGATGGCGCTGATTTTCTCCTCTGAAATCACATGCACCCCCGCCTCGCTGCGGACGGAGCGGCGCACCGCGTAAAGTTTCATACCGAAGGGCGCCAGCAGTTCCGCCAGCCGCCGTCCGATCGCCCCGTAGCCAAGTAACACCACCGTCTGGCCCGTCAGCAGCCGCGAATCATAGCGCCGCTCGGTGTAGTGCCACGAGTGGTCCGTCAACTGGTCGCGATGCGACGGCAGCAGGCTGCGGCCCAGCGCCAGCATCATTGCGAGCACGTGCTGCGCACATGGATCGGCAAACACACCCGAGGCGTTGGTGAACGCCGCCCCGCGCGCCCGGAACGCCTCGCGGAATTCCGGCGTGTCGTAACGGGTGTAACCCGCCGTCGTCACCTCCACCCAGCGGAGCTTCTCCGCCTTCAGGCAATCCGCCGCGTTGGGCTGGCCCAGGGCGATGTCCGCCTTCGCCAGTTCCGGATCGGCCGCGCCGGCGGTGAGCACGTTGGCCGACGCCTGGCTCGAGAAAATCAACCGGTGCGCGCGCGTGCCCTCGGTCAGTTGCCGGGTGACGGCCTCGTTGAACTTCGCATTGCACCAGATGGTCAGGCTCATAGGGAAAACGGAACCGCGGAGGGCCGCAGCGCGGGCAGGCGGGCGTTGATATCCGTCAGCAGCTCCGTGTGCTCGCGCGCCTCGGCCTCGTTCAGGTGCACCAGCCCGCGGGCAAACGGCGGCTGCTCACCCGGGCCGTCCTGCCAGTGCTTCCACGCATAGCCAACCACCGCGGGCTGCCGCGCGGACCGCTCGAGCACGGTGCGCCCACGGCGCAACATCCGCTCGACCGCCGTCAGGCCGCGCACCCGCCGGGCGCCGGGCGCGCCGAAAAACCGCGGGTCCACCCAGGTAAAATCACCCACCAGCACCGGCCCCGCCGGCACCAGCGCCAGGTCATCGAGGTCAACGCACGGCACATCCACCGCCGGCAGGGCGCATTGCGCGAGCACCGCCGCCCCCGGCCGGGACCCAAACCGGCAGCCGAGCACAAGGTGATGCGGGTCGTGCGCCCGGATCGCCGCCGCGGCCAGGGCAAAATACCGCCGCGCAAATTCCTGCGACCAGCGCGCGTCGTCGCGCAGGTAGCCACGCGACGTGATCCCCTGCTCCGTCCGTGTCAGCTCCCGCACCACCTCCTTGTTCTTGATCGCCGGATGCCCCCACGCCTTCGCCATGGCTTCCAGCTGCCCGCCGTGCAGCGCGAGGACAAACTCCCACGCCGCATGGTACGCCGCGAATTTGGGCTCCAGACTCAGGCAGATCTGTAGCAACGCCGGCCGGCCCGCCGGACCCGGCTGCGCCCAGCCCGGGTTGTCATCCGTGACCCAGCCGATGAGCTCGCGCCGTTCGCACCACGGCAGGCACACCTCACCCGCGCGGTTCGCCGCAGCCTTCGGCCATTCCGGGTCATAGACGTCGGGCAGACGCGCCCCCGCCAGGTGAATGAGTTCGCCGGTCGAGCAAAAATCCACCGTCCCCACCCAGGGCAGGCCCTCCTCCCGCAGCGTCACGCCCGCCCCGGCGCCCAGCGCATTAAAACCCCAGGTTCGCAACCGCGCCACCGGATCATGCGGCGAGCCGTCGGCCCCGCAGACCTCGTTGACCGCCCGCAGAAAACACGGCCGGCCCGCCGGATCGATCAGCCACCAGGTACCGGCCACGGTCTGCGCCACCCGAAAATACCCCGCCACGCCGCGCCCGGTGCCGGGACGGAGTTCCAAATCCTGCGAGGCCTCGCTGGGTTGCGCCATCGCGGCAGGCTGGCGACCGACCGCCCAAATGCAAAGCGCGATTGCCGCGCGGCACCGGATGGGTTTGCGTCACCGGTCATGACCCCGGAGCGCTTCGATGCCCTGACCTCCCGCTTTGCGCAGTTGTGCGTCGGCGTGGTCGGCGATTTCTCCCTCGACCGCTACCTCGACATCGATCCCGCCAAGGCCGAGACCTCCCTCGAGACCGGACTGCCGGTGCACAATGTCACGTCGGTGCGCTGCTCGCCCGGCGCCGCCGGCAACATCGTCCAAAACCTCGGCGCCCTCGGCACGGGCAAGTTGTGGCCCGTCGGTTTCTGCGGCGAGGACGGCGAGGGGTTCGAGCTGCTCCGCGCCCTGCGCGCCGTTCCGGGCTTGTCGCTGGATAATTTTCTCCGGACCCCGGAACGCCGCACGTTCACCTACACCAAGCCGCTGCGGCACACGCCGTCGAAGCCGCCGGTCGAGCTTTCGCGCCTCGACATCAAGAACTGGGCGCCGACGCCCGCCGACGTGGAGGCCGAACTCTGCTCCGCGCTCCGGGACCTCGCCCCGGAGTTCGACGCGCTCATCGTGATGGACCAGGCCGGCGTTCCCGGCTGCGGCGTGATCACGCCCGCCGTGCTGAAAACCGTGCGCGAACTCTCGCTCGCCTACCCGCGGCTCGTGATCCTCGCCGACAGCCGCCACGGACTCGGTTCGTTTCCCCCGCTCGTCTTCAAGATGAACGCCGCCGAGTTTGCCGCGCTCACCGGCACTTCCGCTCCGGTGGGCCAGCCGGCGATCATGGCCGGTGCCGACCGCCTCGCGCAGGCCAGCCAGCGCGCCGTGTTCATCACGCTCGCCGAGCTCGGCATCATCGGCGCCGGGCCGGGCGAGCCGGCGGTTCACGTCCCCGCCCTGCCCGTGCGCGGCGCAATCGACATCGTCGGCGCCGGGGACGCCGTAACCGCCGCGCTCACGCTCGCCCTGGCCGCGGGGGCCACCCTCGGCGAAGCGATGCAGCTCGCTCAAGCCGCCGCTTCCCTCGTCATCCACCAGCTCGGCACCACGGGTTCGGCGCGCGTGCCGGAGATCAAGACCCGGTTGTTCCGATGAGCACCGCCGCCCGGCCCGTCGCATTCAGTCCACCCGTGCACCGGGTCCGCTCCGGGTCCAAGCCCGCGCTGCTGGTCGCGGAATTTCGCGGCCTAGGTGACATCGCCATTCTCATTCCGTTTCTGCGGGCCGCGGTGACCCGTTACGAGGTCACGCTGCTGGCCGTGCCCAATGCCGGCGGGCTGCTGCAGCGTTTTGTCCCCGAGGTGGAGTTGATTCCGTGCGTCGCACCATGGGCGCTGTTTTCCGGCAGCGCCAACCTGCCCCGCTGGCCGTGGCGCACGCTCTGGCGCATCTGGCGCGAGCTGCGGTCCCGCCGCTTCGCCGCCGCCGTTTCGATCTGGCCGCTCGCCTCGGACCACCTCTTCCTTCGTCTCGCCCGCCCCGGCCGACTGCTCGGCTACGGCCGCCCCGGCGCCGGCTGGCTGCTCAACGACAACCTGGCGGATGGCGGTCATGTCCACCGGCCCGAGACCTGGCGCCGGCTCGCGGAAAAACTTCATCTCCCCGCCATCGCCATGGCTTCCCCCCGCCTGCACCCACCTGTTTCCGCCCGCCGCATCGTGCTACACTCCGGCGCCTCCCAACCCTTGCGGGTCTGGCCACTTGAGCGCTACGCCGAGCTGCTCGGCCGGCTGCGCGCGCAGGGTTGGGAGCCCACCGTGCTCTGTGATCCCGACCAGCGGGAAACTTGGCGCTCGCTCGGCGAACCGCTGGCACGAGCCGCCGGAAGCATGGACGAGTTGATTGACACTATTGCCGGTGGCGCGGCCTTTCTCGGCAACGACTCGGGGCCGGGCCACATCGCCGCACTGTGCGGCGTGCCCACGTTCACGATTTTCGGGCCGCAGATTCCGGAGCTGTTCGCCCCCGCCCATCCGCAGGCCGCCTGGATCGAGGGCAAACCCTGCCGCTACAAGCCCTGCTACGACCGCTGCCGCTACGCCGAGCCCTTCTGCCTGACCGGCATCGACACCGAAGCGGTGGGGCCAAAGCTGTCCAGCTGGTTGGAGACAATTCCCCAATCTGTTTTTACCGGAGGTAACGGGGGAAACTGAGGCTGCTTCCCTTCACTCCTCCGTTCTCTCCGTTACCTCCGGTAAAAATACCCCACCCATGCTCAAAAACAAAACCGCCGTCGTCACCGGCTCCACCAGCGGGATCGGACTCGGCATCGCCCGCGCCCTGGCCCAGGCCGGCGCCAACGTCATGCTCAACGGCTTGGGCGACGCGGCCGTGATTGAAAAACTCCGCGGCGAACTCGCCGCGTCCACCGGGGTCCGCGTGCTGTACCATCCCGCCGACGTCACCAAGCCCGAGGAGGTCGCCGCCCTCATCGCGGCGGCCGAGTCGGCCTGTGGCAGCGTGGACATCCTGGTCAACAACGCCGGCATCCAGTTCGTGTCGCCCATCGAGGATTTTCCCGTGGACCGCTGGCTCGAGATCCAGGCCGTCATCCTTAACTCGAGTTTCTACGCCATCCGCGCGGCGCTGCCCGGCATGAAGCGCCGCAACTGGGGTCGCATCATCAACCTCGCGTCCGCCCACGGGCTCGTCGCCTCACCCTTCAAGTCCGCCTACGTCGCCGCCAAGCATGGTCAGGTCGGCCTGACCAAGTCCGTCGCGCTCGAAGTCGCCGAGACCGGCATCACCTGCAATGCCATCTGCCCGGGCTACGTCCTGACCCCTCTCGTCGAGGGCCAGATTGAGAGCCAGACCAAGGCGCACCAACTGCCGCGCGAGAGGGTCATCAAGGAAGTCATCCTCGCCGCCCAGCCCTCAAAACGCTTCATCGAGATCGCCGAGGTCGCCGCGCTCGCAGTGTTCCTGTGCGGCGAGACCGCCCGGTCCATCACCGGCGCCGCCATCCCCATCGACGGCGGCTGGACTGCGCGGTGAACAAATCCTTCGGAGTTTAGCCCACGGAACACACGGAATTATCCTGAGCCAGAAAATCCCGAGGTTTTCTTCCGTGTATTCCGTGTGTTCCGTGGGCTAAATCACCACAACCCGAGGTTAACCCGCTTCACCTCGATCGCCTGGTCGGTATCGTTGCGCAGCTCGAGCGTATTTGCCCCCGCCTGCAGCCCCGCCGCCTCGAAGCGGTAGAAATGCGACTGCTCGCGCGCCGGGCGGTGACTCCCGATGTTGGAGAAATTATTGGCCAACGGGATGAACTCCACAAACATCTCGGTGGGATGCAGCGTCGGGACCAGCTCGACGGCCTGGCCGTTCAGTGTCACCGCCAGCGGCGCATCCGCCGCGATCAGCAGGCGCGCCCGCCAGGCCGGCAGCGCCAGACCCGGCAGGGGCAGGGGCAGCTTCACCGTGCTGTGCGCCGGCACCGACACCGGCAGCACCGCGGGTTGGTCCATTTCCTTGCGGTATTTGTTCACCGGCAGGGAATAGAGCAGCGGTTTCTTCGCCGCCGTCGCCGGAGACTCAAGGCCTGTCAGCCAGTCGTAGGGCACCGCGCCAAACGTGTAACGCCCGACAAAATTAAACAGGCTGATCCCGTCCGCCCCGCAGTCATACAGTCCCGTCGCGGTCGCACGCAGCGACTCGGGGCAGTGGAACTGCCAGCCGTGCTCAATCTCCACCGAGGCGTAGATCGGCATCGCCGGCCCAAACTTCGCGCGGAATTCGGCAATCGGCATGGTGTAGTCCGTGTCGAGAAACTCCGACACCACCACAAAATCGACGAGCCCGCGCTTCACCCAGTCCTCCACGTCGAGTCCCAGCACACGGCAGCCGCGCAGCGTGCTCGGTACCCGCACCGCGAGCTTCAGCCCGTGGGCCTTGGTCAACTCGCGGGTTTGCTCGACGATCCGCGTCAGCACCGCGCGCTTGGCCCACACCTCGTCACCGACGCCGGAAAGGTGGCGCGGAAAACGCATCCAGTCCATCTGCAGCCCGTCCATCACCGGCGCGTACTTCTCCACCACCTCGCGCAGCATCGCCGTCACGTAGGCGTTCGCCTTCGGATTCGAGAAATCCAGGCTCCAGTTCAGCCACTCCGGGTCGTTGCGCGCCGCCGCCTCGGGCCGGGCGATCACGTCGGGGTGCTGCTCGCGGACCAGCGGCATGTTCCAGTGGTTCGCGTCCGTGGGGTTGTGCACGTCGTTCATCCGGAATTCGACAAACGTCTCGCGGCCCGACGCCTTCAGTTTTTCCAAGAAATACCCGAACGGATCGTTTCCCTTGGCATGCTCGGCGATCAATTGCTTCAGGTTCGGGTCCACCCGCCCCACCTTCGTGGGAAAATACGTCCGGCCGGCGCCGCTGCAGAGCAGGTACGTCGTGACGTTGGCAGGGATTTCGCGCACTTCCTCGTCCACATCGGCGCGGAAGTTGGTCGTGAGGGTGGAAAACAGCAGGTGGCCGTCGTGGTCGATCAGCAGCCGGTGCGGCCGGGCCGGAGTCTCCGCCGCCGCCAGCGGCAGCGCGAGGCCCAGCATGATTGCCCAGGTTACGCCACGCCACGAAATAGGGGTAAGGGGAGACATCACGCCGAAACCATGGTGCGGCCCGCGGAGGTTGTCTAGCCCCGCCCATGGCCACACTTGCCCAGCCGGCGACCGCCATCCGTTTGGAAAAATTGCGCAACTCTCACGCCAGCGTACGCAGGCCGAGGAGCGCCGTCTCAATCCGGTCGAAGACCGGCAGGCCGGCCTCGCGGAAGGCGCGCCGGTAGCCGTCGTAGTCCACGCCAGCATCAACGACCACAGCGACCGGTTTGTCGTGCGCGTCGCGCAGTGTCGCCAGCGCCGCGGCGAAGCGCGCGGCGCCTGCCGCTTCGGTGCCGAGCCGGCGGGTGAAGGGGACCACTCCGACGACCAGCACACCCGCCGCATCCATCAAAATCTCCGCGGCCGCGAGAAAGGCGTCCTCGCCCGCCATGGGGGTGAGGTCGAGCGGCAGCTTGGGCGCCACGAGCCCGGCCAGTTCATGCCGGACCAACACGGCGGCCAGCGCCGCGCGCGCAGCCGGTTTGAGTACGGCCGCGCGCAGCGGTCCTGTGAGCAGATCACTGCCGTTCACGCTCTCAAAACCCGCGTTGGTCAGCAGCGCCACCGGGCCGGACCGCGGCGCCGGCCACGCCCCGAGCCATTCCAGCGCGGCGTCAAACGCCGCGATCGAAGCGGAAAATTTCACGCCGGCGCGCACCAGCAGCGCCCGTTCCAGTTCACAGTCCCCGGCCATCGCACCCGTGTGGCTCGCCGCGGCGCTCTGCCCGGCCGAGGTCTGCCCGGCGCGGTGCATCAGGAGCGGCACACCCCGGCGGTGCAGCCGGTCGGCGGCCTGCGCCGTCTCCAGCAGGTGGCCGGGACCGAACCCCTCAATGTAGGCGGCCACCGCGCGACACGCGGGATCGTCATTCAACGCGTGGAGAAAATCCGGTAGCGCGGCGTCCATCTGGTTGCCGAGCGCGACGCCCAGACCGAACCGCAGCTGCGGGGCGCGGGAGCGGCGGCAGAGCAGGAACGCGCCGCTTTGGCTGAGCAGCGCCAGCCCGCCGCCCGCTGGGCCGGACGGGGTGAGCTTCTCCGCGGGAATGAAGGAGGTGTCGAGTTGCGTGGCCGGAACCCAGTGTCCGAGAAAATTTGGCCCGAGCACGGTGGGGGTCCACCGGCCCGCGATGCGGGCCTCGTGCAGCCGCCGGGTGAGATCGCGGCCGAGTCCCGCCGTATCGGCGCCATCGCCGATGCCGCCGGCGACAAGCCCGACCACCGTGGCGCCGCCGCCCTGGCCGATGAGCGCGATCAGGGTCTGCGCCGCAACCGGGGCCGGCAAGGCGAGCAGCAGCAGGTCCACGGGCGCCGCGCGCAAGGCCGCGACGTCCGGCACACACGGGAGACCGAGCAGTTCCGTCCGCCCGGGTTTGATGAGGGTGATGCCGTCCGCCAGCGCCGGACAACGCCGGAGGTTCTCGAGGATGGTCCGCCCCACCCCGCCTTCTTTCTCGGAGACGCCCGCCAGCGCCACGCGGCGCGGAGCACGCAGGGCGTTCAGGAAACCCCGCGGCGGCGGCACGCGCAGCGGGGCCGGCGGTGCGCGGCGGCCCACGGCGTCGAGCGGCCGCAGCCGGCCGGTCTCGTCGAGTCCAACGGGATTCAGTTCCAGCAACGTCAGGCCGGCGGTCCCGGCCAGCGGGGCGACGCGCCAGAGCGCCTCGAGAAACTCCCCGACTTGGCGCTCCGACGTCAGGGGCGCGGTGCCGCGGAGTTGCCCGAGCCAGATCTGGCCCAGCAGGTGCGCCTTGAACTCGGCCAGCGCCATCTGCGGTGTAGTCAGCGCCAGCGGCCAGCGCAGCGGCGGCGCCAGCGTAGCGAGCGCATCGGCCTGCAGTCCGCCGAAACCACCCAGCACAACCCACCCAGCCTCGCCATGGGTCAGGGAAAAGAAGCCTTCGGAAGGCAAACCCCTGGCCCGCGATAGGGAAATGCGGGCGCAGACCAGGCCGCCCAGCCAGCGGTGGCCAGCGGCTTCGACGCGAAGTCGCATCGCTGCCGACTCGGTGGCCACCACGCCTGCGTCAAACGACAGGAACTTGACGGCGCCGAGCTCCGACTTGTGCCAGAGTTCCTCCCCGAGGCCCTTGAGTACGACCGGTTCGCCGGCAACAAAGGGCAGCGATTCGCCCACGAGCCCGTGCGGTGGCGGACACAGTCCGGCGCGAGTCAGCAAAGCATAAGCCTCGGCCTCGCCCAT
>QQNC01000047.1 GCA_003402695.1 Verrucomicrobiota bacterium | reverse complement strand
TTTTCGCCGATGACCTTGAAGTCCTGCAGCGTCAGCGGGACCTCGGCGGAATGGGCGATGGCGAGCAGGTGGAGGATGAGGTTGGTCGAGCCACCGAGGGCGAGGCTGACCATGATGGCGTTCTCGAAAGCGTGACGCGTGAGGATGTCGCGGGGTTTGACGCCCTTTTTGAGCATGGCCATGACGGCGGCACCGGCGCGGACGCAGTCCTCGCGTTTTTCCGGGCCGATGGCGAGTTGCGCGCTGCTGTTGGGCAGGCTCATGCCGAGGGCCTCGATGGCGGTGGCCAGGGTATTGGCGGTGTACATGCCGCCGCAGGAGCCGGGGCCGGGGATGGCCGACATTTCGACGTCCCGCAGCTGCGCATCGGTCAACTCGCCCTTGGCGTGTTGGCCGACGGCCTCGAAGACGGAGACGATATCGAGGGGTTTCTGGTGGTCGCAGTCGCCGGCCGTGAAGCCCGGGAGGATGGTGCCGCCGTAGACAAAGACGGCGGGGCGGTTGAGCCGGGCGATGGCGATCATGGCGCCGGGCATGTTCTTGTCGCAGCCCCCGATGGCGACGAGGCCGTCGAAGCCCTCAGCGGCGACCGCGGTCTCGATGGAGTCGGCGATCACCTCGCGGGAGACCAGGCTGTAGCGCATGCCCAGTGTGCCCATGCTGATGCCGTCGGTGACCGTGATCGTGTTGAAATAGACCGGCTTGCCCCCGGCGGCGGCGATGCCCTTGCGGGCATGCTCGCTGAGTTCGCCCAGGTGAACATTGCAGGGCGTCATGTCGCTCGGGGCGGAGGCGACGGCGATCTGGGGCTTCTTGAAGTCCTCGTCGGTAAAGCCGACGGCCCGCAGCATGGACCGGGCGGGCGCGCGGTCGGCGCCGTCGACGACGATGGAGGAGAACGTGCGGGTAGGATCGGGGGAGGAACTCATGAGCTGAGGGCAGGGAACCAAAGCGGCCCGGCGCGAGCAAGCCGGGTTTTGGGAAAGAGAGGGGCACGCGGAGGCGCCGAGAGGCAGAGGCCGGGTAGAGATTCTCGGCGTCTCGGCGCCTCCGCGTGACCCCTGGTCGCTTGTGCTGCGTTTCGGGATTGCTTCACCTCCGGCGCGCCGCAATCACTGATCCCGACTTTACCGCATGGCCTTCAATTTGAAAAAGGTGCTCAAAGCACTGCTCCTCTCCTCCAGCCAGCCGCTCGCGATCAAGGACATCCAGGCGGTGTTCACCCGCTTTCACGAGCAGGACACGCTGCCGCTGACCGACGGCGACGCGCCAGTTCCCGGGCCGGATGATGCGACTGTGACGGCGGGCGTGGTGCCGGCGGCACCCGCCGCGACGACGGACGTGGCGGAGGCCGCGGAGGTGATCGCGGAGGCGCCGGAGGATCCGGAACTTTATCACGAGGTGCCGTCGCTTATCACGGCGACCCAGATCCGGGAGGCGACGGATGTGATCGCCGAGGAACTGCGGGCGGCGGACGACGGCCTGCTGCTCATCGAGGGCACGAACGGCTACCGGATCGTGACGCATCCGCGTTTTGCCCGCTGGGTGCGCATCCTGCGCGCCGAGCCGCCGCCCTTGAAGCTGAGCCAGTCGTCGGTTGAGACCATGGCGATCGTCGCCTATCGCCAGCCGGTGACCCGCGCGGAGATCGAGACGATTCGCGGCGTTTCGGCCGAGGCGGGCGTCAACAAGCTCCTGGAGCGCGAGCTGATCTACGTGGTGGGCCGGGCGGACCTGCCGGGCCGGCCGATCCAATACGGGACGACGGACAAGTTTCTGGAATTTGTGGGCGTGAAATCACTCGACGAACTGCCGGCCTCGGATGTGCTGTCCTCGCGCCAGATTGACGAATGGCTGAGCAACGCGATGAACCCCGCCAAGCTCAGTGACACGGACATGGGTCTGTCTGACGAGCAATTGCCGCTGGAAAACGCCGCGGCACCGTCCGGGGACACCCCGGCACAGGCCTGACATGGATCTCGGACCGATTCGCGACCAGATTGACAAGCTCGACCACCAGCTGGTCGAGGTGCTGAACGCGCGCCTGAAACTGGCGGGCGAGATCGGCAAGGTGAAGCGCAGCCAGGGTGGGCAGATTTACGTCGCCGAGCGCGAGGAGGCGGTGCTGCAGAAGGTCACCGGCCAGAACCAGGGCCCGATCAAGAACGAGGCGCTGCGGGCGATTTACCGCGAAATCATGTCGGCGGCCATCGCGCTGGAAAAGCCGCTGCTGATCGCCTATCTGGGGCCGGAGGCGACCAACACGCACCTCGCGGCGATCACGAAGTTCGGCGCGAGCGTGGATTACCACGCGATGGCGACCATCGGGGATATTTTCACGGCGGTGGAGAAGGGGGAGGCGGACTACGCCGTCATCCCGATTGAGAATTCGACCGAGGGCTCGGTGCGCGATGCGCTCGACCAGTTCGTCGAGTCGGACCTGAAGATCGTGGCGCAAATCTACCTCGAGATCACGCACGCGCTGATCTCGACGTCGCCGCTGGAGAAGATCGAGCGGGTTTATTCGAAGGACCAGGCGCTGGCCCAGTGCCGGAACTGGCTGCAACGGCACCTGCCGCATGCCCAATTAATTGATGCGCCCAGTACGTCCCGGGCGGTGCAGATCGCCAAGGACGAGCCTGGCTCCGCCGCGGTGGCGAGCGAGCTGGCGGCGACGACGCACGGGGTGCCGATTGTCGTGAAGAACATCCAGGACAAGGCGGACAACACCACGCGTTTCTTTGTGCTCGGCAAGAAGGCCTCCGGGGCGGTCGGCAGCGGCAAGGACATCACCAGCTTTGCGATTTCCCTCGGCGACGCCGCCGCCTCGCACTCCGGCTCGCTGCTGCGGATGCTGATGCCGCTGGCGGAGCGGGGCATCAACCTGTCCAAGATCGAGTCGCGCCCGAGCAAGCGGCGACCGTGGGACTATTATTTCTTCATTGATGTGTCGGGTCACTACGAGGATGCGACGATGAAGGAGGCCCTGGCCGAACTGCAGAAATTCTGCCCGTTCGTGAAGTGGCTGGGCAGCTACCCGGCCGCGAGCTGACGGGCGGGCTTAAGGCGGGCGGGGTGGCCCATGCCCGCCGGGGAGTCTGATGTTGCGCTGAAACAGGCCCGTAGGGGTGCTACGGTGCGAAATGCGGGCACGGGACGTGCCCGCCCAGCTACTTCTTGGGCGGGGTGGCCGGGGCGGGAGCGGCGGGCTTGGCCGGGGTGGGCTTCTGGCCGCCCGGATAAACCATGGTCGGAGTTGGGCCAGACTTGTCGGGGACGAGCAGCAGGGGACGATCGCGGTATCCGACAAAATAGATCACGCCGCAAATGAGGGCCATGACGATCAGGGCGATCGTGGCGTACATGATGCAGCCGCGGCGCGTGTCGCCGTGCACGTTATCGGGGTCGACTTGAAAATCTGCGAGTTCGGGGATGGGCAGGCCGGCAGCCGGCCCGGCGGCCGGGGGCACGGCCGGGGTGGTGGCGGTGGGGCCGACTGGCGGGCGGGTGCCGGAGCGCAAGGCGAAGGGCGGGAGGGTCAGCCGGGTGACGGTGATCGCGGCGATCTCGTGATCGAGCCAAGTCAGATGCTGCTGTACGAGGGCGCGTTGCTTGCGGAGTTCTTCGAGACGGTCGGCCATGGTAGTGGGGGTGCGAAAGTCCGATAAAGCCGGCTGGGGCCGGACATGAAAAACGCAGCCCGGTTTGGGCTGCGTTTGGAAGCTAAAAAAGTGCGCTCAGGCTGAGTTTAGCTCGTGACAATCGCGACCTTGCGGTGGGCCTTGTCGTACTTGACGGTGCCGTCCTTGAGCGCGAAGAGCGTCCAATCGCGGCCGATGCCGATGTTTTTGCCGGCGTGCAGCTTGCTGCCGCGCTGGCGGACGATGATGGTGCCCGCGAGGACGGTCTCGCCGCCAAAGCGTTTGATGCCGAGCATCTTTGGCTGGCTATCGCGACCGTTGCTGGATGTTCCCTGACCTTTCTTGTGCGCCATGACGGGTAGTAGTTAAAAATTAAGCGTTGATGGATTCGATCTTGATGACGGAGAGCTCCTGGCGGTGGCCGCGTTTGCGCTCCATGCCCTTGCGCTTCTTCTTCTTGAAAACGATGACTTTGTCGCCGCGCTTGTTCTCGAGGATCTTGACCGAGACGGTGGCGCCGGCGAGCAAGGGGGTGCCGACCTTGAAATCCGCGCCCTCGCCGGTGGCGAGAACGTCCTTAATCTCAACGGTGGCACCGGCTTCCGTGTTTGGGTAACGGTTGACAATGAGAATGTCGCCCTCGGTGACAGTGAACTGCTGTCCTTGGGTTTTGATAGTGGCTTTCATAAAAATAAACCGCGGATAAAGCGGTTTTACCACCGGCAACGCAAGGATTAATTTGCCCGGAAGCGTCCGAAATTGCGCTATTTGGACGGCGGGGCCTTGGCGGGAGTGGCCGGAGCTTCCGCCGGCTGCTCCCGCTTCAGGATATAGAGCGATTTGACGTCCCGGACCAGATAGCCGCCGACGGTGAATTTTTTACGCTCCTCCTCAGCGGCCAGCCGGGCGGCCTCGGCCTCCCAAGCCTCCTGGCGTTTCAAGGCGGCGAGGCGGGCGGCGGCGCGGTCCGCAATCTGGCGTTTTTCCGTGTCGAGATCCTGCAGCTTCTTCAAGGCGGCCAGCCGGGCCGACTCGGCCGCGGCGGCGGCGCGCTCGCGTTCGGCGGCAAGGCGGGCGGCATCGGCGCCGGTGCCGTTCTTCCCGGCGAGCAAGGCGGCGAGGCGGGCTTGCTCGGCTTCGGCGGCGGCGAGGGCGGCTTGGGCCTCGGCTTGTTCAGCGCGGATTTTTTCCAGCCGTGCCATTTCCTCCTGGCCACGCAGCTCGGCCATCCGGCGGGCCTCGAGGATGGCGGCGGACCGGCGGGTCTGCTCAGCCTGCCGCTGCCGGGCCAGCTCAAGCTCGGCCTCGGCGCGCTGTTGCGCCAGATCATGCTCGGCCGACAGCCGGTAGGTCCGGTAGCCAAAAAACAGCGCGGCGGCGGCGGCGAGGGCGAGAAGCGTGATGATTAGGTTTCGGTTCATGAGGGGATGGGCATCGACCTTACACAGGTGAAAAAGTTCACTTTCCCGGTGAAAACAAACTAGCCGGGACAACCCCGGCCGCAAGCCCGGTCAGGGCCGAGGGAAATCGGCCACCCCGGCATGCGCGGCGTTGGCCGCGGCGTAGGGCAGGGCCCGGGTCACGGCTTCGGCGAGGGTGGCGTGGCGGCGAAAGAGCGCATCGAGGACGCAGGCGAAAAGCACGTCGCCCGAGCCGGTGGGCGAGACCTCCCGCACGCGCGGAGGGGTCAGGCTCGCGGGTTGGCCGGCGCCTTCTTGGAACCAGACGGGCCCGGCGCCATCGGTCACAACCCACCGCGGGACGGGCCCGCGGGTAGCGGCGCTTCGGATCAGGTCAGAAACAGCGGCCGCGGCCGGTTCGGCGGGGAACAGCGTTCGCAGCTCGGTGGCGTTGATCTTGACGAGAGCGAGCGGCTGGCTCGCGCACCAGACGAGAGCCGGCCCATAGGTATCGGCGGCCAACGGACCGTGCCCGAGCCAGCGGCCGAGCGCGGCGCGCAAGGGATCAAAGGCCGGCGTGGTCCACCCGGGAAAGCTCCCGCAGAGCGAGAGCACTTGGCCGCGGGGCTGGGCATCGAGGTAATCGGCGCAGGCGCGAATCGCTGCGGCGTCGGGCGCGGCGTCGGCTCCGAGGAAGGTGGTCTCGGGCTGGGATCCGGCGCGGACGACGAGACCGCTGCGGGTGGGCAGTCCCGTGGGAAAAAGTTGCGACGCAAATTCCTGCCGGGCCAGCCACGCGGAGCATTCCGCGCCGGTCGCGCCTCCGGTGAAGCCGAGGGCGGTGGTGGGCGTGCCGAGGCGGTGCAGCATCTTGGAAACATTGATGCCCTTGCCGCCGACCTGGAACGACTCCCGCAAGGCGCGCTGCGTCTGACCTGCGGACCACGCGGAGAACTCCAGCGTGCGCTCGGCGAGCAGATTGCCCGTCAGGGTATAAATTGCAGGCGGCGACTGGCTCATAACACCGGCGGCGGGTTGGAACGGACGCCCGGACGATAGAAGACGCGGTTGACGAAGAAGGTCAGCCCGAAGAGCGAAGCCACGGTGCGTACGTTGCGCATCGCGTCGACGACGTCGATCACTGAGGCGGAATTTTCCTCCCGGATCCGGCGCAGGAGCAGGCAGCAGAGGGTCATGAGCACCGGAGTGATCAGGAAGGCCGCGTGATAGGCGTCCAGCGCGGGAATGCCGTGGGTTTGGGCGGATGCCAGCAGCCAACCTCCGGTGATCGGGGCGAGGGCCGCGGTCAGGGAGGAAATGGAGACGAACACCGCCATGCCCATGGTGCGGGCGCCGGGCGGGCTGAGCTTGAGGAGAAGGCCGAACAGCCCGATGCCGTAACCGGCGCTGAAGATGCCGCCGGCGGTATTGATCACATAGAGCAGCCAGAGGTGATCCGGGCCGATCAGGCAATAGAGGGCGTTGAAGATCTGCCAGAGGATCATGGTGACGATCATGATCGGGACGTTGCCGTGGCGGTCGAGCAGACGACCCCACGCGGGAAAGGAAATGGCCGCGGCGAGCACGCCGGTCAGCAGGATCAGGTTGATGTGGGCGGCGCTGAGGTGCAGTTCCTCCAGCATGAATACGGGATAGAACGGGCCGAAAAGGGTCGAGGCGAAGCCCATGGCCGAGGCGAACAGCACGAAGCGCATGAACATGACGTTGGTGCGCACCCGGGCCAGCTGATCCCGCCAGGGCGGCTCGGGTATCGCGGGGCGGTTGTCGGTGGAAGGCTGCATGCGCCGCTGGCACAGCACGGAGATGATGCGCAGCGCGAGGGCGCCGGCAAAGAGCAGCTGAAAGGCGAGGAGGGCGCCGTTGAGCCACGCGAGGAGGCCGGAGACCGCCAGCATGAACCCGACGAGGGACAGGTAGAGCAGCCGGTTGCGCACGCCGAAATATTTGCCGCGCAGCCGGACCGGGATGCCTTCCTGCATCCAGGCATTCCACGCCACGCCATTGATGGCGGACGACAGGGCCACGAGGGAAAACGTGACGACGAAAACCGCGACCGTCACAAAGCTTTCGCTGCGGGGCAGGAACGGCAGGGCGATCAGCAGCGCGAGCCAGGCGGCGCAATGCATCCACGCACTGAGAATGGTCATTGTGCGCGCATGCAGACGCTGGGCGAGCAGGGGCGTGAGCAGCAACTGCAGGAAATTGAACCAGAACGGCAGCGAGGTGATCAGGCCATAGGTGCGCGTCGAAAATGCGAAGGTCCCGGTGAGCAGGGCCGCCAGGACGAAATTGCCCGGCTGACTCAGGGTCACCAGTGACATCGCCGACACACCGTCCAGCAGGCCCAGCCGGACGTTCCGGCGGAGTGGGGTGGTTTTTTTGCGGTGGGCCGGGATAACGTGCACGGGAATGCAGCCTAAAACACCCTGCCCCCGCAAAGTCATGCCCCAAATCATTCCTCCCCAAGATTGGCCGCGCCGCACTGCAGGGGGATAGGCGCGGAAATTGCCGGGAAAATACTTGATGCACCCGGGGGCCGGGCGTGGCTGATCACGGAGGTCGACCGCCGGCTCACCGGCCGGCCGGCGCAGTTTTCAAGCGGCCGCGGGATCGGGGATCGCGGGTGAAGGGGTCACGCCGGCGTGCGGGCCCGAGGGATTAATTGGGCGCCAGGGGCGGCTGATATTTAACGAGGGTCGCGACGCCGGCGCCGAACTTGAACTCGACCTCGAACTTGACGGGCAGGTGGCGCTCGTCCTGCGAAATCCAGACCCGGACCGTGGAGCCGCGCTTGAACATGCCCTTCGGCGCGGTTTTTTCCATGCGCGGCACGAGGACCAGGGTATCGAAGGTGCCGAGCGCGGTTTTGATTTTTTCATAACCCTCGGCGTGAAACGTGAGCTCGTAGGGCTCCTCCTCGAACATCACCAGGGCATCCACCTGTTCGCCCGGTTTCAGGTTCCAGGCCCGGGCCTGCACGAGGGTGCTGATGAGATCCATCGGGTCGCCCGCGGGGAGCGGGACGACCTGGCTTTTCTCCGGGTGGACCAGGTTGCGGTAATCGGCGGTGCGTTTGTCGTAATCAAACGTGAGCATGGTGTCGGTCGGCTTCTTGCCGTTGCTGCGCTCGGTGTGGGCGAGCATGTGCCCGGTGCGCAGGTTGTAGACCGACTCGGCGCGGGCATCGAAGGGATAGAAACTGCGCACAAATCAGCGCGTGGAGGTGGTCGTCACCGCCAGGATGCACGGCTGCTTGTCGTCGGTCTCGGGTGTGGCCGTGATCTTGATTTCACCGGCGTTCGAAAAAATGCTGAAGCCGACGCGATAGGTGAACGACTCCCCGACCCCGAGGGCCAGACGTAGGTCGGCAAAGGCGGGGGTGGTGCAGAGCAGGCAGAGGAGAAGCAGTCGCATGGTGGGTAAGGTGGAACTCAGCCTGACAGCTTGAATTCAAGTTGGTTGCCCTGGCCAATGGCAAGGGCGTCCCAGCCCCGCTCGCGGAGCGTCTGGGCGAATTCCCGGGCGAACCCGTGCAGGGTGAGGATACGCTTGGGCTGCACGCGTTCGACAAAGGTGATGAGGTCGTCGAATCCCGCGTGGTCGGAGAGCGGAAAAGCGGCGTCACAACGCGAGCGGTAGATTGTGCCGGAGTCGAGCGCCCAGCCGGTGATGACGGCGGTGCGCCGGGCAGGCAGGCGGCTGAGCAGACCTTGGCCGTGCGGTGGACACAGGACGACATGGCCGCCGGCCTCGGCGGAGTCGAATTCGCGGTAGGGCGGGAATTTCAGCCCGAGTTGTTCGCAGATGCGCGTGAGCCGCAGCGTGTCGGCGTGCAGCATCACCGGCAGCTGGGCCGGGGCGAGGGCGCGCAAGACTTCCTGGCTCTTGCCCAAGCTGTAGCAGAGCAGGACCGGTGTGGCGCCGTCGGCGAGGGCGCGCTGGCAGAATTCGATGATCCCGGCGATGACCTCGGCCTCGGGCGGGAAGACATAACGCGGGAGGCCGAAGGTGGACTCCATGATGAGTACATCGGCGCGCGGCGTGGTGCATGGCTCGGCGGCGAGACCGGGCCGGAGCTTGAAGTCCCCCGTGTAGAGCAGCGAGCCGTGCTCGGGGCTCGCGAGCAGGATCTGGCTCGAGCCGAGGATGTGGCCGGCGGGATGCAGCGTGGCGGTGACGCCGAATTCCAGCCCGTGGGGTCGGCCGAACGGCAGGGTGGTCTCCTCGCGTTTGCCGGGCATCCGGGCGTGCATCAGGCGCGCGGTGGCGGCGGTGCAGAGGATCTCACGGTGCCGGGCGATGTGGTCCCCATGGGCGTGGGAAACGAATGAGCGGGGGGTGCGCATCTGCGCGTCGAGCCACCAGCCGATCTGCGGTAGCCAGACCCCCTTGCGATGATGAACCTCCCAAGCCATGGCACGGAACGCCGGCTCAGGCGGGAGCGTGGAAATATTTCCGCTTGGCCAGCCGCCAGACCGTCACAAAGAACGCGGTGAGCGGAATCGCGAGTAACATGCCGAGCACGCCGTGAAAGGCGGTGCCCCAGAAGAAGATGGCGACGATGATCGCAACCGGATGCAGGCCGGTCTGCTGGCCCATGATCCGGGGCGTGAGCACCCAGGCCTCGACCGCTTGGACGAACAGATAGACCAGGACCACCAAGCCCACCAGCCGCCAACCACCGTCCGGCTGGAAAAAGGCCAGAGGCAGAGTGATGGCGAGGCCGAGGATGGTGCCGAGGTAGGGCACGATATTCAGGATCCCGATCACGAAACCCAGAATGAGCCCAAACTTTAGACCGATGAGGGAGAATCCGAGGGCGAGAAGCACGCCCATGAGCAGGCAGATGATCAGCTGGCCGCGAAAGAAAGCGGCCACGATGCTGATGAACTCGCGTACCAGGAAGACCACGTCTTCGCGTACATCCGGGGAGAGAAAGGGCAGGTTGGGGTGGAGTTTTTCCGCCGTCCGGCCCTGGGCGAGAAGGAAGAAAAACAGGTACACGGGGATGATCGCGAGATGCGCAACAAAGGAGCCCAGCCCGATGATACCGCCGCCAGCGGAACGCAAGGTCGGGAAGGCCTGCTCGAGCATCGTTTTGCCCTCCGCGACAAGGGTGTCGGCGATCTGCCGCACGGTGGGATTCGCGAGCTGGCGCTGCAGCAGGGCGACCCATTGGGGATAATGCTGTTCCAAATAACTGAGGCCGCTGGCCCAGAGCGTGGGCGCGTAGTCAATGAAGTCCAGGAGCTGGTCAAACAGGGGCGGAACCAGGAGGAAGAATGCGGCCGCTCCCAGCAGGACGAAAACTCCGTAAAGCAGCACGACAGCGGCGGAGCGGTGCAGGCGGAGGCGGCGCTCGATGATGAAAATCAGGGGGCGCAGGATCAACGCCAGCACGGCTGCCACGGCGAGCGGCCAGAGCACGCTGGAGAAATACCCGACAAACCGGCCGAGCCCGCTGATGGCCAGGATCAAGAAGGCGACGGTGGCGCCAACGGCGAGCAGCATTAGGGCCGTGCTGATGACCCGCCACTGGGTGGCGGTGAAACAGGAGGGGGTGGTTCCGGCGGCCATGGGGCGTGACCATCAGGCAAAGGTCGGCCGAGGCCAAGGAAAACCCTCAGTCCTTGCGGCTGTGGTGGTGAAAGAGCCAGCGGGCCATCGCGGGCAGCAGCACGATGGCGCCCAGCATGTTGACCAGGAACATGAATGTGAGCAGCAGGCCCATGTCGGCCTGGAATTTCAGGTCCGAAAAAATCCACAGGCTGACGCCGGCGCCGAGCGTGAGGCCGGTAAAGACGATGGCGGCGCCGGTGTCCTTGAATGCCTGGAACATCGCGTCCTCGAGATACACGCCCCGCTTCAGCGCGGACTGCAGGCTGGCGAACAGGTAGATGCCGTAATCCACGCCGATGCCGACGCCGAGGGCGACGACCGGGAGGGTGGAAATTTTGAGGCCGATGCCGAGGTAAACCATCAGCGCGTAGGCCAGCCAGCTGACGATCGCGAGCGGGACAACGATGCAGAGGGTGGCTCGGAGGGAACGGAAGGTGATCAGGCAGAGCGCGATGACCGCGCCGAACACCCACAGCAGGATCGGCCGTTGCGCGGCGGCCACGACCTCGTTGGTCGCGGCCATCACGCCGGCGTTGCCACTGGCGAGGAGGAAGCGGGCCTTCGGTGACGGATGCGCCGCGGCGAAGGCCTTCACGGCGGCGGTGACGGCGCGGAGTGTCTCGGCCTTGTGGTCGGTCAGGAAGATCAAGATGGGCATCACGCTGGCGTCGCTGTTGAGGAGGCCGGTGGCGGTCTCGATCGGTGAAACGGCCTGGGCGAGCGCGGACGGGTTGCGCGGGAGAATGCGCCACTTGAGGGAGCCCTCGCTGTAGCCGGCGTTGACCAGCTTGGCCATGGACGGAAGCGAGATGACCGACTGCACGCCGGGCACGGTGCGGATGGCGCCCTCGAACTGGTCCATCAGCGTGACGACGTCATAGTCCACGCAGCCGTTGGGGACGGTCTCGACGATCACCGAGAGAAGGTCGACGCCGATGCTGAACTTGGAGGTGATGATGCGGGTGTCCCGGTTGTAGCGAGAGTCGGGCCGCAGCTCCGGCACGCCGGCCTGGGTGTCGCCGATCCGCACCTGCTCAGCCTTCCAATAGCCCCAGGCGCCAAGGGCGAAGCAGACGAGCATGATGACCATCGACGGCCGTGGTCGCATGCCCTTGGCAAGGCGGGCCCAGTAGCCGTCCATCCGGGCGCGGCGCTTGGCGACCCAGGTACCATACGACGGCGGCAGCCGCAGGTAGGAGAGCATGATCGGCAGCAGCAGGAAGTTGGTGACCACGATCACGCTCACGCCGAGGCTGGCGATGAGGGCGAGTTCGCGGATGACCTGGATCTTGATCACGAACATCGTGATGAAGCCGACGGTATCCGTCATCAGCGCGACGACGCCCGGAACGATGAGCTGCATGAACGCCGAGCGCGCGGCGGTCGGGCCGTCGTGGCCCTTGAACATCTCGTTGCGGAACATCGAGATTTTCTGGACGCCGTGACTGACGCCGATGGCAAACACGAGAAAGGGGACCAGGATCGAGAAGGGATCGACGCCGTAACCGAGGGCGGTGAGCCCGCCGAGCTGCCAGACGACGGCGACGAGCGAGCACACCACGGGGGCCGCGGCGAGTTTCCAGCGGCCGGCGTAATTCCAGACGAGGAGGGCCGTGATGAAAATCGACACCCCGAAGAGCACCAGCACGCCGCGGGCGCCGTCGCTGATGTCGCCGATGACTTTGGCGAAGCCGATGATGTGGACCGTGATGGCGCCTTTGCTCTCCTGCTCGACCTGCTGGCGGATCGCCTCGAGGCCGGCGGCGACGCGGGCGTAGTCGATTTTTTGGCCGGTCGCCGGATCGATCTCAAGCAGCTGGGCGCTGACGATGGCGCCGGAGAAATCGTTGGCGACGAGCTGGCCGAGCTTGCCGGATTTGAGGATGTTCTCGCGGACCCGGGCGAAGTTGGCGGGGTTGGGCGTGAAATCGGCGGGGATGACATTGCCGCCGGCGAAACCGTCCTCGATGACCTCGATGTAGCGGACGTTGGGGGTGAACAGCGACTGCACCTGCGCGCGGTCGACGGCCGGCAGGAAGGTCGTCTCATCGGTCACCTTCCGGAGCTGCGCAAAGAAATCCGGGGTGAAGATGTCGCCGTTTTTTGCCATCAGGGCGATGAGCACCCGGTTGGCTCCGCCGAACTCGGATTGGTATTTGGTGAAGGTGCGGATGTACGGGTGGTCGAGCGGCAGGGACTTGTTGAAGCTCGCATCCACGCGCAGCCGGCTGGCGAAGACGGCCATGATGACCGTCACGACCACGAAGAAACCGACCAGCGGCAGCCGGTGGCGGAAGATCCAGGTGGAAACCCGTTCGAGCATGGGAGGGGTCAGGGTTTGGGCAGGCGCACGGCGCCGGCCTCGCCCAGGGCGAGGATGGAACCATCGGGCAGGGCGAGCAATTGGGCCACGGCGGCAGCAAAGGGCGCGGGCCAAGGGCTGACGGACCGGGCGTCGTCCCGACCAATAAACCAGGCGCGCGACTGACCCGCAAAAAGCACCGCGCCGTCCGGCAGTTTAACCGCGGTGGCAATGAGGGTGTGCGGCTCGCTTGGGACGAGGATCCAGGTATTGCCGTCGTTGACGGAGTGGTAAATCCGGCCGCGCAGCCCGTGGGCGATCAATGTATGGGCGTCGAGCGGCAGGATGCCGTAGAACGAGCCGTCGTAGGGTGAATCGATGCGCTGCCAGGTGGTGCCCAGGTCGGTTGAACGCAGGAGGGTGCCGTGCTCGCCCGCGAGATAGAGGTGGCCCGAGGGTCCCTGGCTAAGGCGGTTGAGATGGTAATCCTCCTCGAGCACTTTCCGGCGCACCCAAGTCTTGCCGCCATCATCCGTTGTTACGAAAAGTCCGTAGGCGCCGACCGCCAGCACGTGGCGGGCATCGAGGGCCAGGACCGAGAGGAAGGAATCCGTCAGGTTCTCCCCCTGCCATTGTTTCTGCCACGTGAGGCCCGCGTCGGGGGTGAAGACGATAAGCGCGTCATGTCCCACGGCCCAGCCCTGGGCGCCGCCATGAGCGAAGCTCACGGCGGTCAACGTGGCGGAGGCAGGGACGGCTGCTTCCTGCCAAGTGTGCGCATCATCGGTGGAGCGCAGGATTGTGCCGCGTTCGCCCACGACGACGAGATCCCGGCCGACGACGGCGCCGTCGAGCAGGAGCATCCGCGGAGCGACCGGGCCGGCCTGCACGGCGCTGGCGGTGAGCAGCGCGAGCAGGACCGGGCGGAAGTTGGCGGACAATTTCAT
>QQNC01000046.1 GCA_003402695.1 Verrucomicrobiota bacterium | reverse complement strand
GAGCTCGCCGAGCGCCGGCGCCATGCCGCCCTCCTGCGCTCGCACCTCGCGTCCGCCAAATACCTCAAGCTGCCGGTCTACACGCCGGGCTCAAAGCCATCGTACCACCTGATGTCGTTCACTTTTGACGCCGACGCCGCGGGCATCACGCGCGACACGTTTGCCGCGGCGATCAAGGCGGAGGGGCTGTTCTGCATGGGTTATGTGCCGTCGGTTATTTCGGACTGGAAGCGCCTGCACTGGCAGGATTACCGCGGCCCGCGCGTGTCGTGGCTGTCGGCGCTCGAGGCGGCCAAGGTGGACTATCGGAACCAGGCGCTGCCGAACGCCCGCTGGCGGGTCGACCATGCGCTGGAGATGCTCTTTGACATGGTGGCGCCGAACGAGGCCATGGTGGCCCGCATGGCCGAGATCATTCTCAAGGTGGAGGCAAACGTCGACGCGCTGCGGGATCACGAGCGCACGGCGGGGCCCGCCACCACGGTCCTCCGGAAATGAAAGCAGGCTTCGCCTCGGCTGACATTACCCCGCGCCTGGGCCTCCAACTGGCCGGTTACGGCCCGTACCGGAACCGGGCGGCGAATAAAATCCACGCCCCGCTCGCCGCCCGCGCCCTGGCGGTGACGGAAGGGAAGCGCCGCGCGATCCTCGTCAACGTCGAGCTCTGCGGCACGCCGCGGCCGCTCGCGATCAAGATCCGGGACGCGGTGGCGCGGCGGACCGGTTGCCGACCGGCCGAGATCTTCGTGACATCCACCCACACGCACAGCGGCCCGTCCACGGGCGGGATGCTGGGCTGGGGCGAGGCGGACGCGATTTATGTCGAGACCCTGCCGGCGCGGATCGCCGATGCCGCGGCCAAGGCCTGGGCGGCCCGGAAAACGATCGCGTGGCGCTATGCCGAGGTGCCCTGCGAGGGCATCGCGATCAACCGCGAGACCGACCGGGGCGGCTGGATGTTTGACCCGATCGGGGTGCGGCTCGCCCCGCAGTGGCGGCCGGCGCGGCCGCAGGACACGGACCCGACGCTCCGCGTGCTCGCGGCCTATGCCGGCAAGAAACTGGTCGGCCTGTTGCATCATTTCGGCTGTCACGCGGTGCTCGGCAGCGAGCAGACCTTTGACGTGCACGGGGATTTTGTCGGGCTGGCGTCGGCGCAGATCGAGCGCGCGTTTCCCGGCGCGACGGCGATTTTTCTCCCCGGGGCGATGGGCGACATCAACCCGCCGGTGTGTCACCGCGGGGAAAAGGAAACGCACCGCGCGCTGCGCGTGCTGACCACCAAGTATGCGGCCGCGATCAAGCGCGGGCTGAAGGCGGCGCAACCGATGGCGGCAACTGGCGTGCGGATCGTGCAGCATGACGTGAACTTTTCGCGGAAACTCTGGACGCGGGCGGGGATTCGGAAGCGGATCGCGCAACTGGAGAAGATTTTCAGCGGACCGGGCGTCACGGACATCACGACAGTCGGGGAGAAACCGCTCCAAACCAACGGCCTGAACATGGTGCGGCTCGAGGGCTTGCGCCTGGTGTTGGCGAAGTTTCAGGGCAACCGCGGACCGAATCCACCGGTGACGGTGCATGGGCTGCGCATCGGGCCGGTGGCGCTGCTCGGCGTGGGACTCGAGGTTTTCCATAGCCTGCAGGCGCCGGTAATGCAGGGCAGTGGGCATCCGCACACCTGGGTGGTGAGCCTCGCCGGCGGGATTGGCTACGCGCCCGATGCGCGCGCCTGTGTGAAGCAGGGCTACACGGACGACCTCGTGCCGGCGATCCTCGGGGAGCGGCCGTATGCGAAGATTTATGCCGAGGTGCCGCGCGAGCTGATCAAGCTGGCCCGGGAGCTGGCGGGTTGATTCTGAAGTAGGGCAGGTCTTTAACCTGCCTTTCGTCATTGCGAGGAGATCCCGCTGCACCGGGATCGACGCGGCAATTCATCCTGGCGGCGACGTCGCTATCCCCTGATGGATCGCCACGTCAGCCCGTTGGGCTTCCTCGCAATGACAATCAGGGCGCACTAGGCTGCGCCCCTACTCGATCCTACGCGAGCCAAGGCGGGTCAGAGACCCGCCCTACCTCAGTCGAACGAGACCGGTTTGCCGGAGGCAGACGACGCGTAGATGGCGTCGGCGATGCGGGCGAAGAGGAGGGCGTCCTGGAGTGTGGTCTCGGGCTTCCGCTTTTGCAGGATGGCGTCGACGAAGTCGTTGACGACGCCGTCGTGCTCCGAGGTCGAAGCGGTCTCGTCGCCTTCCCAGAGCACGCGGGTGCGGGTGCCCTTGGCGGCGTCGGGCTCGGTCAGGACGATGTTCGCGGACTTGGCCTTGAGCATCTGCAGTGTGAGCGTGCCGCGCTCGCCGGTGATCTGCCAGCGGTTGTCGGGCGGCAGCGTCGTGAACTCGGCGCGCTCGTAATTGAGCACGCAGCCCTCGGCGAAGGTGATGAGCGTGGTGACGTGCGTCTCGGCGTCGGAGCCGGGTGCGGCGTAGGCGGCATAGGCCGCGGGCACCTGCCAGGTCCGCGCCAGCGCTGATTGCGGGGTCAATTTGAAGTCGAGCAGGCCGAGCAGGTAGTCGAGGTCGTAGCAGCCCCAGTTGACGAAGATTCCGCCACCGTTGAGGTCCGTGCGCAGCCGCCAAGCGGGCGGCGGGTTTTGGGGCGGGGCGCCGGCGGGGCTGATGCCGCGGCAGGTGATGGTGCGGATCTTTCCGAGCGCGCCGCTGCGAAGGTAATCCCGGGCGGCGCGGGCTGAGTCGAAGTGACGGTAGCGTGAGGAGCACACGGCGCCGACGCGGCGGCCCTGGGCGGCGATCATGGCGCGCACCTCGGCGGCGTTCATGGCGACGGGCTTTTCGGTGAGGACGTGCTTGCCGTGCCGAAACGCCTCGAGGGCGAGGGTGGTGCGGAGGCTGGCGGGCAAGGCGAGGATGACGGCGTCGATCGCCGGGTCGGCGAACAGTTCGCTGGCGCTGGCGGTCCAGCGCGGGATGTTGAACTCGGCGGCGGTTTTCTGGGCGACAGCGGTGCGCACGTCGCAGACGGCGGCGGCGCGGGCGGTCTTCAGCAAGGCGAGGGCGCGGAGGTGGTACTGGGCGATGACGCCGCAGCCGATGATCGCGATGTTCAGCATAAAAATTCCAATCGGTTGCCCGCGAAACCCGCGAAATGGCGCGAAAGGTTCGGAAACCTCTCCGTAATTCGCGTCATTTCGCGTGTTTCGCGGGCAAAACTCCGGGTTGTTTACAGCCCGAGGTATTTGTCGCGGCCGGCGACGAGGGCCTCGACCTTGCGGTCGGCGATGCTGCGCTTGAGCATCCAGAAGCCGCAGTCGGGGTGGACCCAGCGGACGCGGCCGGCGCCGACCTTTTTCTCGACGGCCTCGATGCGGGACGCGACCTCGTCGGCGGTCTCGATGTGGTTCACCTTGATGTCGATCACGCCGATGCCGAGGGAGATCTTCTTGTCGATCTGCTTGAGGGCATCGATGTCGCTCTTCGGGCGGTGGGCGAGTTCGAGGACGAGGTGGTCGCAATGGAGGGCGTTGAGAAACTCAATCAGCTTCGCCCAGTTGCCCTTCTGGATGGTCTGGCCGCCGTAGTTGCCGAAGCAGAAATGCACGGCGCGTTCGCCCTCGATGCGGTCGAGCAAGAGGTTCATGGACGCGGCCGCGAGGGGGGCGTCGGCGGGATTACCGGGGATGTTGGCTTCGTCGACCTGGATGCAGGGCGCGGGCAGGCCGGGCATCTGCGCGGCGAGGACCTCGCCGAGGGCCATGGTGAGCTTGGCGAAGCTGCCGTAGTGGTGGTCGAGCAGCGTGCGGGCGAGCATGTAGGGGCTCGTGACGGTGAACTTGAACGGGCCGCCGGCGACGGCGGCGGCCCGCTGGCAGTCAGCGAGCAGGTTCAGCGAACCCTCGCCGAGCTTGCCGGTGACGACGCCGGCCGGCTTGCGGCGGAAGCCCATCGGGTGGTGCCGGGAAAATTCCTCGGTGACGGAGCGGCCGACGACGGACGAGATGCCGGCCATCGGGCGGATGAAGTACTCGATCATGCCGTTCGTGTCGGGGTGGTTGACATCGAAGCGGTAGAGTTCGCCGTCCGTCGGCAGGTCGATGCCGGCCTGGCGCTGGAGGTCGAACACGACGCGCGTGGCGTCGATCACGGCCTGCTCGCTGGGCAGCGCCGCGAGCCAGTCGGGCACCGGGTAGGAACCAACCGTGGTGGTGAGAATGCGGGGTTTGGAGGGAATTTTAGACATGAAGTTGAAGGGGGGAGAGGGCGAAGCATGGGAAATCCGGGCTCGGGGTGGCGAGGGAGAAACGCCTGATATTTCACCGGGGCCAAGGTCGGTTGGGATCAGGCCTGGGCACAAAACCATTGTCGCGCCCACCGGCGGGCGGCAGCTTTCCGCCAGATCCAGATGACCCGGCAAAAAATCAATCGAATCACCGCGGTGGGGCTGCTGCTCGGCCTTGGCAGCGCGCTCCTCATTTACCTGACGGTGGCACCCGACGTGGTGGACCCGCTGCTCGGGGACCCGTTCACGAACAAGAGATACCTGCGCGAGCTGCGGGTCATGGGCGGCCAGGGCAACGTGCTCGCGGCGGAATTCAACGATTGGTTTGCCGGGCGGTGGCACGGCCGGGCGCTGGCGGGAACCGTGGCGGTGCTCACGCTGGGTGCCGTGATGGTCTTCCGGTTTGTGGCGACCCATCCGGGGGTGCCGGCGGCCGCGGGGGTGGACGAACTGGCGCCGCCAAATTGAGCGGGGAGGCGAACGGGTGGGAGCCGGCGGCACTGTGTCATCTTGTTTCTTGCGCCTTGAGGGCGGGGGAATAACCCATGGGAATGGGGGACAAACCCAGCGGCGACTTCCCTTCACCCATGCACCCTTCCTCTGCCCGACTCCTCCGCATCAGCCTGCTCCTGATGCTGGTCGTGGGCGGCCCCGGGGGAAGACTCCGGGCTGAAACGGGAGCGGCCCTCCGGCCGGAGAACGATCCCACGGTCACCCTGCTGGATAAATTTCTGGTCGTGGGAGTCGCCGACGCCGACCAGATCATGCCGACGGTGCGCCCCATTTCCAGTGTCATGGGCGACGAGCGCAGCGTGCTCGACACGCCGCGCTCGGTGTCATCCATCAGCAAGCAGCTGATGGGGCAGGCGCGCATCAAGTCCGTCACCGACTTTTCCCAGTTTGCGCCGGGGGTGTACACCGCGTCCCGCTTCGGCCTGGCGACCACGCCGATGATGCGCGGCGACCTTGCGGAGGTTTACCTCGACGGCCAGCGCACGAAGTACAGCCGCAACAGCGTCATGCCCAGTTTCAACGGCGTCGAGGCCCTCGACATCGTGAAGGGCCCCGGCTCCGCCGTGTACGGCCCGCAAAGCAACGGCGCCGCGGGCTACACGAACTTTGTCACGAAGCGGCCGTACTTTGACCGGCCGCGCACCGAATTCGCCCTGAGCTACAATGCGTTTACCGCCGACCACGCCTTTGCCAACGTGGAGTGGTTGGCCGACACCGGCGGCCCGCTGAGCGCCGACACGGCCTACCGCCTCAGCTACCTCGGCCGCGCGGGTGAAACCTACTATCAGAACACCGCGGACACCACGCAGGACCTGTTTGTGGCTTTGACCCACAAATTCAGCCCCACGCTGACCGTGAATGGGTGGGTGCAGGGCTATCGCCAAGATTACAACGAGGTTCCAGGCTTCAACCGGGTGACGCAGGCGCTCATTGACCATGAAACATACCTCGCGGGCACAGCGGTCCGCACGGCAGGCATTTACAGAATCGCGAATCCGCAGCTGGTTACAATCCAGGCGCACAACCCCGTGGTCGGCACGGACGACCGCGCGCAGGCGAACCGTTACCAGGCGCAGCTGGTCTTCGACCAGGTGCTCAGCCCGAGCTCGTCGCTGAAAAACTCGACGTACCTCGAGACCCGCGACTCCTACAAGTACGAGCCGAGCATCCGCTATTCCGAATATGTGAAGACCGACTGGAATGTGCAGAACCGCACCGAGTACCACGTCACCTTCGACACCGGCAACGTGAGTCACAGCCTCATCACCGGGGTGGATCTCAAGCTGGAGCGGCTCGTCGCCTATCAGTCGTTCTTCGGTGAGGAGTTCAATTACGCGGATGTGACCAAGCCGGCGGCCACGTGGTCCAACGCCGGCGCCAACATCTATCTTTTCGGCGTGCCCGGTCACACGAAGTTCGGATCCGACGTGGGTTTCGGCAACTACGGCGGCAACCAGGACTCATGGATCAACGACACCGGCGTATTCTACCAGCATGACCTCCGGCTGACCCCCCGGCTTTCATTCATCGGCGGCTTCCGCCTCGACCACATCCAGGCCGAGTCCCAGAGCCCGGAATTCATTGATCTCGGCGGCTACGGCTCACCGGGCACTGCTCATGCCGCGGGGGGCGTTTATGATCTCAGCGCCGCGGTAAACGACGCCAGCTACTTCCTCAGCACGATCTACAAGGTGACGGACGCCAGCTCGGTCTATGTGACCTACAACCAAACCAATGCGGTGCTTGGCAGCGTGAACTTCGGCGGCGTCGCCGCGCCGGACAAGACCGCGGCCGGCTTCCGGACCGCGCTGCAGTCCCGCGCGACGCTCTTCGAGGTCGGCTCCAAGTTTGTCCTGCTGGACCACCGGCTTTACACCAGCGTGGCCTGGTTCCGCCAGGTGCGGGCCGATCCGGACAAGTTTGGCCACATCTCCGGCCGCATCGCCAGCGGGCTCGAGCTCGAGTCGGTCTACCAGGTCAACCGGCACTTCAACCTCCTCGGCAACTTCACGTACGAGGATGTCTTCCGCAACGGCGCGACCTCCCTGTTCCAGTTGAACACCGACTACTACAAGCTGCAGCCCGACGGCAGTTACGCCGCGCCCGGCTCCGGCCGGACGACGGTGCCCTACTACCGCCGCTACTCGGGCGTGCCGAACTGGCAGGCTGCCGCGCGGTTGAACTACAAGTTCGACAACGGTTTCAGCTTTGGCCTCGGTTCGCAGTTCACCGGCCGGCAAAAGGCCAACGGCGAGGGCACGCTGCACATCCCGAGCCAGTTCCAGCTCAACGCCGTGCTGACGTATTCCACCGCCGCGTGGGACTTTCAGGTCAACGTCGACAACCTCACCAACGAGCACAACTGGTCCGTGGCCGACCCGGATTTCACCGGCAACACGGTTCTGTACCTAGAAAAGCCGCGGACGCTGGGCTTCACGACTCGGCACCGGTTTTAATCCGGAGGAAGCCGCGTCATTTGGTCCGCTCAAAGACGAACAGGTGATTGAGTCCGGCCTGAAACCTTCCGTGATGCGCCAGCCTGAAACCGGGCGCCGGGAAAATGCCGGGTGTGTCCGTTGGTTCGAAACCGAAATGCTCCTCCAGGGACATCCCGTCGATGAGCCGCACCAGGCGCAGGGCCGCGAGGATATGATCCACGGCTTTCGCCGGCACCGTGATGATCACCTTGCCGCTGGGTTTGAGCAGGGCGTGACACGCCTCGGCCAGCGCGGCCTGCTCAACGGCAGGTATGTGCTCCAGGACGGCGAGCAGGGTGATTGCATCCCAGTCGCCCGTGGCCGGGCGGACCTGGGGGAAGTATCCCGGAACCACCGTGAAGCTCGGTTCTTCCAGGGTCGTTTTGCGCCGCGGCTCGATTCCGTAGCCGCGGCCCAAGGCGGGGCCCAGGGCGCGAAACAACTCACCTTCGTGGGCCCCCACGTCGATCACCCGGGCCCCGGGGGAATGAACCGCCGGGCCTGGCGGATCCGCCAGCCTTGGATAAAACGATCCAGCGCCTTCATGCGGGTTTTGCCCGGCGGTTGGGTTCAGGGTGAGCGGCGCCGAATTCAGGGCCGCGGTTTGAGAAACTGACCGGAGTTCGCCCGGTTGGTCAGCCGGCCTTCCGCCCAAACCGCTCCGCCCCGCACGTAAGTGTGGGTCACGCGCACATGGCTGCTGCGGCCGAGATAGGCGGTCGCCGGATGGCGCGTCCACAACTCGGCCGCGGTGATGGGCTGCTCCTTTTCATTCAGGCGCAGCAGGGAGAAATCGGCGTCCAGGCCCACCGCGAGCCGGCCCTTGCGGTCGTCGAGCCGGAAACGGCGGGCGACATTGCGTGCCAGCACCGCGGCCAGCACGGGCAGGTCCTGGGCGGCGGTCCGGGCGCAGGCGTTGAACAGCAGCTCGAAGCCATGCTGCACGCCGGCGATGCCGCCCCGGACGGCAAAAAAATCCTCCGCCATTTTCAGGTCCGGCGGGGCGGGGTCATGGCCGGAGCCGACGGTCTGGAGGCGGCCCGCCCGGAGCTCCGCCCACAGCCCGAGCCGGCGCGTTTCGTCGCGCAGCGGCGGGGAGCATTTTGCGGGCGCGCCGATTTTGATGAAATCCTGCTCGTTCAGCAGCAGATAGTGCGGACTCGTCTCCGCGGTCACATCCACGCCCTGCGCGCGCGCCGCAGTGATCAGCGCGACGGCCTCGGGGCAGCTCACCGCCAGGAGGTGCAGCGCGCACCGGGTCTCGCCGGCGATTTCCAGCGCTTGCCGGATGGCCGTGAGCTCGACCTCGGCCGGGCGCGACGCCAGGTAGGCCCGGGCGTTGTGGCGGCCTTTGGCCTGCTGCGCCGCGGTGAGTTTGGCGGCAAGGGTCGCGTCCTCCGCGTGCACCGCCACGAGCAGATCGAGCTGGGCCGCGCGTTGCATCCCGGCGTGGAGCGATGCCGCGTCCACGCCCTGAAAATCCGCGCTGCCGCTGTCACCCAGGCGGGCCATCACGCCGATGGCGCCGGCGGATTTGAGCCCGGCGAGCTGGTTGAGATTGCCCGGAACGAGTCCGCCCCAGAGCGCGAAGTCCGTGCAGGACCGCTCCTCCGCGAGGAGTCGTTTCACGCGCAAGGCCGCGGAATCGAGCACCAGGGGCGCGGAATGACCGGGCAGGTCAAAAAAACACGTGCCGCCGCCCGCGGCCAGCGCGGCGGAGCCGGACGCCAGACCCTCCCAGTCGGCCCGGCCGGGTTCGTTGAATTGCACGCGGCCGTCGAGGATGCCGGGGAAAACATAGGCGCCCGCGGCGTCGAGCGTGGCCTCTGCCTCCTCGCCGATCTCCGGTGCGATCTGCATGATCTTGCCGCGCAGGATGCCGAGGTCGGCGCGCTGCACGCCCTCCGGCGTGACGAGCCGGCCGCCCCGAACCACGAGATCAAGGCGTTCCGGAATGACGGGCGGGAGTTTTTGTTTCTTGGACACGGTAGGGAGGATTGTTGGGTGCGCCGGGCGCGAATCGACGCAAATCATCGGGCCAGGGCGATTTGCCCGAATTCTGGTGGGCGAGGCGGGCTTTGGGTTCGGAGGTATCCCTTAAGTGGTGAGGTGGGGGACGGGGAAGGCTCTCGGGCAGGTAGACGTCGTGCCGGAGGAAGCTGCTCTCCGCCGAGTCTGCGGCGGGCTTCCTTCGCCGGGTATGATGGTACCGGCGAGAGGGCCGAAGGTAAGGGTGCTTCCGTGGATGGCCTGCCAGCCGCAGGCTTGGCGAAGGATGGCGGAGAGGGGGGGATTCGAACCCCCGGTAGGCTTGCGCCTACACGCGCTTTCCAAGCGCGCGCATTCGACCACTCTGCCACCTCTCCAGGTGTCCAAACCGCCATGTTTCCATGGCCTGTCTGACGGGCGAAGGGTAGAGGAAGGGCGAAGCTTCCGGACGGGTCAACGGCAAATCCACCGCCGGCATTATCCTTTCCGGGGAGGACACAAATTTTTCCAAAAGCTCCTTGCGCGACAGGTTGGGCGACCTAACCCTGCGCTTGAATTTTTTCGTTTCTCCACCTCACCGCCACCATGGTCACGACCAACACCGAAATCGCCTACAACAGCAAGATTGAGGGCGAGGTTATTGTCTCCCGGATGGATTCGATCATCAATTGGATCCGGACCAACTCGATGTGGCCGATGCCCATGGGCCTTGCCTGCTGCGCCATCGAACTGATGGGCACGGCGTCGTCCCGGTTCGACATTGCGCGTTTCGGCGCCGAGGTCATGCGCTTCTCCCCGCGCCAGTCCGACTGCATGATCGTCGCCGGCACTGTCACTTACAAGATGGCCTCCGCCGTCCGTCGCATTTACGACCAGATGGCCGAGCCCAAGTGGGTCATCGCCATGGGCGCCTGCGCCAGCAGCGGCGGCATGTACCGCAGCTATGCGACCCTGCAGGGCGTGGACCACATCGTGCCGGTGGACGTCTATATCAGTGGCTGCCCCCCGCGTCCGGAAGCCCTGCTGGACGCCCTGATGAAACTGCAGGCCAAGGTCCGGCACGAGCGCTCGGCCACCAACCTTCGTCGCGCCTAATTCGGATTCTTCGCGCATGTCCGCCACCGTCGACGTCCTCGCAGTCCTCAAGGAAAAATTCCCCGCGGCGACGCCGCGCCCCAGTCTCGACCACCCGGCGGTCAATCTGGCGGCCGGCGATATCCCGGCGGCCTTGAAATTCCTTCGCGACGAGCAGGGCTTCGACTTTCTGGTGGACCTCACCGCCGTCGACTGGGCCGAGGGGGTGTCGCCGCGGTTTACGGTCGTTTATCATCTCCTTTCCACCGGGCGGCACGACTACGTCCGCGTCGCCACCGACTGCCCCAGCGATGAGGCCCCCGCCGTGGCCAGCGTGGTCAGCCTCTGGGCCGGCGCCAACTGGCACGAGCGCGAGGTCTACGACATGTTCGGCATCAATTTCACCGGCCATCCCGACCTGCGCCGCATCCTGATGTGGGACGGCTACCCGTATCACCCGCTGCGCAAGGAGTTCCCGCTGGCCGGCATTGATACGCCGCTGCCGGACGCCGAGATCATGGCCGAGACGGGCGCGCGCGTGATCGCCGCGCCGATGGCGGGCGGTCCCTTCGTGGCTTCGCCGGGCGAGATCAACCTGACCGAGGCCGAGCCGCGCGCCAAAGACGAGAGCTGGACCGAACGCCGCGCCAAACCCGACGCCTGAACCATGGCCACCGAATTTTCCTTTCCTGACAGCGCGGCGAAGGCCGCCACGGCCGAATTCGAGTCTGAGAAGATGTCGCTTTCGATGGGCCCGTCCCACCCGTCCACCCACGGCGTGCTGCGCCTGCAGATGGAGCTCGACGGCGAGCTCCTGACGAAGTGCGACCCGGTCATCGGCTACCTGCACCGCGGCGATGAGAAGATCGCCGAGAACATGACCTACAACCAGTTCGTGCCGTACACGGACCGGCTGGATTACATCGCCCCGCTCGCCAACAACATGGCCTACGCCATTGCGGTGGAGCGGCTCGCCAAGCTCGAGGTGCCCGCCCGCTGCCAGGCGATCCGCGTGATCACGGCCGAGATGGCGCGCATTTCCTCGCATTTGCTCGGCCTCGGCGCCTTCGGCATCGATACCGGCGCCTGGACGGTGTTCATGTACGCGTTCACCGAGCGCGAGAAGCTCTACAAGCTGTTCGAGGAACTCACCGGGGCGCGTTTCACCACGAGCTACTCCCGCATCGGCGGCCTGCAGCGCGACGTGCCCGAGGGCTGGACCGGCCGGGTGGACGCGTTCTGTGACCAGTTCCTGCCGAACCTGGAGATGATTCTGGGCCTGCTGACGCGCAACAAGATCTTCATGGACCGCACGGTCGGCGTCGGCGTGATCTCCCGGGAGGATGCCATTGCGTACGGCTTGACCGGTCCGAACCTTCGCGCCTCAGGCGTCGGCCTCGACCTGCGCAAGGACAAGCCCTACTCGGGCTACGAACAGTATGAATTCGACGTGCCGGTGGGCACGAAGGGCGACAGCTACGACCGCTACCTCGTGCGCGGCGAGGAGATGCGCCAGTCGGTGCGCATCATCAAGCAGGCCATCGCGAAATTTCCCGGCGGCCCGTGGTACGCGCAGGACGCGCGGAAGATCTTCGCGCCGCCGAAGGACAAGATCCTCACCTCGATGGAGGAGCTGATCCAGAATTTCATGATCGTGACCGAGGGCCCGCAGATGCCGGCCGGCGAGGTCTACTTCGAGGCGGAAAACCCGAAGGGTGCGCTCGGTTTTTACGTCGTCAGCAAGGGCGGCGGCGTCCCGTGGCGCCTGAAGATCCGTTCTCCCTCGTTCTGCAACCTGTCCATCCTCCCGAAGGTCTGCGTCGGCTGCCTGATCTCCGACGTCGTCTCCATCCTCGGCTCGCTCGACTTCGTCATGGGCGAGTGCGACCGCTGATTTTTACCCGCGAATCACACGAATGCCCACGAAACTAAAACCCTCTGACTCGGATGCATTCGCGTCTTTTCGCGTGAAAAGCGGGCAAAGGGTTTTCGCCTGATGAATCTCAAACCTGAAACTCTCTCCCGCATCGACGAGGTCATTCCGCATTACCCGACCAAGCGGAGCGCCACCCTGCCGCTGCTGCACCTCATCCAGGAGGAGGTCGGTTACATCTCGAACGAGGCGATCGAGTGGATCGCGGCGAAACTCGAGCTCCAGCCGATCAACGTGTACGAAGTCGTCACCTTCTACCCGATGTTCCGCCAGAAGCCGATCGGCCGGCGGCACATCAAAGTCTGCCGTACGCTCTCCTGCGCGCTCATGGGCGGCTACAAGACCTGTGCGACCTTCGAAAACGAATTTCACACGCACCTCGGCGAGGTCTCGCCCGACGGCGAGGTCACCGTCGAGTTCGTCGAATGCCTCGCCAGCTGCGGCACTGCGCCGGTGGTGATGATCGACGACGAGCTCCACGAGAAGGTGGACGCCGCCAAGGCGAAACAACTGAGCGACCAGATCAAAGGTGAGGCGAAGGCGCGCAAGTAAGCGCGACTGAGAAAGCGAAAATCGCGATTCGAAAATCGAAAATCCACCCATGCCCGCCCCCGCCCAACACCGCATCATTTTCCAGCACATTGACGAGCCGGGTTATACCAATGACCTCGCCTGCTACGTGCAGCACGGCGGCTACGAGGTGATGAAGCGGGCCTACGCCCGGCCGCCGGCGGAGCTGGTGGACGAGGTCAAGAAGTCCGGCCTGCGCGGCCGCGGCGGCGCGGGGTTTCCCTGCGGCGTGAAGTGGTCGCTGCTCGACCGCAAGAGCGGCAAGCCCATCTACCTCGTGGTCAACGCCGACGAGTCCGAGCCCGGCACGTTCAAGGACCGTTACATCATGCACCAGGATCCGCACCAGCTGATCGAGGGCATCATGATCACGTGCTTCGCGAACAGCGTGAAGCAGGCCTACATTTACATCCGCGGCGAGTTCCCGCACGGCGCCCGCATCCTCGAAAAGGCCATCGCCGAGGCCCGCGCCGCGAACTTCGTCGGCCCGAACGTCCTCGGTTCCGGCTACGGCTGCGAAATCTACGTCCATCGCGGCGCCGGCGCCTACATCTGCGGCGAGGAGACCGGCCTGATCGAGTCGCTCGAGGGCAAGCGCCCGTACCCGCGCATCAAGCCGCCGTATTTTCCCGCCGTCCTCGGTCTCTACCAGTGCCCGACGATTGTGAACAACGTCGAGACGCTCTGCCATGTGAAGTACATCGCGGACGTCGGCGGCGAGGCGTTTGCCAAGATCGGCACGCCCAACAATACCGGCACCCGCATCCTCTGCGTCAGCGGCCACGTGCAGAAACCCGGTTACTACGAGTTTGAGGTCGGCAAGATCACCATGGGCCAGCTGCTCAATGAGGTCTGCGGCGGCCCGCTGCCCGGCCGGACGTTCAAGGCCGTCATCCCCGGCGGCTCGTCGGCGAAAATTTTGAAGTTCGGCGAGCGCTTCAAGGGCAAGCGCAAGGTCGGCGCGGAGATGGTGGACTACGACTGGGCCGTCGAGGACGTGCCGATGGACTTCGACTCGCTCGGCATGATCGGCACGATGGGCGGCTCCGGCGGCGTCATCGTGATGGACGACACCGTCAACATGGTCGAGGCCCTCGCCAACATCAACGCGTTCTACGCCCACGAGAGCTGCGGCCAGTGCACGCCGTGCCGCGAGGGCTCGCTGTGGATGAAGAAGATTTCCGCCCGCATGGTCCACGGCGACGCCCGGCCCGAGGATGGCCAGCTGCTCAAGTCCGTCGCCGACCAGATCGCCGGCCGCACCATCTGCGCGTTCGGCGAGGCCTGCGCCTGGCCGACCCAGAGCTACGTCGCGAAGTT
>QQNC01000045.1 GCA_003402695.1 Verrucomicrobiota bacterium | reverse complement strand
GAATGCCTCCGCGCCTACACGCGGGCCAAATTCGTCGCAGATGTGCTGGCGGGCCTGACCGTCGGCATCGTGGCGCTGCCGCTGGCGATCGGTCTGGGCATCGCGTCCGGCGTCTCCCCGGGCGCGGGCCTGTACACGGCGATCATCGGCGGCTTCCTGGTCTCGGCCTTTGGCGGCTCCCGCGTGCAAATCGGCGGACCGGCGGGCGCGTTCGTGGGGCTCGTTTATGCGATCATCGTGCGCTACGGACTGCCCAACCTGCTCGTCTGCACGGCCATGTCCGGGGTGTTCCTGTTTGCCCTCGGGGCGGCGCGACTGGGGACGCTGATCAAGTTCATCCCGCACCCGGTGACCACGGGCTTCACCTGCGGCATCGCGATCACGATCATGCTGACGCAGGTGAAGGATTTCATGGGTTTGCAGATTGGGGAGGTGCCGGCGGAGTTTTTCCCCAAGCTCGAGGTGTTCGGGCAGGGACTGCCCACCGTGAGCGGGCCGACCCTCGCCCTCGGGCTGGCGGCGGTGGCCATCATCACTTTCTGGCCGAAACCGTGGGGCCGCTTTGTCCCGGGCTCAATTGTCGCGGTGACCCTGGGCACGTTCGTGGTGGATTTTTTCCACCTGCCGGTGGCCACGATTGCGAGCCGCTTCGGCGCGGGCGCGTTTCCGGACGGGTTGCCGGTGCCGCACGCCCTCGTCTTTGACTGGCAGCACCTGGGCAGCCTCCTCGCGCCGGCGGTGGCCATCACCCTGATGGGCTCAATCGAGTCGTTGCTCTCGGCGGTGGTGGCCGACGGCATGATCGACGACCGGCATGACTCCAACCAGGAGCTCATGGCGCAGGGGATCGCGAATTTCACGGTGCCGTTTTTCGGCGGCATCCCGGTGACGGGCGTGCTCGCGCGCACGGCGACCAATGTGCGCAACGGCGCGAATTCGCCGGTCGCGGGCCTGGTCCACGCCCTGACGCTGCTCCTCGTGGTGCTGCTGGCGGCACCGCTGGCGAAACTGATCCCGCTGACCGTGCTGGGGGCGGTGCTCCTCGTGGTCGCGGTGCGCATGGGCGAATGGGACGAGTTCCTCCTGCTCGGGCGCCAGGCGAAGAGCGACGCCGCGGTGTTTCTCGTGACCTTCATCCTGACGACCTGCTTCGACCTGACGGTGGCGGTGAAGTGGGGGCTGATTCTGGCGGGGGCGCTGTTCATCAAGCGCATCGCGGACACGACCCACGTGTTTGCGCACGACGACGACGCCTCGCTCACGCAGGGCCATGAGGCGGTGGCCGACCTGCCGAAGGGCGTGCTGGTCTTCCGGGTGTTTGGCGCGCTGATGTTCGGGGCGGCGGACAAGCTCGACAGCGTGATGCGCCGGGCCGGGGCCGACACGCGCGTGGTGATCCTGCATCTGGCGGCGGTGACTGCGCTGGACGCCACCGCGCTCAACGCCCTTGAGAATCTCTACGAAAAATTGCACCGTCATGGCAAACGCCTGGTGCTGAGTGGGCCGCACACGCAGCCCTATTTCCTGATGGAGAAGGCGGGGTTTCTGGCCCGCGTGGGCCCGCAGAACATCACGGGCGACCTTGCGGAGGCGGTGGTGCGCGCCCGGGCGCTGGTGGAGGAGCTGAAAACGAAACGGGCTAGCCGAGCACCGTTTTGAGCAGCTTGCCCAGGTCGGCCACGCGGTAGGGCTTCGTGAGCTGGCCGCAGAAGCCGGCGTCGAGGAACTTGCGGGCCATGTCCTCGTTGTCGTAACCGCTGGAGATGATGGCGCGCACGTCAGGATCGAGCTTCTTCAGCGCGGCGAAGGTTTCCTCCGCCCCCATGCCGCCAATGACATTGATGTCCATGATGACGGCGTCGTAGGGGCGGCCGATGTTGAGGTAGCGTTTGTAGAGCGCGAGGGCTTCCTCGCCCCCCTTGGCGAGGTCGAACTTGTAATCGAGGCTCTTCAGCATCGTGGAGGTGAGCGACGTGATGGAGGCGTCGTCGTCCATGAACAGCACGCGGCCCGTACCGAAGCGAAGCGACGGCGCGCGGCGCGCCTGCACCTCGGGCGGGCGGCCGGCGGGCGGCAGGTAGACGGTGAAGGCGGTGCCGACGCCGACGGTGGTGTCGAGGGTGATCTGGCCGCCGTACTTGCGGACGATGGTGAGGACGGTGGCGAGGCCGAGGCCGGTGCCGTGCTTCTTGGTGGTGAAGAACGGGTCGAAGATCTTGGCGAGGTGCTCGGGCGGGATGCCGCTGGCGTTGTCGCGGACCTCGAACTCCACGTAGTCCCCGGCGGCGAGTGCGGGCACTTGGTCGTCGGTCAGGGTGACGTTGCCGGCGCGGAGCTGAAGCTTGGCGCGGTGGGGTGGCGGCGGCATGGCCTGCAAGGCGTTGACGACGAGATTCTGGAACACCTGCAGGATTTGCGCGCGGTCCACCTGCACGGGAGCGGTGCGGTCGGCGACGTCGACGCTGATCTCGGCGGTGGAGCCGGCCGCGGCGATCTTGACGGCGTCGGCGAGGATCTCCGCGGCCGGGACAACGGCCAGCGTGGCGGCGCCGCCCTTGGCGAACGACAGCAGTTGCTTGGTGAGGCCCTTGGCGATCATGCAGGCCTTCTCGCTGTCCTCGAGGGCGGAGTAGTCGCGGATGTCCTTGGCCAGCGAGATGCCGCCGAGGATGGTGGTGAGCAGGTTGTTGAAATCGTGCGCAATGCCACCGGCGAGGAGGCCGAGCGTTTCGAAGCGGTTGGCCTTCACGAGTTCCTCGGGCGTAAGGCTCATTTCCGCCGGGTCGCGGAAAGCGATCGCGACCCCGAGGGGCTTGCTGTCGGGGTCAAAGACCGCCCGGGCCGTCCAGACGATGGGCGTGACCGCGGTGCCCGCAACGGCCGGGGCCAGGGCGTCCTGGCTGATCAGCGGCAGGGCCTGGTCGGCGGTGAGCGCGCGGTCGAACGCGGGATCGGAGGCGCGGCCGCTCTCCTGGCTCACGAGCCGGAAGATCTCGTTGACCGGCTGGCCCGACACGGCTTCGGCGGGGCGCTGGAGCAGGCGGATGGCCGCGGCGTTGGCAAAGACGATTTTCCCGTGGCCGTCGGCCACGAGCACGCCCTCGGCGACGGTCCCGAGGGCCTGGTGCGCGAGGACGGGTGGCAGGCCGCCGCCTGTGGACAGGGACTGGCCGGCCGGGATGGCGCAAATGAAGCCCGTCACGCGCGCGAGCTCCTTCTTGCGCGTGAAGTGGCGGTGCGCGCCGAGCAGCACGGTCACGCGTCGGCCGGCCTTGTCGATCAGCTCCACGGGTTCCAGGAACGAGGCCTGGCCGGGGGCGAGGGCAAGCAGCCAGGGCTCGACGCCCGCCGCGGCGACCTCGCGGGGCAGGGCGGCGGCGAAGGTCTCGAGTTCCGCGGCGCGTTCCTCCTCAGACCAGCCGAGGGTTTTTTTCCAAGCGGGGGAGAACCAGAAAACCTTACCCGGAAAATCGAGCTCGAACGCGCCGAGCGCGCCGAGGCTGCTGAGCTCCTGCATGCGTGTGTCGTTGGCGATGCTGCTTTCCTCGAGCTCCTTGCGTTCGGTGATGTCGAGATGCAGGCCGATGATGCGTTCCAACTCGCCGGTCGCGCCGGGCACCTGCAGGCCGAGGCACTGGATCCACACCCAGTGGCCCTGCTGGTGCTTCATGCGGTACTCGACGCTGAACGCCCGGGGGCTGGTGGCCAGTTTCTTGCCGAGCTGGTCGGGGGCCGCGGCGGAATCGTCGGGATGGATGAGCTCGCGCCACTGTTCGATCGTGTCGGGCAGCTCGGCCTCGAGGTAGCCGAGGATTTTTTTCCACGCGGCGGAGTAATGCGCGCGGCCGGTCTTGAGGTTCAGGTCGAAGAAGCCGGCGAAGCCCCTTTCGGTCAGGAGGCGGAAGCTGGCGACATCGCCGACGGCGGGCACCGCCAGGGCCTGCAGTGGCTGGAGGGTGGCAATGTAGCCAGGCGTGGCGCCGAGGTGGGTTTCCAGGCGCACGATCACCGGGCGGGAGGCGCCGATCACCGGCTTGGTGATGAGCAGCGTGTTCTGGTCGAGGGTGGCGTTGAGCAGCACCTTCCACTGGTCGACGATCCAGCCGGGTTCGTCGGAAACGAGGTCGAACTGGATCAGGTTGGCAAAATGCCCGCCGACCGGATCACGGTTGCTGGTCTGCCAGAGCGTCCGGGCCGAATGGTTGGCGGCCGTCACGCGGCCCTCGGCGTCGAGGACCAGGACCACACTCAACTCGGGCGCGGCGGCCGACGAGGACTGGCTCGAAAAAGCGAAGGGCGGCCGAGATAGAGTGGGCTGGTCCACGGTTAGGACCCAGCCAGCCAGCCTTGCGTCCGTTTGGCGAGAAAATCGATGAACGCCGGGTGATGGTTCAGACAGGGAATTTGCCGGAACGTGACACCGCCCGCCGCGATAAATTCCTCGCGCCCGCGTCCGGCGATTTCCTCCAGTGTTTCCAGGCAGTCGGTCACGAAGGCGGGGCAAATCACGAGGAGGTTTTTCACCCCGACCTTGGGCAGGCGGGCGAATTCCACGTCGGTGAACGGCTCCAGCCAGGGCTCGCCGACCAAGCGGGATTGAAACGAGACCGAATGCCGCGCGGGATCGAGGCCGGCCCGCGCCGCGAGCGCCCGCGTGGTGGCCAGGCATTGCGCGCGATAGCAGGTGGCGTGGACAGGCGAGCAGGTCAGGCAGCAGTCGGCGACTGTCATGCAGTGCGCGCGCGAGGAGTCGGCCTTGCGCATGTGCCGCACGGGCAGCCCGTGGTAGCTGAACAGCAGGTGGTCATAGCCCTCCGCCAGGTAAGGGGCGGCGACCGCATGGAGGGCGTCGATGTAGTCGGCGTCGGCGTAGAACGGCTGCACCGTGGTCACGCGGATGCCGGTCGCCTGCTGCGCGATTTCCTCCATGACGCGAACGACGACCGTCTCCCACGAGGACATGGCATAGTGGGGGTACTGGGGAAACAGCAGCAATTCCTTCACCCCGTCGGCGGCGAGTTGGGCGACCACGCTCGCGATGGAAGGGTTGCCGTAGCGCATCGCGAGATAGACCGGGGTGTCGGGCCCGAGGGCGGCGGCCAGGGAGGCCTGAACCTGCCGGGAAGTCACGACGAGCGGGGAACCTGCCTTGGTCCAGACCGTGGCGTAGGCCTCGGCGGATTTTTTCGGGCGGGTGCGCAGGATGATGCCCTCGAGCAGGAGCCAGCGCGCCGCGGCGGGCAGGTCGAGGACGCGTTCGTCGCCGAGAAATTCCCGCAAGTAACGGCGCACATCGGGCACGGAAGGTGAATCGGGCGAGCCGAGATTGACGAGGAGGACTGCGCGTTGGGCCATGGTGGGCAAATTCGTCGGCGCAACGCGAAGTGTTGTCAAATCCAGTGAAGCGCGTTTGTTACGCCTTCATCCGCCATGGCCACGACCCGCACACCCGTCCTCCTCGTCATCCGTGATGGCTGGGGCAAGAATCCCGATCCGGCCCAGAACCCGGTCAATGCCGTTTTCCTGGCGAAAAAGGCCTGTGACGACGCCCTGCAGGCCCGGTATCCGCACACGCTGATCGCGGCCAGCGGGCTCGATGTCGGGCTGCCCGACGGCGTGATGGGCAACAGCGAGGTCGGCCATGAAAACATCGGCGCGGGCCGCATCGTGGACCAGGAGCTCGTCCGCCTGAACAAGCTGTTTTCCGAAAAACGCCTCGCCACCAACCCCGCCTGGCGCGGGCTGGTGGACCGGGTGAAGACACGTTCCTCGCGCCTGCACCTCATGGGCATCGTCTCCGACGCCGGCGTGCACGGCATGCTGGAGCACCTTTACGGCATCTTGCGGCAGGCAAAGGAGGACGGCATCAAGGAGGTGTTCATCCATGCCTTCACCGACGGCCGCGACACGCCGCCCCAGAGCGGACTCGGCTATGTGCAACAGGTGGAGGCCGAGTGCAAAAAGATCGGCGTCGGCCGGATCGCCACGGTCTGCGGGCGCTTCTGGGCGATGGACCGCGACAACCGCTGGGAACGGGTGCAAAAAGCCTATGACCTCCTGACCGGCCGCCAGGCGGTCGCGACGGCGCCGAACGCGGCGGCGGCGGTGCAGCAGTACTACGACGCCCCGCTGACGGTGACGCAGAAAGGCGACGAGTTTGTCGCCCCGACCGCGGTCCTCGGCGCCCCGGGCCAGCCCGGGGCGGTGATCGCGAACGGCGACGCGGTGCTGTTCTACAATTATCGCGGCGACCGTCCGCGCGAGCTCACGAAGGCGTTCGTCCTCGACGATTTCAAGGGCTTCGACCGCGGCCCGAAGCTCGACCTCTATTATGCGACGATGACGGAGTACGAGACGGGCCTGCCGGTGCACGTCGTGGCCATGAAGCCGCCGGCGTTGAAAAACATCCTCGGCCAGGTCGTGAGCGACGCGGGTATCGCGCAGTTCCGCTGCGCGGAGACGGAGAAGAACCCGCACGTGACGTTTTTCTTCAATAATTATCGCAGTGCGCCGTTTCCCGGCGAGGAGCGGGCGTGTCCGCCGAGCCCGCAGGTCGCGACCTACGACCTGGAGCCCGAGATGTCGGCCGCGGCGGTGACGGCGCTCGCAAAGGCGGCAATTCTTTCCGGCCAGTATGGCTTTCTCGTCGTGAACTACGCCAATCCCGACATGGTCGGCCATACCGGCTCGCTGCCGGCGGCGATCAAGGCCGTGGAGGCGGCCGATCGCGGAGTGGGCGAGCTGCTGGCCGCGCTCGCGAGCGTGGGCGGCAAGGCCCTCATCTGCGCGGACCACGGCAACGCCGAGCAGATGTGGGATTTCGCCCACAACGCGCCGCATACCTCGCACACGCTGAACCTCGTGGAGGTTTTTGTGGTGGGTGAGGGACTCGTGGTCGGGAAAACCAAGCTGAGCCCGGGCGGCCGGCTGGCGGACATCGCGCCGACCCTGCTCGCGCTGATGGGGCTGCCGAAGCCGGCGGAAATGACCGGCGAAAACCTGGTGTTGCCGGCCTGAGGCCAAAGTGAAGCCCGGTTACCCCATCCTCCTCGGTCTGCTGTTCGGCCTGCTGGCGGGTTCGCTGCCCGCCCAGGCCCTCTGGCCGGACACCCGCGCGGGCCTGCTGTTGGAGGAAGTAAGGAAACTTTTCCCGGAGGCGCATGAGGCCGACCCGGCGGCCGAGCTGCCCGCCGGGCGGGGGACGGAACTCCTCGAACTCGATCAGACGGTCATCGCGGGCCACCGGTTCACGGTGAAGTTCTTTTTCAAGCACGAGCAGTTGGTGGCGGTGGCGTTGACGGAAACGGGGGAGATCCTGATGAAGGACTTCGAGATGTTTCGCGACCTGCTGCGCCGGAAGTACGGCTTGGAATATTCCACCACGAGCTCGGAATCCATCGAGCTCACTTGGAAGGCGGTCCAGACCGTCATCCGGCTGAAATGGAAACCGCTGCGCCCCGGCAACGCGACCCTCAGCATCACTTACGAAGCCCCGATTCCCAAGGAGACCGACCGACTATGAACTCACCCGATGCGGATGATTTGACCCTCGAGATAGACCAGACGAACGGCGTGATCCGGCTCAAGGCCGCCGCGACGTTTGGCGAGCCCGTGGAGCTGTCGGCGGACGCCGCCCGGGAACTCGGCCAGTCCCTGATCCGATTGGCGGACGAGCTCGAATAAGCCGCCCCGGTGGGCGGGCACGTCACTGGGCCCGCAGGATTCGGCGTCACATAGCCCGGAAGGGGAGGGTGAGTGCTGGACTGGGCCCGCCCGCCACCCGGCCGCTTGTGTCATAGCACCCCAAATTCTGGTTGCTCCGGGGCCGGGCGGTCGGCTTATCTGGCCCCTCCGTGCCCATGAAACGCTCCCATCACTGTGCCCAGCTTACCAAGTCCGACCTGGGCGCGACCGTCGCGCTGCTGGGCTGGGTGGATTCCATCCGCGACCACGGCGGCATCATTTTCATCGACCTGCGCGACCGCAAGGGCCTGACGCAGGTGAAGTTCGACCCCAAGGACAACGCGACCCTCGGCACCGCCGCGGCGCACCTCAAGCCGGAGTCGGTCATCGCCATCGGGGGCAAGGTCGTGCCGCGCCCCGCGGGCACGGTCAACGCCACGCTCCCCACGGGTGAGGTGGAGGTCGCAGCTGAGGCCCTCGAGGTGCTGAATGTCTCCGAGACGCCCCCGTTCCCGCTCGACGATGTTGGCGGGGACAAGGTCAACGAGGACCTCCGCCTGACATACCGCTACCTCGACCTCCGCCGGCCGAAGATGCGGAAGAACCTCCAGGTGCGCCACCGGGCCGCCAAGTCCGTGCGCGACTACTTTGACGCGCAGGAATTCATCGAGGTCGAGACGCCCGCGCTGTTCAAGAGCACCCCCGAGGGGGCCCGCGAATACCTCGTGCCGTCGCGCATCCACGCGGGCCAGTTTTACGCGCTCTCGCAGTCGCCCCAGCAGTTCAAGCAGATCCTCATGGTCGCCGGCGTGGAGAAATATTTCCAGATCGCCCGCTGTTTCCGCGACGAGGACCTGCGCTCGGACCGCCAGATGGAGTTCACCCAGATCGACGTCGAGGTGTCGTTCATCGACCGGGAGGGCATCTATTCCCTCTTCGAGGGCATGCTCAAGAAGGTCTGGCTCGACGTGCTCGGCACGGAGCTGAAGACGCCGTTCCCGCGGCTGACGTTCCACGACGCGATGAACCGCTACGGCGTGGACAAGCCCGATGTGCGCTTTGCGATGGAGCTCGCGGACTTCTCGGAGGCCTTCAGGGCCTCCGCGTTCAAGGTCTTCTCGTCCACCGTGGCCAGCGGCGGGGTGATCAAGGCGATCAACGCCAAGGGTCTCGCCGACCTCACGCAGGGCGAGACGAAGACCCTCGAGGAGATTGCGAAATCCCTCGGCGCGAAGGGCCTCGCCTTCATCAAGGTCGAGGGCGGCGAATGGAAGTCGCCCATCGTGAAATTCTTCTCCGACGCCGAGAAGGCCGCGCTCACCACGCAGCTCGGCATCGCGGACGGCGACATCGTGTTCTTCGCGGCGGCGCCGTGGGAGAAGGCCTGCGCCATCCTGGGCCGGCTGCGGCTCGAGGCGGCGGCCCTGCAGCAGAAGCGCAGCCTGCTGACGCTGCGGGCCGATGACTGGCAGTTTCTCTGGGTGGTGGATTTCCCGCTGATGACCCACGACGAGGCGGAGAACCGCTACGTCGCCACGCATCACCCGTTCACCTCGCCGGTGATCGAGGACATTCCGCTGCTCGACACCGACCCGAAGAAGGTCCGCGGCCAGCACTACGACATCGTGCTCAACGGCATGGAGCTCGGCGGCGGCTCGATCCGGATCCACCAGCCGGCGCTCCAGAAAAAAGTGTTTGAGGACGTGCTCAAGATCCCGGCCGACGTGGTCGAGAGCCGCTTCGGCTACATGCTCAAGGCTTTTACCTTCGGGGCCCCGCCGCACGGCGGCATCGCCTTCGGCCTCGACCGCATGGTCGCGCTGCTCTGCGGCACGACGAGCATCCGTGACGTGATCGCCTTCCCGAAGACGCAGAAAGGGCAGGACCTCATGGCCCAGAGCCCGACGCCGGTCACGGCCAAGCAGCTCAAGGAGCTCCATATCCAGACGGTGATGCCCGAGTAACGCGGGCTTGCGCCGTCCGGCCTTCGCCTATCCAATCGCGCCAGAGATCCCATCCCATGAAACTAATCATCGCCATCATCAAGCCGTTCAAACTCGAGGAAGTGAAGGAAGCCCTCGCCAAGGTTGGGGTTGAGGGCATGACGGTGACCGAGGTCAAGGGCTTCGGCCGCCAGAAAGGGCACACCGAGATCTACCGCGGCAGCGAGTACACCGTGGATTTTCTGCCAAAGGTGAAGATCGAGATCGTGGTGGCCGATGAGATGAAGACCAAGACGGTCGACGCCATCGTCAAGGCGGCCAAGACCGGCAAAATCGGCGACGGCAAGGTGTTCGTACTGCCGATTGATGAGGCCGTGCGCATCCGCACCGACGAGCGCGGCGAAGCCGCTGTCTGAGCGTATCTTCCGAATTATTTTGGGCCGGCTCCTGCAAGGGGGCCGGCCCTTTTTTTTGGGGTGATGACGCGGCTGCCGGGGCGGGTGGCATGGGTACTGCTTAAATGCCGCTGACCATGCACACTCCCCAGCGTCTGCTTCGCACTGCCTTGTTCGCGGGTCTGGCCTGTTATCTCAGCCTGACCGCCGTAGCCCAGACCGCAGCTCCGGCTGCCCCTGCGGCTCCCACTTCGGATGAACGCATCTCGGCCCTCGAGGCCTACGTGAACAACACCGATCCCGGTAAAAGTCTGACCGGCGTTGCCGGCCCCGGCCACAACGCCTGGATGATGACGAGCTCCGCGCTCGTCCTCTTCATGACGCTGCCCGGCCTCGCGCTGTTCTACGGCGGCCTCGTCCGGAAGAAGAACGTGCTGTCCGTGCTCGCCCAATGTCTGGGTATCACCGGCCTCGTCACGATCCTCTGGTGGGCCTTCGGCTACAGCCTCGTGTTCGGCTCCAACTTCAACAGTCCGTACGTGGGGGGCACGGAATATTTCTTCCTCAAGGATGTCACCTCGGCGCCCAACACCAACTACGCGTACTGGGTCTCGCAGAACGTCTTCGCGATGTACCAGCTGATGTTCGCGATCATCACGCCCGCCCTGATCGTGGGCGCCATCGCCGAGCGCATGAAATTCTCGGCCATCCTGGCCTTCGTCACGGTTTGGATGTTCGTCGTTTACTTCCCGCTCGCCCACATGGTCTGGGGCTCCAGCGGCCTCATGAACGGCGTCTGGAACGGTGACGCCAGGATCCCCGCGATCGATTTTGCCGGCGGCACCGTGGTGCACATGAGCTCCGGCTGGTCCGCGCTCCTCCTCTGCATCATCCTCGGGCCGCGCGTCGGCCTCGGGAAGGAAAAGATGGCCCCGCACAGCATGGTGCTCTGCATGGTCGGCACCGGCATGCTCTGGGTCGGCTGGTACGGCTTCAACGCCGGCTCCGCGGTCGCCGCCGACGGCGTCGCCGCCAACGCGTTCACGACCACCACGCTCGCCACCGCCGTGGCCGCCTTCACCTGGGGCGCGGTCGAGCGGATCTTCCGCGGTCACGCCTCCATCCTCGGCTTCTGCTCCGGCGCCGTCGCCGGTCTCGTGGTCATCACGCCGGCGTGCGGCTTCGTCAACAGCACCGGCGCCGTCATCATCGGCGTCCTCGCCGCGGTCGTGCCCTACCTGGCCTGCACCAAGCTCAAGGCGAAGTTCGGCTACGATGACGCCCTCGACACCTTCGGCGTCCACGCTGTCGGTGGCACACTGGGCGCCTTCATCACTGGCGTCCTCGCGACCGCCGCGGTCAATTCCAACCTCACCGGCGCGCCGGCCGTGAAGAACGGCCTCGCGAAGCTGGTGACGGACGGCGGCCTCTGGTCCGCACAGCTGAAGGCCATCGGCCTCACGCTGGTGCTCGCGCTCGTTGCGACCCTGGTCATCGCCTACCTCGTCAAGGTCACCATCGGCCTCCGTCCGACCGAAGAGGTCGAGCGCCAGGGCCTCGACATCAACGAACACGGCGAAGAAGGCTACGCCAGCTAACCTCCAACCCATCCTGACATGAAACTCATCATTGCAATCATCAAGCCGTTCAAACTCGAGGAAGTGAAGACGGCGCTGGCGGAAGTCGGCGTCGAGGGTATGACCGTCACCGAGGTCAAGGGCTTCGGCCGCCAGAAGGGCCATACCGAGATCTACCGCGGCAGCGAATACACGGTGGACTTCCTGCCGAAGGTCAAAATCGAGATCGGCGTGGCCGACGACGCCGTCGCCAAGGCCGTCGCCGCCATCGTCAAATCCGCCAAGACCGGCAAAATCGGCGACGGCAAGGTCTTCGTGATGCCAATCGAGGACGTGGTGCGCATCCGCACCGACGAGCGCGGCGATTCCGCCCTCTGAGGCAACGTCACGACCTTAAAAGTTACCGGCCGGCTCCGCGCAAACGGAGCCGGCTTTGTTTTGTAGGGCGGGATCGCCCGATCCCGCCTTACGTAGGTTGCCCGCTGGCGGGCAACGTGGTGCGCCAGCGCGCAACCTACATCGAACCCGGCGGAAACAGCGATCCCGCCCGACACCCGAGCCCGGCGTTGCTTTTTGGCCTGCGGCCCATGGAATTCCCCCATGCTCGGTCCCCAGCGCGTCCGCCTCATCGATTCCCACACCGGGGGTGAGCCCACGCGGCTGGTGTTGGAGGGCGGCCCCGACCTCGGGACGGGCCCGCTGAGCGGGCGGGTGGGGCGCTTTCGGGAAAAATTTGATGCGTGGCGCACGGCCATCGTCTGTGAACCGCGCGGTTCCGATCCCGTGGTGGGCGCACTGCTGGTGCCGCCCCAGGCGGCGGGTTGCGCCTTCGGCGTCATCTTTTTCAACAACGCCGGCTATCTCGGCATGTGCGGCCATGGCACCATCGGACTGGTCGCCTCGCTGGCGCATCTCGGGAAAATCACCCCGGGCGTGGTGAAAATCGACACGCCCGTGGGTGTCGTCACCGCCGAGTTGCACGCCACGGGCGAAGTCTCCGTCAATAACGTCGCCAGCTATCGCCAGGCCAAGGCCGTGGCCATCAACGTGCCTGGCATCGGCGAGGTTCGAGGCGATGTGGCGTGGGGTGGCAACTGGTTCTTTCTCGTCGAGCAACACGGATTGAACCTCTCCCTCGCCCACCTGCCGCAGCTCATGGATTACACGGTGCGGGTGCTCCAGGCGGTCAACGCGCAGGGTTTCCCCACGGTGGACCACGTGGAGCTCTTTGCCGCGTCGCCCCAACCCGGCGCGCCCAGCCGGAATTTTGTCCTCTGCCCGGGCCTGGCCTACGACCGCTCACCTTGCGGCACCGGTACGAGCGCCAAACTCGCCTGCCTCGCCGCTGACGGCAAACTCGCCGAGGGCGCCGCCTGGGTGCAGGAAAGCGTGATCGGCAGCAGATTTACGGGACACTACCGCTGGCTCGACCGTGCGAAGGGTGAGGTCGAACCGACGATCACGGGCACGGCCTTTGTCACCGCGGAAACAACCCTGCTGCTCGACCCGCGCGACCCGTTTTGCTGGGGGATCCGTTGATTTTGACCGCGAATGAACACGACTGCCCGCGAATGAAAACTACGGACAGATTCTGTTTGGCTTCAGTAATTCGGGTTTCGAGCATTCGCGTCGCTTCGCGTCCCTTCGCGCTTAAAAATTCATGAGCTCAGTCGCGAAATCTGTGATCGTGTGCGGCGGCGGCATCGTCGGTCTTAGCTGCGCCTACTACCTCGCCCGGGACGGCTGGAACGTGACCGTCGTCGAGCGCAACGCCGAGGGCGCGGACTCCTGCGCCCAGGGCAGCGCCGGCTACATCTCACCCAGCCACGTGATCCCTCTGGCGGCCCCCGGCATGGTGTGGAAGGGCCTCAAATGGATGCTGAGCTCGCGCAGCCCGTTCTACATCAAGCCGCGCCTCAGCACCGACCTGATGCGCTGGGGCTGGCTGTTCGCGCGCGCCTGCACGCCCGAGCACACCGTCCGCGCCGCGCCCGTGCTGCGCGACCTTTCCGTGGGCGGGCGGAAGCTCTTCGTTGAACTGGCCGATCTCACGGGCAATAGCTTCGAGCTCAAGCAGGAGGGCCTGCTCAACCTCTGCAAAACCCAGGCAGGACTCGATCACGAGGCGCACGGCCTGGCGCAACTGGCCAACGAACTCGGCGTCGAGGCGCAGGTGCTCGACGCGAAGCAGACCGCCGCGCTGGAACCCGGCGCCCGGATGGACGTCGCCGGCTCGGTCTACTTTCCCATCGACGCCCACCTCTCGCCGCGGAAATTTATTCCCGCGCTGATCGGCCTGCTGAAACAACTGGGCGTGACCTTCCGTTGGACGACGAGCGTCAATGGCTGGCGCACGGAGGGTGGCCGAATCGCCGCCGTGCACACGACGGCGGGAGAACTGACCGCGGATGAGTTTGTCCTCGCCGCCGGTTCCTGGTCCCCGGACATGGTCAAGGGACTCGAGATCCGGCTGCCGCTGCAGGCGGGCAAAGGCTACAGTCTCACGCTCGCAAAACCGCGTTTCCAGCTGACGAAGTCGCTCATCCTCACCGAGCGCCGCGTGGCGGCCACGCCGATGGGTGATACGCT
>QQNC01000044.1 GCA_003402695.1 Verrucomicrobiota bacterium | reverse complement strand
TCGAAGATCTTCAAGCGCCTGCTCGGCACGACCTGCTCGCTGACGTGGCGTGAGGCCGACGAGAAGGAGCGCCTGTGGGTCTGCAACCCGGGTCACCCGATCGCGCAGGGGCTCGGCACGTATTTCGAGCTCCCGCAGGAGGAAATGTACGGCGAGCCCTTCGCCATCCCGGCGCCCGAGGAACAGGTGTTCATCTCGTGGTTCGAGGGCGGCGAGGTGTTCCGCAGCGGCTGCTGCTGGCGGCGCGGCAACGGGAAGATTTTCTATTTCCGCCCCGGCCACGAGACCTACCCGACGTACCTCGACAAGAATGTCCGCAAGGTCATCGCCAATGCGGTGGAGTGGGCGCGCCCCGAGGGCGTCTGGATCGACTCCTGCCCGAACGCGAAGAACCCGCCGGAGAAGATCGGGATCAAAAAGTAAGCGGTAGCAGCTGAGCGCTTACTGCGCTCAGAAGTGCTTCACGTACCCATTGCGGCGGAGGCGCTCCAGCCACTTTTCCTGGCTGATCTGGCCCATCTGCTGCACGAGGATGCGCTCGATCTGGTCGCGGACGTCATCCAGCTGCTGGATGCCGGCGTACTTGCGGTCCTGCACGTAGAGGAGGAACACGCCCTCGGGAAGGACGACCGGGTCGGAGCACTGGTCCTTCTTCATGTTGAAGACGATGTCGGTAAATTCCTTGCGGAAATCGGAGCGCTTCACCCAACCCCAGTCGCCGCCCTTGTTGCGGCGGGAGTCCTGGCTGAACTCCTTGGCGAGGTCCTCGAACTTCACGCCGGCCTTCATGCGGGCGAGGACCATGTCGCCCTTGGCCTTTAGCTCGGCGTCGGTCTCGTTGTTGGCGTGCGTGAACTGCATCAGGCGCAGGTGGACGCTGTCCTCCTGGTAAAAGCGGTCCTTGTTTTCCTTGTAGAACGTCTCGATGCGCACGGGGCTGACGACGCTCTGGGACTTGCGCTGCTGCTGGCGCATGTACTGGTAAATGGTGTCCTCCTCGACCTCGCGGTGGTAGTCGCGCAGGGTGATGCCGCGGCCGCGCAGGTAGGCGAGGAACTTGGAGCGATCGTTGTCGAACTGCGTGCTCTGGATCTCGGCGATGCGGTTCTCGATGAAGCTGACCGGGATGTGCTTCTTCTCGTCCTTGCGGAACTCCTTCACGATGAGGACGCGGTCGATCAGCTGCTGGATGACGTCATCCTGCAGGGCCTCGAGCTTCTCGTTGAATTCCTTCTCGTTCTTGGCCTCGCGCTGCAGCTGCGGGATCAGCGGGGAGATTTCACGGCGGACGTCGTCCACGGTGATGACCTTCTCCTCGGCGATGGCCGCGATGCCATTGGCGAAGCGCAGGTTCAGTCCGTCGTTGGCGGCGGATTGCGCGAATCCGGTCGAAATGAGTCCGGTGGCAAGGAAGGTGAGGGCGAGGCGGCGGCCTAACATCATGGCGTGGGCAGGTTGTTCAAAAATGAGACGATTTCACTTAACCGTAGAAGGGGGCGGGGGGCGGTCAACCTTGGAAACCGGGTGCCGACCTGGACCCAGTCGTCCCGGCGGCCGCTGTTGCGCAGACACTTCAAACGGGTGGATTCGGTTTCGACGGAAACGATGCCTTTTTGTTCCGCCCGAATGCGGATTTCTGTAACCAGCAGGAGAGCCTTTACCTCGTCGCCAAACTTGCCAAACCGGTCTTTCAGGTCGCTGCTGATTTGCTTCAGCACGGGCAACGTGTCGGCCAGGGCCAGTTTACGATAGAAATCGATGCGCAGCCGGGCCTCGCCGAGATAGCTGGAGGGGATGCGGGCCTGGATATGGGCGACCTCGGGGGCTCCGTTCTGGTTTTCGGCGTCCTTGATGGCCGTGTAGCTGTCCTCATGGCGTCCGCGGGCCGGGGCGCCGCGGGTGCCACTGCTTTCGCCGACGAAAACAAAATCGAGTTTCACGTTCGCCCGGATGGCGGCGGCGGTCTTTTCGCCCTTCAGCCGGGCCACGGACTGGCGGAGGAGCTGGCAGTAGAGTTCGAAGCCGACGCCGACAATGTGGCCGCTTTGCTCGGCGCCGAGGAGATTGCCCGCGCCGCGCAGCTCGAGGTCGCGCATCGCGATGCGGAAGCCGGCGCCGAGCTGCGTGTGCTGCCGCATGGCGGTGAGCCGCTGGCGGGCGAGGTCGAGCAGGCGGGTGTGGCGGTGGAGCAGGAGGTAGGCGTAGGCCTGGTGCTTGAACCGGCCGACGCGGCCGCGGAGCTGGTAGAGCTGCGAGAGGCCGAAGCGGTCCGCGCCCTCGATGATGATCGTGTTGCAGTTCGGGATATCGAGTCCGCTCTCGATGATGGTGGTGCACACCAGCACCTGGTAGCGGCCGGCGACGAACTCCGTCATCATTTCCTCGAGCTGGTCGGCGTTCATCTGCCCGTGGCCGACCCCGATGGTGATGCCCGGGAGGAGCGTGCGCAGCTGTGAGGCGACGATATCAATGGTCTGCACGCGGTTGTGCAGGTAAAACACCTGGCCGCCGCGGCGGATCTCGTGGTGGATGGCGTCCACGACGAGCTTTTCGTCGTAGGTTTTGACGATCGTCTGGATCGGATGGCGGTTGGTGGGCGCGGTCTCGATCACGCTCAGGTCGCGCGCCCCGGTGAGGGCGAGGTAGAGCGTGCGGGGGATCGGCGTGGCGCTCATCGAGAGCACGTCCACGGTGGCGCGCATGGCCTTGAAGCGCTCCTTGTGTTTCACCCCGAAGCGCTGCTCCTCGTCGATCACGACGAGGCCGAGTTCCTGAAAAACGACATCGCGCTGCAGCAGCCGGTGCGTGCCGATCAGGATGTCCACCTGCCCGGCGGCCGTGGCGGTGAGAATCTGCTTCTGCTCGGCCGGGGTGCGGAAGCGGCTGACCATTTCCACGGCGACGGGGTAGCCGGCCATGCGCTCGCGGAAGGTGTTAAGGTGCTGCTGGGCGAGGACGGTGGTGGGGACGAGGACGGCGACCTGACGGCCGCCTTGGACGGCCTTGAACGCGGAGCGGATGGCGACCTCGGTCTTGCCGAACCCAACGTCGCCGCAAATCAGCCGGTCCATTGGCCGGGTGTTTTCCATGTCGGCCTTGGTCTCGCCGATGGCCTTGAGCTGGTCGCGGGTCTCGGTGAACGGAAACGACGCCTCAAACTCCTTCTGCCACGTCGTGTCGGGGGAAAATTGGTGTCCCGGCTGGGCCTCGCGCGCGGCATGGATGCGGAGCAGCTCGGCGGCGAGGTCAATGGTGGCGAGTTCGGCGGCCTTGCGGGCCTTTTCCCAGCGACCGGAGCCGATGCGGCCGAGCTGGGGCTTGGTCTTGCTCAGGCCGACGTAGCGGCTGATAAGGTGCGATTCCTGCAGCGGCACATGCAGGGTGACGTGGTCGTCAAACTCGAGCGAGATGACCTCGCGCAGGCCCTGGGCGGTGTCGAGTTTCGTGAGCCCGCGGTACAGGGCGATGCCGTGCTGCAAGTGCACCACGAAGTCACCCTCGACCAGCTCGGAGAAGTCCAGCAGCTGGTCGATCTGGGCGCGCTGGGCGATGGCGCGGGGGTTGAGGGTGGGGCGCCGCTGGCGCTGGCGGCCGAAGATTTCAGTTTCGGTGACGACCACCAGGCCGGTGGCGCCGGGATCGAGCCAGCCGAGGGCGGCGGAGGCGCGGCCGGTGATGCGAAAGCCCTCGTTCAAGGTGCCGCGGAGAAACCGGGGGCGGATGGATTTGAGCGCGGGACGCTCGGCGAGGATTTCCTTGATGCGCTGTTCCTCGCCCTCCTTGCCGGTGACCAGCGCGATGTCGTACCCGGCCTTGCGCCAGGCGGAGACCTGCAGGAGGAATTTCAGCCGGGCGTCCTCCTCGACCTGCAGCCGTTCCTGCGCGACGAGGGCGCCCTCGGGGTAGGTGCGGTGGTGGGCGAGACTTTCGGTGTCCCAGGTCGCCTCGGCGTGGCCGGGATCAAAGAGCGCGCTGGCTTCGTCGAGGTCGCTGATGCCGAACGCCGCGGCGCAGCGCGCGAGCAGGGGCGTCAGGCCGTTGGTCCCCTCGCGGGCGAACGAGCTGAATTCTTCCTCGAGCGAGGCGGGTTCGATGAAGGCGAGGTGCGTGCGGGTGGACAGGTAGTCTGCGATCCCGGTGGTGGACTCGGCCAGCCGCACGCGCGGCGAGGCGGAGAGCGTGATGCGGCCCACGCTGGCGCCGGAACGCTGGGTGACGGGGTCAAATTCGCGGATTTCCTCGAGTTCGTCGCCGAAGAAGTCGAGCCGGTAGGGCTGGTTGGCGGTCACCGGGTAAACGTCAATAATGCCGCCGCGGATGGCGTAGTGACCGGGGGCCTCGCAGACGGCCTCGGAATCGTAGTCGAGCGACTGGAGCTGCTCGAGCAGGCCCTGGAAGGATTGTTTCTGGCCGCGGGCGAGGGTGAATTCGCGGGCGGTGAATTCCTCGAGCGCGGGCACGGGCTGGAGCAGGGCGGCCGGCGTCGTGACGACCACAAGCGTGTCGGGCGCAGCCGTGAGCGCGCGCGTCGCGCGGAGGCGGGAGAGCACGGTGACGCGCTCACTGGAGGCGGCGAAGGCCTCGCGCATGTCCCGGCTGTCGCGCATGGACTCGGGGAAAACGAGGGCGTGCAGCGGCCGCGGATGGCCTGAGGCGGCGGAGAAAAACGCGATATCCTCGGCGAGCTGCTCGGCGGCCTTCAGGTCCTCGGCCACGACGAGCCACACGGGCGCGGCATGGGTGCGCGCGAGTTCCGCGACGACCGCGCCGCGGGCCGGCGGGCAGACGCCGGTCAGCTTGTGACGCGGGGGGACGGAAGACATCGGAAGATCGCGGAAACGCGGAAGAACGGAAACGCGAAGCAAGCCAAAGGCAAAAGCACATTTCCGTGCCTCCGTCCCTTCGCGTTTCCGCGCTTAGGAATTGGCTCCCGTCTGGAGGGTTTTCAGCGCCTCATGGGCGGCGGCTTCCTCGGCGAGCTTCTTCGAGGTGCCGCGGCCGGTGCCGAGGTGGCGGGTGAGCAAAAACACGCTGACCTCGTAGGCGCGCGCGTGGTCAGCGCCCTCGGTGCGGGTGACCTCATAGCGGAGCGCGTCGTTGCCATGGCGGGGTTGCACGCGTTCCTGCAGCCGGCCCTTGGGATTGTCCGCGGTCGCGTAGGAGAGCCGATCGGCCAGCGGACCGTAGATGCCCAGCACGACGCGGCGGGCGGTGGGCAGGTCGCTGTCGAGGTAGAGCGCGCCAACGACGGCCTCAAACGCATCCTCCAGCGCCGCCGCGCGGGTGCGGCCGCCGCCGGATTCCTCGCTGCGGCCGAGGCGCAGGCAGGCATCGAGCCCGAGTTCGCGCGCGAGTTGGAAGAGAAACACGCCCTTCGTCAGCGAGGCGCGGCGCTGGCTGAGCTCGCCCTCGCGGTCCGCAGGGAAAAGTTGGAAGAGCGCCTCGGTCAGCACGAGCTGCAGCACGGCGTCACCCAGGAACTCGAGCCGCTGGTTGGTTTCGGTCTCGCCGGGGTGGTCCTGCAACCAGGACGGGTGCGTGACGGCAGTAGCCAGCAACGTTGCGTCGCGAAACGCGTAGCCGATCCGGTCCTGGAGCTGAATCAGCGCGGCGCTCATGAGCTGGCGCTGGAGTAGCGCTTGAGTCCGCGGTTGAAGACGAAGATGGCCGCGCCGAGCCAGAGGGACGCCGCGGCGACCAGGGCGAGGATCCAGCGCGGCTCGATGCCGTGCAGGAGGGTGCGGGCGGGGGCGTTGCTGACGACGACGACGGGCAGGAGCCAGACAAAGGCGAGGCTGGCGAGACCCTTGAACGCCTCGCGGGGCAGGCGGGAAAATTCCGACAGCGTGAAATAGATGCCCTCCATGCCCTGCGCGCTGGTGATCCAGAAGGCCAGCGAGATGGAGAGCACGAGCATGCTGTAGTGGATGGCGAGACCGCAGACGATCATCAGCGCGTACGCCAGGAGGTCCCAGGCCGAGGGATGGAGTCCGAGCTTATGTGCGGCGTAGGCGACGACGCCCATGGCGACGAGGGAGTTCGCCAGGCCGTCGAGGTCGATTTTCCGCGTGGACGCCATGAACAGGATATTGCCGGGCTGGGCGAGGAAGTAGTCGAAATGCCCGCTGCGGATGTTGCGGCCCATCTCGAAGATGCTGCTCCAGAAGAAGCCCATGAGGAAGCGCTGGACCAGCAGCGAGGTGCCGACGAGGAGGAGCATCTCGTACTTGGTCCAGCCGGCGATGGAGGTGGTGTGCTCGTAGATGACCGAGATCAGGAGCAGGTTCACGCTCATCCATAAGAGCTCCACGGTGGCCCAGAGGAAAAAATCAAAGCGGAACATCAGGGTGCGCGTGACCGAGTAACGCGCGCTGGCCAGCCAGATTTGCAGGTAGTGGGTCATCGGATTTTCGAATTTTGATTTTCGATTTTCGATTGGTCAGGGCAGCGGGCGATCACGGTGGCGGAGGGGGTTTGAATCGAAAATTGAAAATCGAGAATCGAAAATTCCCTCAGCCGCCGACGGCGGTGTGGCGGCGCAGGCCGCGGGTCCAGAGAATCTGGTTGAGCCCGAGCAGCAGGAGCACCCAGCCGAGCTGGATGCCGAGGCCCTGCCAGACGACCGCAATGTCGTGGATGCGGCCCGTGAGGATCGCGACGGGGAAGTAGGTCTGGTAGTAAAACGGCAGGAACTGCGCGACCCGGAAGACCCCGGCGGGCAGCAGGTCGAGCGGGAACATCTGGCCGCCGAGGATGGACTCCACGGCCATGGAGAGGATGACGAAGCCCTGGATGTCGAGGAACCAGAACGTCAGCATCCCGAAGCAGTAGGCGATGCTGAATTGGATCACGGCGGAGAGGGCCATCGCGGGCACGGCGAGGGCGATCCGCCACAGGTCATGCGGCAGGGTGAGGTAGTCGTGGAGCAGGGGCACGGCGACGAGCAGCGGCAGCAGGATGAGCACGCCGGTGACGAGGCGGGCGGCGACGAAGATGCTGAAGCGGTAGAGGAAGTAGTTGATGGGCTTCAGCAGGAACTGGTTGATCAGGCCGTTGCGGATTTCCTCGCTGATCTGGTAGTCCTCGTTGAACGCGCCGACGAAGAACTGCATGACCAGCATCACGAGGAAGTACGTGAGCGTCTGCCCGAAGCTGAAGCCGCCGATGCTGGGCGAGCCGGCGTAGGCGGCGCCCCAGAGGATGAAGACGACCGTGAGGTGAAACAGGGAGAAGAAGCCGCGCACCGCGAAGTTCGCGCGGTAGACGAGGTTGCTCTGCAGCCCCAGCAGGAAGGCGTGCCGGTATTTGGTCAGGGAGGCGAACATCAGGTAGCCGTCAGGCCGAAACGCTCGATCACTTCCAGCGCGAGGGCGCGGTAGGCGGTGGAGCCGGGGCCGTGGGGGTCGTAGGTGAAGATCGGCTTGCCGAAGCTCGGGGCCTCGCTGAGGCGGACGGTGCGCGGGATGACCGTCTTGAAGATCTTGTCGGGCAGGTGCTGCTTCACCTCGTCCACGACCTGTTTCGCGAGGTTGGTGCGCGAGTCGAACATCGTCATGACGACGCCGCCGAGCTGGAGGCCGTCGTTGACGTGGGCGGACTTGAGCCGCTCGACATTGCGGAGGATCTGGCCGAGGCCCTCGAGGGCCATGTACTCGCACTGGAGGGTGATGAGGAGCCAGTCGGCGGCGGCGAGGCTGTTCATCGAGAGCATGCCGAGGGCGGGCGGGCAGTCGATAATGATGGTGCGATAGCCGTTGGAGGCGCGGATGGTCTCCAGCACGGTGCGGAGCTTCATCAGGTAATTCTCCGTCTGGGCGAGCTCGATCTCGGCGGCGGCGAGGTCCTCCTCGCTCGGGATGAGGGCGAGGTGCTCGTAGGCGGTGGGCGTGATCATCTCGAGGGCGGTGCCCTCGCCGCGGAGCGGGCCGTAGAGGCTCCGGCCGGCCTGCTTCTCGACGCCGATGGCGCTGGTGGCGTTGGCCTGGGGGTCGAGGTCAATCAGCAGCGTGTGGATCTTCTTCTCCGCCAGCGCGGCGGCGAGGTTGACCGCGGTGGTGGTCTTGCCGACGCCGCCCTTTTGATTGGCGATGGTGAAAACGGTGGTGGCCATGAATCCGCCTGAGTAAGGGCGAATCGGGCGGCGCGGCAAGCATCGCGTCACAAGCGCCGGGGACGGTCCGTAACTTCCGGCCTGCTTCGGCCGTCTCCCAGTCAATCCCCTCGCGCCGGTCCTATGAAAACCAACCAGACCATCATCGGTGTCGCTGTCACCCTGCTCGTGCTCGCGGTGATTTTCCTGCTCATTGAGCGGGTGGCCGGCCGCGGCCGCAACCGCGTCCAACCCGTGATCCGGCGCGGTTGGTTCACGGATGTCGTTTATTGGTTTGTCACGATTCTGCTCACGAAACCGCTGGTTCGGGTGATGATGATTGTGCCCCTGGGGCTGCTGATTTTCGCCCAGGTTACGACTTTGGACGACGTGCGGCTGGGGGCGTTTACGGGTTTTGGCCCGCTGAGCCGGCAGCCGGTCTGGCTGCAGGCCATCCAAATCTACCTCTTGGTGGACTTCTTTGCCTACTGGACGCACCGGCTCTTTCATCGCGGCCAGTGGTGGCCGTTTCACGCCGTGCACCACAGCTCGGAGGACCTCGACTGGCTCGGCAGCCTGCGCGTGCATCCCGTCAATGACCTGGTGAACAAGCTGGCCCAGGCGACGCCCGTCCTGTTGCTCGGGTATAACCCGTTGGTCACGCTGAGCACGGCACCCTTCTTTACCTTCTACGCGATCTTCCTCCACGCGAATGTGAACTGGGACTTCGGCCCGCTGCGCTCCCTGATTGCGACCCCGGTCTTTCACCGCTGGCACCACTCGCGTGAACCGGAGGCGTGGGACAAAAATTACGCCGGTCTATTTCCCGTCTGGGACCGGCTCTTTGGCACGTATTACATGCCGCGCAATCGCTGGCCGACAAACTTCGGGATCTGCGAACCGATGCCCACCGGGTTCATCAGCCAATTGTGGGCGCCGTTTGCCTGGCTCAGGCGCAAAGAACGCAAGGTGGACCCGGCGCCGGCGAAGCTGCACCCGGGGGACCAGGGGTGACCTGGGCGGCGCGGCGCGCGCGGTCGGCGGAAGCAGGCCGCCGGAGCTCGCAGTTCGGAGTTCGCAGATCGGAAATACCCCTCCCGAACTCCGATCGGCGAACTGCGATCTCCGACTGACGCGGGCTTGGGCCCGCGTCATTCCCCGACCAGGTGCTCGATCTCCTCGCGGGTGAGGGTCTTCATGTCGATGTCGTTCTTGATCGCGCCGAGGCTGACCAGGCACTCGGTGAACAGCTCGCGGGTGCGCAGCTCCAGCGCCTTGGCGTCGAGGTTGGTCATGACCTCGATGATGCGCGTGCCCTTGCGGACGTGGGTGCGCTCGTCGGCCCGGATGTAGTCCGAGATGTGGCGGAGCAACTCGTCGTTGCGGCTGGCGGCGGTATCGATGAGTTCGTTGATGGTCTTGAGCACGCCGACCTCGCCGAAGAGGTTGATCTCGGCCATCGCAAACGCGGGGTCCATCGGGCCGCGGCAGGTGGAACTCGTGAGCCGGTTGCGCAGCTCGAAGGGATCGTAGCCCGACGCGAGCATGGCCCGGTGGCCGATCTCGGTGTGGCGGGCCTCGTCCCAGGTGATGCGCGCGAGATCATACTCGGCGTTGAAGTCCTTGAAGCGGATGTCCCAGACGAAGGTGCCGAAGGCCTCGATGGCGTCCACCTCGTCGCGCTGGGTGCGGATGAAACGCAGGCGGAGGGCCTCGTAGGAATCCTTGTCGAAGCGCTTGGCGCCGTCGGCGACCTCGTAGTCGCCGGTGTGGTGAAAGGTGTCGAAGCGCGCGTCGCGCCGCGGCACCGTGCCGCGCTCGTAGGGCTGGGCGTCGATGCGCAGGGGCTTGGGCGCCTCGGCGCGGGGGTCGGAGCCGGTGATGCCGCCGATGGAGGCGAGCAGGCGGGAGAGGTGCCAGCGCCAGGTGGAAAGGCCGGCCTCGTCCACGCCGCCGGCCATGTACGCCTCGACCGCGCTGTCCGCCCATGCGAGCATGGGTTCGTAATCGGTGAGGATGCGGCGCAGGCAGCGGATGGTCGGGACGTCGGTCACCTGGTCGGTGTCGTCAATGTGGTGGCGGTAGGTCGTGGCGATGGCCTGGCCGACGACTTGGTGCACGCCGACGAGCAGTTCGGCGGGGGAGCTCGCGCTGAGCAGTTCGTCAATGAAGCGGTCGATCTCGGGATCGCGGTACCCGTCAATGGCCTTGGGGCGGTATTCCTGCTCGGTGAGGCGCTCGCGGAGGGCCCGGGCGGCGTCGGCGTGGTAGAAAATATGGCGGCCGGTCTCGAGTTTCACCTCGTAGTCGGGGATGGTGAGCGTCCAAGAGCCGAGGCCGTGCATCAGCCGGCGTTCGAGATAGAAAAAACGCAGCAGGCGGCGGCTGTTTTCCTTCACGGTGAACTTGCCGCCGAGCTGGCGGCGGTCGGTGGGAAAACGATAGGGGTACTGGGCGCGGCGCGCCGCGGCGGCTTCACGCTGACCGGTGAGGCTGAGGGGATCGAGGGCGGGCGAGGCAGCGGCGCCGGGGGAGGAGTCTGCGGGGGATTTCATATTGGGTCAGGGGCGATGGGTGATGGGGTGAGCGAGGGAAACATCCTACCCGCGGAGCGGGGCGGTGGCGTTCAGAATCTTGCGGGGAAAGGTACAGAATCTTGCCGAGGCGTTAAGAACCTGAACCCGGAGGTTTTGAAGGGGGAAGCAGGAAACCAGGAAGCGGATGTTGGGTTCTGGGTTTCCCGCCTACCCGCCGCAGCCTTGGCCAAGGCGGGGTTTCCTCCTTACCTCCGATCGTTCCAATCTCAGCCCTTCACCGCGCCGCTGGTGAGGCCGGAGATGAATTCGCGCTGGAGCAGGAAGAACAGGAGCATGACCGGGGCGATCGACACGAGGGTGCCGGCCAGCATCAGGCTGTAGTCGTCGGCGTACAGGCCCTTGAGGCTGAAGATCACCACGGACAGCGGCTGGCGCTCGGGCGACTGCAGCATGATCTGGGGGGTGATGTAGTCGTTCCAGAGGGCGATGAACGAAATGATGAGGTAAGCACTGATCATCGGCCGGACGATGGGGAGCACGATCTGGAAGAAGATGCGGATCTCCCCGCAGCCGTCGATGCGGGCGGACTCGAGGATGTCGGCGGGCACGCTGTTGAGCATGGCCTGGCGGAACAGGTAGAGGCCGAAGGCCGGGGCGAGCGCCGGGAGGAAGATGCCGAGGTAGCGGTCCACGAGGCCGAGGTGGTAGAGCGTCTCGAACCGCGGCACCAGCAGCAGGGCGCCGGGCAACACCACGGTCCCGAGAATGGCGGTGGTGAGGGCTTGGCGGCCGGTGAACTGAAATTTGCTCAGGCCGTAGCCGCCCATGGCGCAGAACAGGGTGGCGAGCACGCTGCCGACGGAGGCGAAGAAGATCGAGTTGAGCAGCGCCCGCGGGACGGGGAGATCGCGGAAGAGCCGGACAAACTGGTGCAGCGTGAGGTGGTCCCAGGCGATGCCGAGAAACCCGGGGCCGCGCGGGAGGAACTGCGAGGTGAAAAAGTCCTCCTTGGTTTTCACGGCGGCGCAGATCATCCAGACGAAGGGCAGGAGGGTGAGCAGCGCGAAGAACCCGAGCAGCAGGTAGATCAGGAGCGTCGTGGGCCGGAGCAGGCGGCGGGCGGGGGCGGGACTCACAGTTCCTCCTTTTGCGTCAGCCGCCGCTGCAGCAGGGCCAGGCCGACCAGCACGAGGGTGAGCAGCCAGCCGATGGCGCTGGCATAACCGAGGTCGCCGCTGCGGAAACCGGTCTGGTAGAGATAGGTCACGATGGTGAGGGCCTGGTTGTCGGGTCCGTTGCCGTTGGTCTCGTTATAGAGGAGGTACGGCAGTTCGAAGAGCTGGAAGCTGCCGGTCACGACGAGCAGCAGGATGATGTTCAGCACGGGACGGATCTCGGGGAGCGTCACGTGCCGGAAGCGCTGCCAGGGGCTGGCGCCGTCGATGTTGGCGGCGTCGAGGAGTTCGCCCGGGACATTCTGCAGCGCGGCGAGGAAGTAGACCATGTAGAAGCCGGCGGAAAGCCAGAGCACGGCGAGGATCAGGGAGGGCATCACGTAGTGTTCGAGCCAGGGGAAGTCGGGATCCCACGCGGGCAGGAGCGCGTGCAGCGAGCTGTTGATGAAGCCGGTGCGCTTCTCGAGCATGATGGAGTAGATGATGGCCACGAAGGCCAGGCCCACGATCGAGGGGGCAAAGAAGATGACGCGGAACAGGCGCCGCCCGCGCAGATCGGCGCGGTTGAGCAACAGGGCCAGGCCGAGTGCGGCGGGAATCTGCGTGACGACGGCGGCAACGGTGAAGAGCACGGTGTTGCCGACGGCGGTCCAGAAGAACGGATCATGCAGCATGAACCGGAAGTTGGTGAGGCCGACAAACGCGGTGGTCCGGGGGCCGAACGTCTGCTCGAAGGCCAGCATGAGCGAGCGGACCGCGGGCCAGCCGATGAAGGCCGTGAAGCTGAGCAGGAACGGCGCGAGGAAAATCCACGGCGTCCAGGCGGAGTGGAGGCGGGAGTTTTTCATCGGGCGGAGGGGAGGAGAAACGCATTGCGGTCCATCTGGGCCTGGAGCTGGCGCTGGGCCTCGTTCAGGAGTCGCTGGGCTTCCGGCTCGAGGGCGGCCGCGTCGTAAAGCCGGTGGTCGTCGGCGTACGCGCAGAGCTGGGTGACGGATTGATTCAGCAGCTGCTGGGCGAGGCCGTAATACGGTGAAGACGGCCGGAGCGGGACGTCGGGCGCGAGCTGGAGGTACATCCGCCCGATCGCCTGCCCGCAGAAATAAGGATCGGGCACGTCGTAGAACGGCTCCGGCCAGTTGGCCTTGATGGGGGAGACGATGCGCGCCTCCTCGTAGAGGCGTTGGGCGGTGGCGGGGGAGAGGTAGAGTTGCTTGGCGAAGGCCCAGGCATCCTCGGGGGTGCGGCCGGCCTTGGTGATACCGAGCATGGTGCCGCCGAGCACGGACGTGCGCCGGCCGCCCTTCTCCCAGGCCGGCAGGGGCATGACCTTAAACTTGCCCGTCATGTCCGGGAGGCTGGTGCGGATGCTGCCGGCGAACCAGTCCGGCGCCAGCAGGCCCACGACGTAGCCCTCGCGCACGAGGCGCATGGAGGAGGCGCCGCCGAGGGTGATCTCGCTCGCGACGTGGCCGGGCCCGGCGTACCAGGTCGCCAGCCGCGCGATGATGCGGGCGTTGACTGGCTCGCTGAGCGTCGGCTGGTTCATCTCGTCGAACATCCGGCCGCCCGCCTGCAGCAACAGGACTTCCTGATAATAAATACTGGTGGGCGAGGCGTTGAGGAGGAAGCGGTCGACGCGGCCGTCACCGTCCAAGTCCTGCATCAGCGGCCGCATGACCCGGAAGTAGTCGTCCCAGGTCTCGATCTTGGAGACATCAATTCCGCCGACCTCCACCAGGTCGGCGCGGTAGAGCAGCATGACCGGATGCACGTCGTGGGGCACGCCGAAGATGTGGCCGCGGGTGGTCCACGGGCTGAAGGAAGGACCGTTGATGCCGGTGCGCAGGTTTTCCCGGTCGAGCCGGCCGGTCAGCTCCACGAAACCCACGTCTTTCACGGGGCCGGCAAACACCTGGCCGATCATGCCGCGCTCAACCTCGATCAGATCGGCGACGGGGGTGTCGGAGTAGAAACCGCTCATCATGCGCGACTGGATGGCGGCGCCGGTGATCAGGTGGATCGTTACGGGGTTCGACGCATGATCATGGTTCCAGTCCTCGGCGATGTAGCGGGCAATCTTGGCGTGATTGGGATCGAAGACCCACATCTCCATGCCGGGGCGGGTGGGGACCGGCAGTAGCGCGATCAGCACGGAGGAACCCGCCGCCATCAGCAGTACGATCCAGAGTCCGGGGGAGAACATTCGCAGCATCGCGCAGGGGGGAGGGAGCCACCGTGCGAAGCAACCGGGCCGGGGGAAAGCGAAATCCCCGGAATCATCACCCCGCCGGGGTGCCCCGGGCCCGCGGAGGTCTGGTTGCGGGGCTGGCGGGGCCCACTTGAAGATTGCGCCCGATTTTTCCCGGCATGCAATCTGGCGTGGCCCGCATCCTCATTAT
>QQNC01000043.1 GCA_003402695.1 Verrucomicrobiota bacterium | reverse complement strand
CTTCAGCTGGCCGTTGGTCACGCCTCGGTCACTTGGCCGAGTTCGCCCGGCAGGGCGCGGACTTCACGCCAAGCGAGGTTATGCATCGCGGGATGGCGAAAAAGCGGGTCAGAGGTGCGGCGGTGGGCGCCAGGCAGGGAAGCGGAAAAATTCGCGGCCGGAGGAAGAAACCGGCGAGTTTTCAGGTGAGCGTATTTTGTCCTCGGAAAATATTGCAACTGATTAGCTGGCCGGACGCTGGGCATTTTTTGTTCAATGCCACACGCCGTTTGCACGGTGCTAACGCCGTTTAAGATTTGCCGGATAATGTTTTACGGCTACGGGTTTGCGCCAGTGACCACTCCTGAAGACCGTTCCAAGCGCAGTAGTGTCCTGGTCGAGCAGCTCCAGCGCTCGGACATTTTTCGCGACTACCAGAAGGCCTTCCAGGAGGCGACGGGACTGCCCTTCAGCCTCCGGGCGATTGAGGCCTTCGATTTGCGGCATGCCGGCGACCCCAAGGGAAGTCCCTTTTGTGCCCTGATGGCGCGGTCGAACCACTCGTGTTCCGCCTGCCTGCAACTGCAGCGCAAGGTCGAGGAAGAGGCGCAGATGGAGCCGAAGACCCTGAAATGCTTTGCCGGTCTCTGCGATTCCGCCGTGCCGGTGCGGGTGGGGGAAAATCTCGTGGCCTTCCTCCAGACCGGCCAGATTCTCCTGCACAAGCCAAACCAGCGGGAATTCAAGAAGACTACCCGGGCGCTGATCAATTACGGGGTGCATACCGACCTCAAGCGGCTGGAAGAGGCGTATTTTCAGACCCGCGTGCTCACGAAGAAACAATACGAGGCGGTGATCCGGCTGCTCACCATCTTCGCCCAGCATCTCGCGATGCTCAGCAACCAGCTCATGGTGTCTGCCGAGCAGGTGGAATCGCCCAAGGTGCAGCGGGCCAAACTCTTCATCACCGAGCATCAGGGGGAGGAGGTCTCGCTGAAGCAGGTGGCTTCCGCGGTGAACACGAGTGCGTTTTATTTCTGCAAGATGTTCAAGCAGGCGACCGGCCTGACCTTCACGGAGTACCTGGCGCGCACGCGCATCGAAAAGGTGAAAAACCTCCTGCTCAACCCGCACAAGCGCATCAGCGAGGTCGCGTACGAGACGGGCTTCCAGTCGCTGTCGCAATTTAACCGGGTGTTCCGGCGCGTTACCGGCGAGGCGCCGACAGCGTGGCGGGCCAAGCTGCCGCAGTCGGCCTAGGTCCGGAAGGCGCGCCGCATCCCGCCGGTCACGAGGGCGAGGGTCAGCAGTGAATTCAGGGGCATGAGGATGGCCGCGAGGAGCGGGTTCATGCGGCCGGCCACCGCCAGCCCGACGGCGAGCACGTTGTAGGCGATGGAAAAGATGAGGATGGTCCGCTGGGTGCGGCGGCGCACGGCGTTGACGTCGAACAGGGCGCGCAGGCCGCCAATGCCACGGCCGAGATAATAGAAATCCGCCTTTTGCGCGAGGTGGCCGCGGTGGATCACCGGCGTGCCGCGGCAGAGCGCCTGGTCGAAGGCGAGGCTGTCATTCGCGCCGTCGCCGAGCATCAGCGACTCGCCGGCCCTGTGCCGCGTGAGCCAGTCGGCCTTGCCCTGCGGCGTGAGTTCCCCGAGCGCCTGCGCCGCCGGCAGTCCGAGCTCGGTGGCCAACATGGCGACCTTGGTGTGGTGGTCGCCGCTCAGGATATAGGTGGAGTAACCAAGCCGGCTCAACTCCGCCAGTTCCGCCCGCGCGTCAGGTCGGGCGGTGTCCGCGAAAACAAAATACGCGAGCGTGACGCCATCGCAGCAAAACCCCGTCCCGGTCGACTCGACCGTGAAGGGCGGGGTGGTGAGGTTCGGATCCTGGGCGGATCCGGCCCAACCTGGCCGGCCCAGCTGCCAGCAATGGCCGGCGGCATTCAGGGTCACGCCCTGGCCCACGGTTTCCTCCACCCCTCCGGCCAGGGCCTCGCCGGCACCCTGGCCCAGCAGGTTTTCGTACAGGCACTGGCTGATGGGATGGGGATTGTCGCGCACCAGCGCGAGCAACGCGGCGCGCGCGATGGGATCCAGGCCGGGCAACGCCTCGGGATTTTGCAGCACGGGCGTCTCCAGGGTGAGGGTCCCGGTCTTGTCGAAAACGATCTGCCGCACGCGCGCCAGGCGCGGCCAAAGTTCGGCGTGGCGCACAAACACGCTGCGCCGTCGCAGGGCCACGGTCGCCATTTCCTCGGAGAGCGGGTAGGCCAGCCCGATAGCGCACGGGCAGGAGACGACCAGTACGGCGACGACGACGGAACCGGTGCGCAGGGCGTCCCCGGTGAGCAGCCACCAGCCCAGGCCCGAGAGGACGGCGACGCCGAGGATGCCGATGAGGTAACCGCGGATGATTTTTTCCAGGCCGGCCGGTTGCGTGCCGGCGCGCGTCACCGGGGCGAGCAATTGCGCGAGCAGCGAGTCGCGCCACGGCTGGAGCGCGGTGAGCTGCGCCTCGGCCCGGCTGACATTGAGCGCGCCGGAAGGCACCCGCTGACCCGGCTGGAAGACGCGGGGGCCGGCTTCGCCGTTGATGGAGGCGAGGGAGAACGCGGTCGCCGCGGACTCGAGCCGGGAGTCGACGGGCACGGTCTGGCCGGCCGCGGAGAAATATCCCTGGTCCGGGGCGAGCTGCTCGGGGGGCACGGCCCCGTCGGCGACGAGGCGCACCGAGGGCGGCTTGGGCTGCTCGTGCAGCAGCTGGCGCTGGTTGCGCTCGATCGCGGCCATCTGGGCCCAGCGCCCCGTGAGCATCAGCAGCGTGAACCCGGAGACAAAGTCGAAGTAGATAAACTCCTCGCGGCCGGCGAACCATCCGTAGAGCGAGCCGAGATAGGCGCCGGCGATGCCCAGCGCGATGGGCAGGTCAATGTGGATCACGCCGGCGCGAATGGCCCGCACCGCGCGGTTGAGAAAATAACCGCCGCCCACCAGCACGCTGAGCGTGCCGAAGACGAGGGACAGCGTGCCGAACAGCCCCGCATACGTGAAGGTCCGCTCCATCCCGAAATACACCGGCAGCGTGAACAGCATGACATTCATCGCGAGGGCCGTGCACACGCCGATGCGGCGGACGAGTCCACGGGACTCCGATTCCGCCGGCCGCTCGCCGGCCGGGCCCACGAGGTAGCCGAAGGACTGCAGTTTCCGGCCGAGGTCGGCCGCGGAAAATTTCCCGGGGATCCAGCGCACGTGCATTTGCCCCAGCTGGGCGTTGGCCTCGATGTCGCGGGCGCCCGGCTGGCGCGCAAATATCCGCTCAATCAGCCAGACGCAGCCGGCGCAGGAGATGCCCTGGACGTCGAGGGTGAGCTCCGGCGGCCGGTCGCCCGCCGCCGCCTCGGCGGTTTGCTGCGCGGTCTCGAGCCAGGTGAAGTCGCGGGGCTGGAAGACGGCGGCATCGGCCGGGGTGGTGACCTCATCCTTGAGATGGTAGTAGCCGGCGAGCCCGTGTTCCTGCACCAGGCGGAACACATAGGAGCAGCCGGCGCAGCAAAAGTCGGACGCCGGCTCGCGGCCCGCGTTGAGCGTTGCCCCGCAATGCCGGCACGCCCGCCGGGCCGGGGCGGGCGAAGGGACGGGAGCGGGGACGAGGGCGGCGGCGGGGCTCATGTCAGAAGCAGAGCAGGGTGGAAGGATCCGGCCCGGCGAAACCCAGGGTGGCGCGGAGGCGCCAGCTGATGACCACGGCGATCACGAGGGCCAGGCCGAGCCGCACGCGGCCGAGCCAGAGGGGGTTGAGGCGGGCGCGGATCCAGGCGGACTGGGATTGCGCGAGCCACAGCAGGGGCACGGTGCCGAGGCCGAAGGCCAGCATGAACTCCGCGCCGCGGAGGGCCGAGCCGGACAGCAAGGCGAGGGTGAGGAGAAAATATAACGGCCCGCACGGCAGCAGCGGCGTTGCGAAACCGAGCGCGGCGGCGGCTTGTACGCGCGGTCGGCCGCGGATCCAACGGCTGATGAGCAGGGAAAACCGGCCCAGGGCCGCGGGCTTGGGGACGAAGCGATCCCACTGGAACGCCATCGCGGCAAAGTACAACACCAGCACCCACGGCAGCCAGCGCAGGGCGGAGCCAGTCACCCACATGAGGGGCATGCGGCCCAGGCCGCCGGCCACGGCGCCGAGCACCATGTAGCCTGTGAGCCGCGTGACATGGTAGACCGTGCTGACGGTGTGGGGATCGGAGCGGTCATTCTGCGCCGGCATGAGCGCGCAGGCGAGCGGGCCACACATACCGGCGCAATGCAGGCTGGTGATGAGGCCGGCCACGAGCGCGGTGGCGGGGGAATTGACGGCGGCGAGTTCCATGTCAGCGGCGCGGGGCGGTGGCGAGCGGGACCTCTTCCACGGGGTGGTGGGAGGCGACGATGAACCAGGCGGTCCACGCCGCCAGTTGCAGCACGAAAGCCGCGACAAACACCCACCACAGGGAGCTTCGGCCGGCCGGCAGCGAGCCCTCAGTGGCGGGTTTCATGGTGGTCCTTTTTTTCTTCCTCTTCCTCGCGCAGGAGCCGGACATCTGGTCCGAGAAACTCCACCTGCCGCTCCAGATGAAAGGTGCCGGCGGGGTCAGCGATGCCGATCGTGAAGAGGAAGGGTCCGCGATAGTCCGCGCGCAGCTGTTGGAAGACGAGCGGCTGCACGATCTCGCCCAGGGCCTCAACCCGGATGGGTCCGACGAGGCCGGTTTGGCGGAGGCCGGCGGGCGCGTGTTCCAGGTGGAGCAGGAATTCCGCCGGCCCGTTCTGCTTGTTCACAATGCGCACGAGGAACTGGTTGCGGACAAAATCCGCCGAGACGATGTAGGGCGCGCCGACGATCCGGGTGACCCCGAGATTCGCGGGGCGGAGGGTGGACAGCGCCCAGCCGGCGACACTCGCGCCGATGAGCAGCAGCACGCCATACAAGAGGGTGCGCGGCCGGAACCAGAGGGTGGATTTGCCGGCAAACGCGGTCTGCGAGTCGTAGCGGATGAGCCCGCGTGGACGGTGAAGGCGCGTCATGACGTCATCGCAGGCGTCGATGCAGGCGGTGCAGCCGACGCACTCCAGCTGCAGGCCCTGCCGGATGTCGATGCCGGTGGGGCAGACCTGGACGCAGCGGTTGCAGGCGACGCACGCCCCCGCACCTACCGTGCCGACCTTGCCGCGGGGTTCGCCGCGCTTCGTATCGTAGCCGATGACGAGGGAGTGGTCGTCAATGAGTGCGGACTGCAGCCGGCCGTAGGGGCAGATGACGATGCAGAGCTGCTCGCGGAACCAGCCGAAATTGAAATAGAGGATGCCGGTGAACACGGCCATAAAGGCAAACGCGCTCCAGTGGGCCGCGGGCGCGGCGCTCACCATCACCCAGACCTCGGGCAGCGAGACGAAGTAGGCGAGGAACAGGTGCGCGATGACGGCGGAGACGAGGATGTACAGGGAGTGCTTGAAGACGCGCTTGAACAGCTTGCCCCCGCTCGCCGGGGCCTCGTCCAGCAATCGGCGCGAGACGGCGTCACCGTCAATGGCTCGCTCGATGCGCCGGTAGACGTGGTCGAGAAACACGGTATGCGGGCAGGCCCAGCCACACCAGATGCGGCCAAACAGTGCCGTCACAAAAAAAAGCGAGAAGCCTAGCCCCGTGATCAGGAAAAACATCAGCCACACGTCCTGCGCCGCCAGCGTCAACCCGAACAGGTGGAACCGCCGCTGCGCGATGTCGAGGAACACCGCCGGGTAGCCGTTGATCTGGATCCACGGCAGCGACAGGTAAAAGGCGATCAGCAGCAGCGACCAGATGCGGCGGGCCGTCGTAAAGCGTCCATGCGTGTCGGCGGGAAAAAGGAAGGGGCGGGATCCGTCATCCCGGATGGTGGTGACGAAGTCGCGGTTGGGCAGCGGTGCGGCCATGCTTCATTTCGGCGGGGGAGGGACCCACGCGGCCTGAACCTCGATGGGTTCGCCTTCCTGATGGTAGCTGAGAATGTACGCCACCGACTCGGAAATTTTTTTCGGGCCCAGCACGGGACCCCACGGCGGCATGCCCTTGGCGAGCACGCCCGCGGTGACGGTGGTGTAGATTTCCGTCGGGCGCCCGCCGTGGATCCAGAGCTGGTCCACGAGGTTGGGCCCGATCGCACCCGTGAGCTCCTTGGTGTGGCAGCTGACGCAGGTGGTTTCGAAGGTGGCGCGGCCCGCGTCCACGAAGACCGGGTTGCGGCTCATTTTCCAGAGGCTGGCGTCGTCCACGGTCGGGGCGTTGGCGAGGCGGGCGGCCTCGATGACGGCGAGCTGCTGCTCGACGATTTGCGCGTTGGTATGCCCGAGGTGGGCGCGCTCGTAGTAGAACCAGTAGCCGGCCCAGAAGACGACGGAGCCGAAGAGCGTCATCAGCCACCAGTTGGGCAGGCGCTTGTCGTATTCCTGGATGCCGTCGAAGGAGTGCGGCCGGAGCGGCTCGTTCTCGTCGGTCGGGGGCGGGTTAGGCGGAGGGGTCATGGCGTTCGTCGGCGTCGGTGGTGAAGGGCAGCTGGGCGAATTTATCGACCTCGGCCCGCGGCATGCGCACGGCGCGCCAGGTGATGATCAGGAAGATCGTCGCGGCGGTGACAAAGGCCGTGATGAGGTACCAGATCGAGGAATCCTCGAGGATGAGGCGTTTGAACATGGGACGAAGAGGGACTGAGGGAGGAAGGGATTAGTGGGCGGCCGACTTGGTGATGACCGGCAGGGCCTTGCCGAGCGTCTGCAGGTAGGCGATCAGGGCCACGATCTCCTGGTCGGATTCCACATAGCCGCCGGAGGCGCGGAGATCCTTGGCGATGCCCTTGGCCTGCTCGTCCACGGAGTCGAAGATCTGCTGGGCGGTGAGCGGGCCGTACGGCACGCCGAGGAGCCGCTGGACCTTGATCTTCGCGGGCAGCACGGAAGCGTCGAGGCGGTGCGACAGGAGCCACGGGTAGGTGGGCATGTTGGAGCCGGGCGAAATCGAGCGCGGGTCCTCCATGTGGCGCAGGTGCCAGATATTGGGGTATTTGACGCCGACGCGGGCGAGGTCGGGACCGGTGCGCTTCGAGCCCCATTGGAAGGGATGGTCGTAGATCGACTCGCCGAGGCGGGAGTAATCGCCGTAGCGCAGGATGTCCGGCACCAGGGTGCGGATCATCTGCGAGTGGCAGAGGTAGCAACCCTCGCGGACGTAGATATCGCGGCCTGCCAGCTCGAGCGGCGTGTAGGGCGTTTGGATGCGGTCCTCGACGTTCTTCGCCTTCTGCACGAGGACGGTCGGGATGATCTGGATCAGCCCGCCGGCGACGACGGCGAAGAAAACCAGCAGGGTGAACGGTAGGGCGTTGAGCAGCAGTTTTTCGTACCAGCCGCCCCAGGCCTTGCTCCGGGACGGGACGAGGGCAAAGGCGGCGATCAGGCAGGCGACGGCCCCGACGATGCCGGTGGTGCTGACGAGGTCGGCGCCGAACATCCACATCGAGCCGAAGCCGACGGCGAGGAACCAGAAGAGGGTCGGGGCGCTGAAGAACGTCCCGGCCAGGCTGAGCTTGCCGTCCGGCGCGGGCTCCTCGTCGTAAACCTCAATGGTGCCGTTGACCGGCGCCGCGCCCTTCACGGTGCGGTAGAAGTTGTAAACGAGGAGGAACCAGCCGGCGAGATACAGCCCGCCGCCGATGACCCGCATCAGCATCATCGGCCGGATGGTATTGAGCGTGTCGAGGAAGTTGGGGTACGCGAGGACGGTGCCGTGCTCGGTGGTGGCGTTGAGCATCAGGCCCTGCGTGATGCCGCTGGTCCACATGGCGGCGACGTAGAGGAGGATGCCGACGGTCCCGATCCAGAAGTGGAGGTTGGCCAGGGCGGTCGAGTACAGCGGCTTGTTCCAGAGGCGCGGGAGCAGCCAGTAGATCAACCCGGCGGCCATGAAGCCGTTCCAGCCCAGGGTGCCGGCATGGACGTGACCGATGATCCAGTCGGTGTAATGCGCGAGGGCATTGACCGACTTGATGGAGAGGAGCGGGCCCTCGAAGGTGGCCATGCCGTAGAACGTGACGGCGGCGGCGTAGAACTTGAGGACGGGATCGGTGCGCAGCTTGTGCCAGGCGCCGCGGAGGGTGAGCAGGCCGTTGAGCATGCCGCCCCACGACGGGGCCCAGAGCATGAGGGAGAACGTCATGCCGAGGTTCTGCAGCCAGCCGGGCAGGGCGGTGTTAAGCAGATGGTGTGGGCCGGCCCAGATGTAGATGAAAACGAGGGACCAGAAATGCACGACCGACAGCCGGTAGCTGTACACCGGGCGTTCCGCCGCCTTCGGCAGGAAGTAGTACATGATGCCGAGGATCGGCGTGGTGAGGAAGAACGCCACGGCGTTGTGTCCGTACCACCACTGGACCAGCGCGTCCTGCACGCCGCTGAACACCGGGTAGCTGTGCAGCAGGCTGGTCGGGATCGAGAGGTGGTTGACGATGTAGAGCATCGCCACGGTGACGATGGTCGCGATGTAGAACCAGATCGCGACGTAGAGCGCGGGTTCGCGGCGGCGGGCGAGCGTCCAGAAGAAGTTCACCGCGAAGACGACCCAGATGAGCACCACCATCAGGTTGATGGGCCAGATCAGCTCGGCGTATTCCTTGCCGCGGGTGAAGCCGAGCGGGAGGGTGACCGCGGCGCAGACGATGATGAACTGCCAGCCCCAGAAATGCAGGGAGGAGAGGAAGTCACTGGCGAGGCGGGCTTTGACCAGCCGCTGGGTGGAGTAATAGATGCCGGCGAACATCATGTTGCCGACGAAGGCGAAGATGACGGCGTTGGTGTGGAACGGGCGCAGGCGGCCGAACGTCAGCCACGGCGTGGCGAAGTTCAGCTGCCAGAAGTTGAGTTGGGCCGCGATGAGGACGCCCACCAGCATCCCGACCGCACCCCAGATGACGGTGGCGAGGAGGAACTGGCGGACGACGCGGTCGTTATATTCGATCGTGATTTTTTGGCCGGACATGGGGGAAGGGATCAGGAGGAGGAGGTCGAAGTGGGGCGCGTCCGGCAGCCGTGGCAGGGGACATTCCGGCCCGAGCGGCAGCCACAATCTTTGCCATGGGACCCGTGATCATGGTCAGGCGCCGTGGTCGCCAAGCGCGGGGTTTCCTCGGCCAAGGGAAGCAGGGATTCACGCTCAGCGTTGCTGAACCGGCGCGAATGCTCGCGGAGGAAGAAGACGACGAAGGTGAAGACGAGGCAGAGGCTGACGGTGATGGTGAGAGGGATGACGGGCAGGGAGAGGTCGTTCATGATTGGGGTTTGGCCGGGTCGAAGGGGACGGGGTGTGAGCCGCGCGGGGCATACCCGTGGGCATGGCCGTGGCGGTGTTGAAGTAACTCTTTTGCTGCAAGCCAGTTATCAACCTCGACTCCCTCCAGACAGCCGCCGTCGATCCAGAGGTGATAAGCCTGTTTTTGGATCTCGGCCTCGGAGGGCTCGTGCCCGTGCGGGAGGGAAGGCGGGGTCTTCATGCGGGTGCCTTGGTTGGGTTTACGTCATGAGTCTAGCGGCCTTTGGCCAGCAGTGCTCCGCGCGCGTTGCTGAGGGCTGCGCATTTCTTGCCGTTTGGGGTGGCCCGGGTCTCCTGGCCCGTGATTCAGAACCGTAGCGTCAGCGTCTCCGCTGGCGCTATTCCCAGCCCCGGGTTAGGAGGCCGTGGGCACGCCATCCGCCAGCAGCCGGTCGCTGAGCGCGATCAGCCGCTCGCGCAGCGGTTCGCCGCGGGCGGTGAAGTCGCGCTGGCGGCGCTCGTACTCGGCCCGGCCGGCGGGCGTCTCGATCGCGATGGGGGCGAAGCCGAGCGCACTTAGGTCGTAGGGACTCGCCCGCATGTCCACCTCGCGGATGTCGCGGGCGAGTTCGAAACCATCGGCGAGCAGTTCCGCCGGGGTGAAGGGCGCGAGTTTGAACGCCCACTTGTAGAGGTCCATGTTGGCGTGCAAGCAGCCGCGCTGCTCGTGCGCCGGCACGGTGTCACGGGTGGGTTGCATGCGGTTCAGCGGCCGCGCCGCGGGCGTAAAGAAACGAAACGCGTCGAAATGCGTGCAGCAGACCGGCTGGGCTTCGACAATCTGGGCGAGTTCCCCGCGAGAAAACCGCAGCGGCCACGCCTGATGGCGGATTTCGTCGGGCGTCTGCCGGTACACCATCGCCCACTCGTGCAGCCCGAAGCAGCCGAAGAACGGCGGCCGCTCGCGCATCACGACCAGCAGGTCGCGCAGCCAGGCGACAAACACCCGGCGCGACGGTCGCAACGCCGCGGGATCGAGCCTGATGCCGTCGCCGGTTTCCCGGTATTCCGGGCGGCGGAGGAATTCCCGGGCCGCTTCGCCCGCGAGCGTGATATCCGGGCCCGGTTGCCAGCGCCGCAGCCACGCCGGCCGGAACGCATAGTAACTGAACATGAAATCATAGACCGGGTGCTTTTCCCCGCGTGCCGCCCGGGTCTGGTGTGGCCCGAGCCACGCCTGCACGCGGGTTTCATGCGCGGTCCGGCGGGCTTGCCACTCGGGTGCGGAGAGAACGGTGGGTGCAGGGGAAATCAGCATGGAGCCGTCTACCGCGCAGGCGGTTCAGTTAATCCCCGTCCACTCATGGCCATGCTGAGCGCGGTGAAGAATCCAGTGGCACACGGCCAAAGGCTTCGAGGCCGCCCATGTGGATTCTTCGCTGCGCTCGGAATGACAGACATGGGAGTGAAAACCGCGGTCTAGAGCCGCGTCAGCAACTGGCGGACACCCTCAATGGGGGTGTCGGTGATGGCGGCGAGCGGCAGGGGCGAGCGGGCCGCGAGGGCTTTCATCACGAGCGGATGCGTCAGGATCGGTCCGCTCAGGCCGGCGGGGATGGTTTCGAGCCGGGACGAGGGAAACAATTTGGTCGCAACGGTGACCGCGAGGTCGAGCAGTTCGCTGGTGGACGCGGTCACGATCTGCTGGGCGGCTTCGTCGCCTTCCGTGGCGAGCGAGAGGACGGCGCGGGAGAGCGCGGCGATGTGGCGGGTGGCGTCGGCGTGCGCATAAAAATGGCGCGTGACGGCGCTGGTCCCGGTGCCGGGGGTGACCCCCGCGTGCGCGCACACGGCGGGGCCGAGGCGCGACGGGGGCGCCCAGCCCTGGAGTTCGAGCAGGGCACGGGCGATGGCGCGGGCGCCGAGATCGTAGCCGCTACCGGAGTCGCCGAACCGCCAGCCGCGCCCACCGGCGTAATGCACGGAATTGTCCGACGTGAGCGCGGCGACGAACGAGCCGGTGCCGGCGTGCAGCGCGAGGCCGGGGCGGCCGTGCGTGGCGAGTTCGAGGATCGGCCGGGAATCATCCATGGCCTGGACGCGGCCGAAACCCGCGAGTTCCCCGGCGAATTCCGTCCAGAATCCGCTGCTGCCGGCCATGCAGAGCAAAGTGTCGGTGATGACGAGCTGGGCCGAGGGTGGCCGGGTCTGGAGTTCGGCGAGATGCGTCACGGCCTGCGCGCGCAGGGAATCCAGGGCGGCGACCAGGATGGAGGCGGCGGCCTCGGGGCCGACAACGCTCGGGTTGCAGCCGGTGCCGACGTGGCAGGCGACCATGGACCCGGCGGAGTCGATGAGGATGCACTCGGTCTTGGTGCCGCCACCGTCCACGCCGATTTTGTACTTCATGGCCGGAACGGTTCAGGCCAGCTGGCGGCTGAGGCGGCCCTGGTATTTTTCCCCGACGGTGCGGTTAAACTCGATGGCGCCGGGGAGGTTCTGGCTGCGCAGCACGGGGATGGGGTGGCCGTTGGTTTTCAGCCAGTCGATCACGGAGAGCATGAGCAGGTTGAGCAGCATCGCGCCGACCAGAGTGGATGTAGGGCCGGAAAAGACACCGGGCGTGACCTCGATGAGCGTGTCCCCGGGCACGCCGCAGTTGTCCAGCGTCTCGTCGGCGATCGCGTGGAGGTTTTTGCCGCCCGGGTGCACGGTTTTCGCCGTGGTGGACATGGCGAGGGCGGTGAGGCCGACGACGTGCAGGCCCTTTTGTTTGGCGTAGAGCGCGACCTCGAGCGGCGCGCTGTTTTTGCCGGAATTGGAAATGACGATGAAGGTCTCGCCGGGCCGCAGCTGGTACTGGCGGTCGTAGCGCTCGACGAGCGCGGTGCCGTAGCCGACGTGGTTTTCAATGAAGCCGGCGGTGGGATCGATGAGGCCGCTGACGCAGACGAGACCGCCGGCGCGGCCGATGATTTCGCGGGCGATGCAATCACTGTGGCCGCTGCCGAAGGCGTGGATGACGCCGCCGCGGGCGACGCTGGCGCCGATGATCGGGGCGAGGCGGGCGATGGCGGCCGCGTTTTTCTTTTCCGCATGGACGAGGAGTTCGTGGGCGCGGGCGGAATACGTTTCGGAAAGCGAAGGCATGGCGGGGAGGGTATGGACCACGAAAGACACGAAAAACCCGAAAGTCGAACCTCCCGGATTTGGCCCGCGAATCGCGCGAAAGCACCCGAAAGGGGGTTCAGACTTGGTCCGCTGGATCGAGATCGGAAACTTCGCGCTGATTCGCGTGATGCGCGGGCCCATGGATGGAAGCCGGCCGGGCGCGGCGGGCGCAAAAGCCGACAAAAATAGCTTCCGTGTAAGCGCGCCCACTGGAAGGCTGGCGGCGAGTTTCTGGAGTCACCTCATTTTTCCCCCATGAATTCGAAAATTCGCCTGGTCCTGGTGTTGAGTGCGTTGGGTCTCTCGTCGGCCTGGGCTGCGACCCCGGTGACTCCCGGCGCCAGCGGACCGGTCCAGGTGCCGATGGAGAGCTTCGCGCGGCTGCCGGTGATCCGCAACGTGCGGATTTCCCGGGACGGCAAGATCATCGCCTACTCGGTGGTGGCGGACCTGCAGGAGGCCTTCGCCTTCAAAAACCTGGAGACCGGCAAGATCAATGCCGTGGAGGGCGGCGTGGGGATTCCAGCGGTGAATCCCATGTGGGTCTCCAACAACCGGGTGGTTTACGGTTACCTCTCCGGGATTGATCGCGACGGGAGCCATTACACCGGGCTGCTGGGTTATGCGCGGCAGGTGGACAAACGGGACCAGAACCGGCTGTTGGTCACCGGCATCATGGCCACCCGGTTAAACGGTGAAAACGAGGGGCACGTCCTCCTGCTGGAGAACGATTATCCCGCCGGTTACGGGAAGCGCCAGTTGGTGCGTTTGAATCACCCGAACGTGATCAACATGGATTCCCGCACCGGCAATTACAACCGGGTGGTCGACAACCCCGGCAAGGTCATCTTCTGGATGGCCGATGCGCAGGGCTTGGTTCGCGTTGGAGTCGAGGAGGACAAGGCCCTGAGCCGGGTCATTTACCGCGCGAACGAAAAGGCCCCCTGGCACGTGCTGGCCGGCATGGACTACGCCAAGCGCAAGATCGGCCTCCAGGGGCTGAGTGCGGACGGAGCCACGCTTTATCTGTCGCTCGTCACCCCGGAGGGCACGTGGGGAGTGTATTCGTATGACCTGATCAAGGAGCAGGTGGGGCAGTTGATCCTCAGTCATGAGCGTTTTGACATCCTGCCGTGGGGTTATGGCAGCGACTACGATGCCATCCGGTTTGCCCCGAACACGCGGGAAATCCTCGGCATCCAATATGAGACCGAAACACCCCAGGTGGTCTGGTTTGATCCCCAGCTGGCCGCAATCCAGGGGGCACTGGACAACGGACTAAAGAACCGGGTGAATACGATCACGGACATGAGCGACGACATGAAGGTGCTCGTGGTGCATTCCTGGTCGGCGAAGGACCCGGGCACCTATTATATTTTTGATCTGAACAAGAAGTCGCTCAAGCCCCTGTTCCCGGCCAGCCCCTGGATCAAGCCGGACCAGATGGCGGAGGTTTACCCGATCAGCTACAAGTCGCGGGATGGCCTCGTCATCCACGGCTACCTGACGGTGCCGCCTGGCAAGGAACCCAAAAATCTGCCCCTCGTCGTGTTTCCCCATGGCGGTCCCTTTGCGCGCGACTCATGGGAGTTCAACCGCGACGTGCAATTTTTTGCCAGCCGCGGCTATGCGGTCCTGCAGATGAACTACCGCGGCTCGCCCGGCTACGGGGAGAGCTTCTTTGAGAAAGGCCACCGGCACATTGGCCGGGAGCTGCAGGATGACATCACAGATGGCACCCGCTGGGCGATCGCGCAGGGCATCGCTGATCCGCACCGCATCGCGATCGCCGGCTGGAGCTTTGGTGGCTATTCGGCGCTCATGGGACTGGTCCGCGAGCCGGACCTGTACCGCTGCGGCATCGACCTCGCGGGGGTGACGGATTGGAAGGCAATCATCAAGTACGACCTGGATATTTCCAAGGACGACAAGGAGGAGATGGCCGACCTGATTGGCGACCCCGAGAAGGATGCGGTGGATCTGGACGCAATCTCCCCGGTCACCCAGGCCGACAAGATCAAGGCGCCGCTGTTGATGGTCTACAGCAAGGACGACAAAGTCGTCCCCTATGAACAGGCCCGGCTGATGCGGGATGCGATGGAGAAGGCCCACAAGCCCTTCGAACTCGTCACCAAGGTCAACGAAGGCCACGGCTTTTACACCCACGACCACCGGCTCGAACTTTATAAGAAGATCGACCAGTTTCTCTCGGCGAACATGAAGTGATGGGCGGCGAACGCCGCCCCGGGTGAGGGGCTATGGGCTATGGGCGATGGGTGAGAACCCAGGGGTGACCGAGGCCCTATCGCCTAAGGTCTATGGCCTATCGCCTATGACCT
>QQNC01000042.1 GCA_003402695.1 Verrucomicrobiota bacterium | reverse complement strand
GGTTTGATGGTCGTCGTCTTTGCGCTCATCGCCCGGACTGCTGCCCGGCAGAGCCGGCGGACCGCGGAAAATGTCCGCCAGCTGGCGGAAACCCTCGGGCTGCAGTTTGACGAAAAGCCCCCGGCGTTGGGGATGTTTTTCACCGACGCGCGGGCGGCGGGGCAACTGCGCGGCAAGCGGGTGGAATTGTTCCCTTTCGCCACCGGGTCGGGTAAATCCCGCATCCAATGGAGTGCGGTGTCGGCCGCGGTGCCGGTTGCCGTCGGCCTGACGTTTCACCTGCGGCGTCAGGGCTTCGGCACGAAGTTCATGGAATTGTTCGGGGCACAGGAAATCACGGTGGGCGACGCGGAGTTTGACCGGGACTGGTTTATCCAGACCAACCAGCCGGAATTTTTCCGCGCGGCCCTGCTGCCGGAGCTGCGGGGCAAGATCACCTCGCTGGTGCGCGAGCTCGGCACCCAGGCGCGCGCCGTGGAATTCAAGCTGGAGCAGAATGTGGTGCGCTACGCCGAGATCGGCAGCTTTGCCAGTGACGACACCTGCAAGCGCTGCGAGCGGGCGGCGGACATCGTGTGCGACCTCGCCGATGTGGCTGAGGTGATTGCAGAGCGGCCAGACGGCCGGTAACCTTTCGCCCATGACCACCACTTCTCCCACCGGTCCGGTGCTGCTGTTCGACGGCGAATGCGGTCTGTGCAACCGCGTCGTCCGCCGGCTGCTCGCGCTGGATCGCGCGGGCCAGCTGCGGTTCGCGCCGCTGCAGGGTCCCTCGGCCCAAGCCTATCTGCGCGCGCGCGGCCTGCCGACGGCAGACTTCAGTACGCTCGTGTTGGTGCCGGACTGGCCGGCCAACGCCGCGGCGCCGCTCCTGCGCACCGACGGCGTCATCGCCGCGCTGCGGGCGGTGGGCCGCCCCGGCTGGGCGTCCCTGCTGGCGGTTTCCCCGCGTTTCGTACGCGACGCGGGCTACAAGTTCGTGGCGCGGGTCCGGTCCGCCGTCTTCGGCCCGTGGCGGACGTGTCCGTTGCCGCGGTCGGAGTGGACGGCGCGGTTTATCGACTGATGCCGGTCCGCCCCATATTTCGCCGTGTACTCGGCGTGGAGCTTGAGCCCCGTGGCCTCCATCAGCGGGTCGATCCCTTGGCCGTCCTTGACGAGCATGGCGCTGAACGGATGGAGGTCCTTGGTCACAAAATTGCGGACCAGCTCCAGAGTCCGGCGCATGGACTTGCGGTCCTCCGCGGCACAGACCGGGTCATCCTAAAGCGGGACGAGGCTGGCGGCCGGACTGGAGGAGGCGTGCCAGAACGGAGCGGTCTGTTCAGGGCCCCTTCTCGGCGCCGGGTTCCTTAATCAGGAGGGACATGAGCACGGAGGTCGCGAGCACGCTGCCGATGACGCCGAGCGAGGTCGCGGTGGAGATGTCCACCCAGTGCTCGATGAGCATCTTCACGCCGATGAAGACGAGGATGACGGCGAGGCCGACCTTGAGGAAGCGGAACAGCTGCATCACGCCGTTGAGCGCGAAGTAGAGCGAGCGCAGCCCGAGGATGGCGAAGATGTTCGAGGTGAGCGCGACGAAGCTGTCCTTGGTGATGGCGAGCACGGCGGGCAGCGAGTCGAGGGCGAAGACGAGGTCGGTCGTCTCGATCACCAGCAGCACGATGAACAGCCGCGTGGCAACGCGGCGGCCGTTTTCCTGGACGAAGAAGGTTTCCGGCTCGGCCTGCGCCGAGACGGGGAAGAACCGGCGGAAGAGCCGCACGGCGATGTTCTGGTCGGGATGGATTTCATCCTCCGTCTTTTTTGGCAGGGCCATCTTGATGCCGGTGTAGACGAGAAACGCGCCGAAGAGATAGAGCACCCAGTGGAACCGCGAGATCAGGCCGACACCCACGATGATGAACACCGCGCGCATGATAACCGCGCCGATGATGCCCCAAAACAGCACGCGGTGCTGGTATCGCGGCGCGACCTTGAAGTAGGCGAAGACGAGGATGAAGATGAAGACGTTGTCGACGCTGAGGCAGAGCTCGACGAGGTAGGCGGCGAGGAACTGCTGCGCGAGCTCCGGGCCGCGCCAGTGGAGCAGCAGGGCGTTGAAGCCGAGGGCGAGGGCGCCCCAGACGATGCACCAGGCGATCGCCTCCTTCATGGACATCGCATGTGGGTTGCGCTGGAGCACGCCGAGATCGAGGGCGAGCATCGCCGAGATGAAGGCGAAAAAAGCGCCCCACGCCCAGAGGGGCATGGAGTCAAAGAGGGCCAACGGCAGCATCATTGTTCGGAAGCATGGGCGGGCCGGCGCGCGGCGGGCAAGCGGGGAGTGGGCCGGTGGAAACGGGGCGGGACATTCCAGCCGGGGGTAGGGGAAATTACTTTTTGACTTCGGGCGCTCCCGGCATTGGAAACGCCACCCTCATGCCTCTCTTCACCCGCCTCCTGCCCAGCCTTGCCCTGTTCCCCGCGATTGCCGCGGCGGCGGAAACCGCGCCCGCGCCTGCGGCCCTGCCCGTGGCCGTCCCCCCGGCGGCGGAGACCGCGGCGAACGACATCCTCGAGCACTTCGTCGACTGGCTGCAGCTGCGCTTCTTCCCTGACGGCTCACACGGCGAACTGGTGCACGGGATCGCGTTCGGCGGGCTGCTGCTCGCGGCGATCCTGCTCCGCCGGTTCATCACCAACATCATTTTCCGCGGGCTGAGGCGGCTGGCGGCCAAGACGGAGACGACGCTCGACGACAAGCTGTTCCCGGCCCTCGAGGGGCCTGCGGCCACGCTGGTGATGGTGGGCGGCGTCTTCGCCGCACTCACCGTGCTCAAGCTCGCGCCCACGGTGGACCGCCTGATTGCCAACGGGGCCAAGGTGTCGCTGCTTTCGGTGTTCTTCTGGGGCCTCCTGCGCGCCGGCGGCGCGGTCCTCGATCACTTCGAGGAAATCGGCCACGGGCGGAAGATGAACATCGCGCACTTTATGCCGCTAATCAAACGGACGCTCGCGGTGTTCGTGATCATCTTCGGCGTGCTGATGGTGGTGAAAAGCCTCGGGGTGGACGTGGGCGCGGTGCTTGCCGGCCTCGGCATCGGCGGCCTGGCGTTTGCCTTCGCGGCGCAGGACACGATTGCGAATCTCTTCGGCTCGTTCGTCGTCGTAATGGACCAACCGTTCAAAGTCGGCGAGGCCGTGAAGATCGGCGCACAGACCGGCACGGTGGAGGACATCGGCCTGCGTTCCACCCGCCTCCGCCTGCTCGACCGCTCGCTGGTGGTCATGCCCAACAAGATGGTCGCCTCCGAGGCGGTGATCAACCTGTCGCGGTTCACGTCGCGCCGCGTGGAACAAACGCTCGGCCTCACCTTTGACACGAAGCCCGAGCAGATGGAGGCCTTCCTCGGCGACCTGCGGCAGATCATCCTGAACGAGCCGGAGGTCGACCCGGCATCGGTGGTGGTTTTCTTCACCGCGATCGGGGTCTCGTCGCTCGACGTCCTCGTGGTCTACGTGGTGACGAGCCCGGACAACCTCGCGCACCTGAAGCTCCGGGAACGGCTGAACCTCGCCTTCATGCGCGCGGTGACCGCGCGCGGGCTCGCGTTCGCCTTCCCCACGCGGACGGTGCAGCTCGAGGGCCCGGGGGCGAAGGCTTTGGTCGAGAGAAAGGCGTAGGCCGGCTCAGTCCAGTGTTTGCCGGTAGCGCTTCACGCCGACGGTCATGGCCACGGCGAGGAAGAGCAGCAGCGGCCAGATCTCGGGCGCAATCTCAGCGAGGCCGTTACCCTTGAGCAGGATGCCGCGGACGATGCGCAGGAAGTGGGTGTTGGGCAGGCAGGTGCCGACCCACTGCGCCCACTGCGGCATGCCGCGAAAGGGAAACATGAAGCCGGAAATCAGGATGGACGGCAGGAAGAAGAAGAACGCCATCTGCACCGCCTGCAGCTGGTTCTGCGCGAGGGTCGAGAAGGTGATGCCCATCGCGAGGTTTGCCGCGATGAAGATCAGGGACACGCTGTAGAGCAGCGCAAGGTTGCCGATCATGGGCACGCCGAAGATGAGCCGCGCCGCCAGCAGGATGAGCGTGACCTGGATGTAGCCGACCGCGATGTAGGGCAGGATCTTCCCGACCATCACCTCGACCGGCCGCACCGGCGTGGCGAGCAGGTTTTCCATCGTGCCGCGCTCGCGCTCGCGCGTGATGGCGAGCGCCGTGATGACCACCATCGTCATCGTGAGCACCACGCCCATGAGCCCGGGCACGACGTTATACTGGGTGATGTTCTCGGGGTTATAATGCGCGTGGATCTGGAAATCGATCGGCCCGGCGTGGGCGCGCAGGCGGGCCAGCGGGCCGGTCAGGTCCCGGTTGAGCACGGTGTCCGCGATCGCCCGCACGGCGGAAATCGCGGGCCCGGTGGCGGCGGGGTCGGTGGCGTCAGCCTCGATCAGCACGGTCGGCTGCTCGCCGCGCAGGAGTTTCCGCGAGAAATCCGCGGGGAGGTTGATGACAAATTGCACGTCGCCGAGCTGGAGCAGCCGCGCGGCCTCCGCCTCGGTCGCGGGTTCCTGGGTGAGGGCGAAATAATCGCTGTGTCGCAGCGCCGCCACGAGCGTGCGGGCAAACGGGCCCTGGTCCGCCGCGAGGATCGCCGTCGGCAGGTGCTTCGGGTCGGAGTTGATCGCGAAGCCGAACAGCATCAGCTGCATCAGCGGGATGCCGACCATCATGGCGAAGGTCACGCGGTCGCGCCGCATCTGGATGAACTCCTTCCGCACGATCGCCCACAGGCGGTAGAAGCTGAGGCGATGCAGGGTCGCGGCGCTCATGCGAAATTGTCCTTGGCCTCGTCCATCAGGCTGATGAACACGTCCTCGAGGCCCGAGCGCACACGCGTCCATTCATGGCGCGGGTTGCGGACGACGTTGATCGCGGCCTCGAGTTTTGCGGCGTCGCGGCCGCTCACATGCAGGGTGTTGCCGAACGCGACGACCTGTTCGACGCCCGGGCGGCCGCGCAGGCCCGCGGCGAGCTCGAGCAACCCGGGGCCGGTGACGCTCCAGGTGTTCAGCTTGGCGCCGGCGAGCACCTCGGCGAGCGTCCCGCGCGCGAGCAGCTTGCCGTAGGCGAGGTAGGCGAGGCGGTGGCAGCGCTCGGCCTCGTCCATGTAATGCGTGGTGATGAGGACGGTGAGGCCGCGGGCGGCGAGCTGGTGGATCTCGTCCCAGAATTCGCGCCGCGCCTTCGGGTCCACGCCGGCGGTCGGCTCGTCGAGCAGCAGGAGCTGGGGGTTGTGAATGAGGCACGCGGCGAGCGCGAGGCGCTGCTTCCAGCCGCCGGAGAGCTGGCCGGCGAGCTGGGCGCTGCGGTTTTGCAGGCCGAGCCGCTCGAGGCTGTGCTGCACGGCGTCGGCGCGGTCGGGCACGTCGTAGATGCGCGCGATGAAATCCAGGTTTTCGCGGATGCTGAGGTCCTCGTAGTAGCTAAACCGCTGCGTCATGTAGCCGACGTGGCGCTTGATCTCCGCCTGCTGGGTGAGGACGTCGTAGCCGAGGCAGGTGCCCTGGCCGGCGTCGGGGGTGAGCAGGCCGCAGAGCATGCGGATGAACGTGGTCTTGCCGGAGCCGTTGGGCCCGAGGAAGCCGTAGATTTCGCCCCGGCGCACCGACAGGTCGATGGCGTCGACGACGGTCTTGCCGGCGAATTTTTTCGTCACGCCGGTGACGTCAATCGCGAGATCCGTCGGGCTCATGCGGGCCTAGGGGGCGAGGGTGACATCCACCGGCTGGCCGGGATGAAGGTCGCGCGCGGCCGAGTCGAAGACGGCCTCGACCATGAAGACGAGCTTGGCGCGGTTTTCCCGGTTGTAGAGGACGGGCGGGGTGAACTCGGGCTGCGGCGAAAGATAGCTGATGTGCGCGGGCAGCGGGGCGGGGAGGCCGGTGATGGCCACCCGCACGGCGGCCCCGGCCCGGAGGGCGGTAAACTCCGCCTCCGGCACAAAAAAGCGCACCTTCAGATTTTCCGGCGGCAGCAGTGCGACCACGGGATTGCCCAGGGCGACGAACTCGCCCTCGCGATAAAGCGTGTCGTAGACCAGCGCGGCCTTGGGCGCGGTCTGGGACTTCTGGTCCACGCTCCAGTCGGCGCGCACCTTGGCGGCCGCGGCGGCGCTGACGTCGGCCGCGGCGGCGGCGATGGTGTCGCTGCGGGCGCCCAGTGACGCGGTGGCCAGGGAGGCGGAGAGCTCGTCCACGGCGTGGAGGTTCCGCTCGTGGGAGAGCCGCGCGCGGTCAAAATCGCTGGCGGGAATGACCTTCGTGGTGAAGAGGTTTTGCTGGCGGGCGAGCTCGAGCGCGGACAGTTCGGCGGCGGCGCGGGCCTGGTCGAGTCGCGCCTGCAGGGTGGCGAGCTCGCTGGGGCGCGCGCCCTTTTTTAGGTCTTCGAGCCGGGCCGAGACCGCGCGCAGCTGATCGGCGGCCTGGCGCTGGGCGGCGAGCTCGGCGCTGCGCTCGAGGGTGAAGAGCGGCGCGCCGGCCGCCACGCGGGAGCCTTTGGGCACGGCGAGGGTTTCGAGCCGGCCGGCGAGCGGGGAGGAGACATAGACAAATTCGCCCTCGAGGTAGCCCTGATAGCCGTGGGCGGCGGGTCGCGCGCAGCCGGTCAAGGTCAGGGCAACGAGTGCCAGCAGGGTGGGGAGATTAGCGGGGGAAAAGTTTTTCATAGTCTTTGCGGCCACCGGGGGTCAGCAGGCCGCCGGTGAAGAGTTCGAGGGCTTTCTCCAGCGTTTGCCGGGGAGTAAGGTGGGTGGTGGCGAGGGTGTCGGGATGCGTGAGCCCCCGCATGGCTTGCAGCCAAAATTGCGCGGCGAAATCCGGGTCGAGGTCCGCCCGCACCGCGCCCTCGGCGATACCGGCGCGGAACAGCCGGCCGAAGACGTAGGGGATGTTCTTCTGGCGCAGCTCGTCGATTTTCTGGTGGATGCGCGGCGCGTAGCGCTGGAGTTCGCGCAGCATGGCCGGGCTGGTCTGGGCGAGGCGAGGCGCCACCACGTCGACGACGCCGCGGAGTTTCTGGGCAAAATTGAGCGCCGCGTCGTTCAGGACGGCTTCCATCTCGGCCCGGATCGTGCGGCCGATGCCCTCGATGATGAGGCCGATGATGGCGTCCTTGCCCGGAAAGTGCAGGTAGAGCGTCTTTTTGCTGATTCCCAGCTCGTGCGCCAGGTCGTCCATCGTCAGGGCGTTGTAGCCGTAGGCGAAGAGCTGGCGCCGCGCGGTCTCGAGGATCCGGGCATTGGGTGAGTCCGCGGCGGACTCGGGCAGCATCGAGGCGGGGGCAGGCATGGAGAATCTTAGGAAACTATAGTAGTATCCAAAGTTTCCACGGCAAGGCAAAACCCCGGTCTGGGGGAAACCGGCTCCCCGGCCCGGCCCCTCTTTTTTACCGGCCGGGGGTTGAAACGGCTGGCCCAACGTGTCTGCCTCGGACCATGCCCGCCCAAGCCAACGTCCGAACCGAGGTCTCCGTGCTGATTGCGCGCAAGGATCTCGGGGCGTTGAAGAAATACCTCGAACCCTGGCTGCCAGCCGATTTGTCCCCGATCATCGCCGACCTGCCGGTCGAGGAACTGGCGGCCCTGTTCCGCGTGAGCTCGCGCGAACTGGCGGCGACAACCTTCACCTACGTGCCGCTGGAGGCGCAGAAAAAGCTGCTCAAGCTGCTCAACCAGGAGCAGGCCGCGGCGTTGCTCAACGCCCTGCCGCCCGACGACCGCACCGCGTTTTTGAACGAGCTGCCGCTGGACGTGGCGATGCAGCTGCTCTCGATGCTCACGCCGGACGAGCGGCAGGTCGCCCAGTCCCTGCTGGCCTATCCGGAGCACAGTGTCGGCCGCATGATGACGCTCGATTACGTGGCGGTGCACCCCGAGTGGTCCGTCCGCGAGTCGCTCGATTACATCCGCGAGCACGGCTATGACCGCGAGACGCTCAACATCATCTTTGTGGTGGATGACCGCGGTCACCTCGTGGACGACTTCCGGGTGCGGCGCCTGCTGCTCTCGCCGCTTGACCGGCCGGTGCGGGAGCTGCTCGACGGCAACTACACGATGCTCTCGCCGACGGACGACCGGGAGAAGGCGCTCGGGCTGTTCAAGCAGTTCGACCGCGTCGCGCTGCCGGTGGTGGACGAGAACCAGAAGCTGATCGGCATCGTGACGGTGGACGACATGCTCGACGTCGCGGAAGAGGAGGCGACGGAGGACATCCAGAAGATGGGCGGCACCGAGGCCCTCGACGAGACCTACACCACGATCTCGCTCGCCCGCATGGTGAAGAAGCGCGCGAGCTGGCTGGTGATCCTGTTTCTCGGCGAGATGCTGACCGCCACCGCGCTGAAGTATTACGAGGGTGAACTGGCGAAGGCCATCGTGCTCTCGCTCTTCCTGCCGCTGGTCGTGAGCTCGGGCGGCAACGCCGGCTCGCAAGCCGCGACGCTGGTCATCCGCGCGCTGGCGCTGGGCGAATTCAAGCTGCACGACTGGTGGCGCATCATGCGCCGCGAGCTGGTGGCGGGTTTCTCCCTTGGCGTCATCCTCGGGGTGATCGGCTTCGTGCGCATCTCCGTCTGGTCGCTCCTCTTTCCCAACACGTACGGCGAGCACTGGATCCTGGTTGCGGCCACGGTCAGCACCGCGCTGGTCGGCATCGTGATGTGGGGCTCGCTCATGGGCTCGATGCTGCCGCTGGTGATCAAGCGTGCGGGCTTCGACCCCGCGACCTCGAGCGCGCCGTTCATTGCCACGTTGGTGGACGTGACCGGGCTCATCATCTATTTCAGCGTGGCCTTCCTGATCATGCGCGGGACGATGCTCTGAACCGCGTGTTACCTGCCGCGGCCCTGCGCCGTCATCCCCACCACCCCATGACCAAATCCATTCACCGCCTCGGCCTGCTCGCCAGCCTCCTGCTGGGGCTGGCGGCGCGCGCGGACACCACGCTGGCCCTGGGTTCGCCCTTTGCGCCGGCGTCCGGATCGGCCGCGGCGGCTGAGAACCAGCCGCTGGAGTTGCGCGGCATCATGATGGACGGTGGCGGCTACCGGTTCAGCGTTTTTGACCCGGTCAGGAAGACCGGCCAGTGGGTGCGGCTCAACGAGCCGGGCCATGATTTCACGGTGAAGACCCACGACGTTGCGCGCGATACCGTCACGCTCGATTTCCAAGGCCGCATGCTGACGCTGTCCCTGCGCACGGCCAAGGTTGTGGTGGTCGGAGTGCCGGAGACTCCCGCCGGCTCTCGCCCCACGGGGATGCCGCTGGGGTACGGCCCGGAGTCCAAACCCAGCTCGCCCGTGGAGGCCGCCCGCTTCAACCGGGCCGTGGAGGAAATCAACCGCCGCCGCGCGTTGCGCGAGAAGAGCCCGGCCCCCCTGCCGCGGCCACAATGAAATCCCCGGCCGCGTTCCGCGGGCGGCAAAAAATTTCGTGTGTTTGCGCGACGCGGCCCTAGCTTGGCCCCGTATGCCCGCGTCCATGCCGCCTTCCGTCACCGCGCCCTCGAATGGTGCGCTGATCCGGCGGTTGCTGGGGCTGACCTGGCGCTACCGGCTCGGTTGCATCAAGGTCCTGACCATCCAGTTGCTGCTGCTGACCATGGGGTTGGCCGGATTGAGCCTGACGGGTCTCGGCATCGATTACATCCGCCATCAAGTCGTGCCGGAGTCCTCCCCGGCCATGACGGTGATCAAACCCGCCGCGACTGTGGGGGTGCGGACCGCCACTTCCCCGGCGCTGCCGGCCAAGCCCGGGCACCTGATTGACATCGCGCTGCTGCCGAGCGCGTGGAAACCCGTGGAGGTGATCGCGCTGTTGGCCGGGATCATCCTGCTGCTGGCACTCGGCCGCGCGCTGCTCAACTACGCCTATCTCATCTCGATCAACATCCTCCTGCAGCAGCAGCTGGTCGTGGATCTGCGCGCGGTCATCTACGACAAACTCCAGCAGCTGAGCTTCCGGTTCTTCGACGCCAATTCCACCGGCTCGATCATCACGCGCGTCACCGGCGACGTGCAGTCGGTGCGCATGTTCCTCGACCAGGTGCTGTTCCAGAGCGTCATCATGGCCGTCTCGCTCACGGTCTACATTATCTACATGGCGAGCCTGAGCCCGGGGCTGACGCTGGCCTGCCTCGCGACCACGCCGCTGCTCGCGATCATGTCGCTGTGGTTTTCCAAGAAGATCCAGCCGGCCTACGCCGAGAGCCGCACCCTGGCGGAAAAACTGGTGCAGTACCTTGCTGAGAGCATCCAGGGCATCGCGGTGACCAAGGGCTTCGGCCGCGAGGCGGAGAACCGCGCGCAGTTCGTCGCGTCCAACCGCGCCGTCTATAACCAGCAGCTCGGCATCTTCTGGCGCGTGAGCCTGTTCTCGCCGGCGGTGGGCATCCTGCAGCGCGTGAACATGATCGTGCTGCTGAGCTACGGCGGCTGGCTCGTGATCCAAGGGCAGCTGCCGCTCGGCACGGGCCTGGTCGTGTTCGCCGGGCTGCTCGAGCAGTTTTCCGGGCAGGTGAACAACATTGCCGGCGTCGTGAACTCCGTGCAGCAGTCGCTCATCGGTGCGCGCCGTGTGTTCGAAGTGATGGACGCGCCGGTCGAGGTTAAGAGCGCGCCGGACGCGATGCCCTGCCTGAAGCTGAAGGGGGCCGTGCGGTTCGAGAAGGTGGAGTTTTCCTACAGCGGCATCGATCCCGTGCTGCGCGGCCTCAATCTCAACGTCGAACCCGGCCAGTGTGTGGCCATCCTCGGGGCGACGGGCGCGGGCAAGAGCGTGCTGATGAGCCTTATCCCGCGCTTCTACGACGTCACGGCGGGCCGGCTGCTGGTGGACGGCATTGATGTGCGGCACCTCGTCCTCGACGACCTGCGCCGCAACATCGGGCTCGTGTTCCAGGAGAGCTTTCTTTTCTCCAACACCATCGCGGCCAACATCGCCTTCGGCCATCCCGGCGCCACGCCGGCGCAAATCGAGAAGGCCGCGCGGATCGCGGCGGCCCACGACTTCATCCTGCAGCTGCCGAAGGGCTACGACACCATCCTCGGCGAGAGTGGCAACACGCTGTCCGGCGGCCAGCGCCAGCGGCTCGCCATCGCGCGCGCGGTGCTGCTCGAGCCGGCGATCCTGCTGCTCGACGACCCGACCGCGGCCATCGACAGCGAGACGGAGCACGAGATCTTCGAGGCGCTCGACCGCGCCATCGCGGGCCGCACGACCTTCATTGTGGCGCACCGGCTGAGCACGCTGCGCCGCGCGGACTTCATCATCGTGATGGAAAAGGGCCGCATCGTGCAGCAGGGCGTGCATGAGGAGCTCATGCGCGTGCCCGGCCCCTACCGCCACGTCGCCAGCCTGCAACTCGTGGATGGCAGCGAGCTCGAGCAGCTGAAGCCGAAGGGCGGCGCGCCATGAAAACGAAACCGCCCCCGAAGGTCCGCCCGCTCGGGCTCACCCGGCGCGAGTCGGATGACGACGAGGACGAGGAGCAGTTCAAGCCGCTCGAGTGGGGCCTGATCCGCCGGCTGTTCACGTACACGCGGCCCTTCGCGGCCAAGCGCAACACGCTGATCGGGCTGACGCTAATCCGGTCGATGCAGATCCCGGCGATCACGTGGGCGATGGGCCGCATCATCGCCGGTCCGATTGAGCGGCACGAGCTGGAGATCCTGCCCTGGGCGGTGCTCGGCTACGGTGTGCTGGCGATCGTGACGGACGGGATGTTCCACTTCCGGCAGCGGTATGCGCTGGAGCTCGGCGAGGAGGTCGTCACCGCGCTGCGCCAGGCGATCTTCGATCGCATGCAGAGCATGCCGATGAGTTTCTTCCACCGCACGAAGCTCGGCCGGATCATCGGCCGCGTGACGACGGACGTGGAAACCGTGCGCGCGGGCATCCAAGACGTGCTGTTTGTCGGCATCATCCAGTTCGGCCAGATGCTGTTTGCCGCCGTCGTGATGGCGTGGTGCGACTGGGTGCTGTTCCTCGTGGTCGCCGCGATGGCGCCGGTGCTCTGGCTGGTGAACAACCATTTCCGGATGCGGCTGAGCCAGCTCAACCGCGCCGCGCAGGAAAGCTTCAGCCGGGTGACCTCCACGCTGGCGGAGTCGGTCAACGGCATGCGCGTGACGCAGGGCTTTGTGCGGCAGGAGACAAACCTCGGGCTCTTCCGCACGTTGCTGGCGGACCACTCGCGCTACAACATCGAGCAGGCGCGCACCTCGGCGATCCTCACGCCGCTGCTCGAGCTGAACAGCCAGTTCTTCATCGCCGTGCTGCTGCTGCTGGGCGGCTGGCGGACCTTTCACGGCGACATGACGGTGGGCGACCTCATCCAGTTCTTCTTCCTTGCCAACCTGTTCTTCTCGCCGATCGCGACCATCGGCAACCAGTACAACCAGGCGCTGACCGCGATGGCGGGCGCGGAACGCGTCTTCCGGCTGATCGACGCGCAGCCCGACTGGGAGGACGCTCCCGCGGCGAAGGAGCTGCCGGCCGTGCCGGGCACCGGCCTGCGGGTGGAGTTCCGGGGCATCACCTTCGGTTACGATCCCGCGCGGCCGGTGCTGCACGACGTGAATTTCACCGCTGCGCCCGGCCAGACGGTCGCGCTCGTCGGCCACACCGGCAGTGGCAAGAGTTCCATCATCAACCTCGTCTCGAAATTCTACCTGCCGACCGGCGGGGAACTGCTGGTGGACGGCCGCGAGATCCGCACAGTCACGAGCCACTCGCTGCACCGGCAAATGGGCATGGTGCAGCAGCAAAACTTTCTCTTCACCGGCACGGTGATGGCGAACATCCGGCTGAGCAAACCCGACGCCACCGAGGCGGAGGTGCGCGACGCCGCGCGCCGGCTCGACTGCCTCGATATCCTCGAGGGCCTGCCGCAGGGTTTTGCGACGGAGATCGGCGAGCGCGGCGCCGGGTTGTCCGTCGGCCAGCGCCAGCTCGTGTGTTTCACCCGCGCGCTGCTGGCGGACCCACGGATCGTCATCCTCGACGAGGCGACGAGTGCGATCGACGCCCTCACCGAGGCGCGGCTGCAGAAGGCGCTGGTCGCGCTGCTGCGCGGGCGCACGAGCTTCGTCGTGGCGCACCGCCTGAGCACGATCCGCCACGCGGACATCGTGCTCGTGCTTGACCAGGGACGCATCATCGAGCGCGGCACGCACCCGGAATTGCTCGCGCAGGGCGGTCGTTATGCGGCGTTGTACGAGCAGTTCGTGCAGGTGGACGAGCCGGCCTGAGCGGCGGCGCGCGGGAGATTTTTTAAAATTCTACTCGGCAAACCACCGATTCTCCCTCTAGAAAGGCGTTGCTATCACAGTAAAGCACCCTAAACCCACAATCACTATGGCCAAAAAATCCGCTCGTAAACCGAATGCCGCCTTCATGAAACCGGTCACACCCGACGCCAAGCTTGCTGCCGTCGTTGGTTCGACCCCGTTGCCCCGCACGGAGCTCACCAAGAAGCTCTGGGTCTACATCAAGAAGAACGGTCTGCAGGATAAGAAGATCCGCACCCAGATTAACGCTGACGACGCCCTCAAGGCCGTCTTCGGTGGCAAGTCCAAGGTCAGCATGTTCGAGATGACCAAGCTCGTCTCGGGCCACGTCTCGTAAGGGACTCAAAGTTTTACAGCCGCCGCCCTCACGGGCGGCGGCTTTTTTGTGCCCGGATCCCCGGGAGCGCGGGCGGCGGCCGTTCTGCGCGCTGGCGCGTCGGGGCCAGGAGCCGTGGTCGGTGTAAGGTGCCAATTCGCTTGGCGGCGGCGGATGGGTTGCCCACGCTGCGCGGTTTTCCATGACTACCACCCCTCCCGCGCAACACCGCCAGGCCATCTGGATGCTGCTGCTCGGCAATCTGCTGTGGGGGGTGAGCTTTCCGCTGATCAAGTCGTTGGTGCTCCTGCAGGAGCGGCTCGTGCCGGGCGGCAGCTCGTGGTTCCTCACGGCTTCGACGATGCTGCCGCGGTTCACCTTCGGGGCGCTGGTGCTCGGGCTGATCTGCTTCCGGGCTGTGCGCACGCTGACGCGCAGCGAATTTCGGCAGGGCCTCGGGCTCGGGTTGTTCGCGCTGGCGGGGATGATTTTCCAGAACGACGGGCTGCAGTTCACGTCGGCCTCCACGTCGGCGTTCCTCACGCAGTTTTACGCGATCATGATCCCGGCCTGGCTGGCGCTGCGCGCGCGGCGGAGTCCGTCGTGGGTCGTGTGGCTGTGCGGGGCGCTCGCACTGGCGGGCATGGCGGTGCTGGCGCGACTCGACTGGCATGATTTGAAACTCGGGCGCGGCGAATGGGAGACATTGATCAGCTCGGTGTTCTACATGGGCCAAATCCTGTGGTTGGGGCGGCCGGAGTTTGCGGCCAACCGCGCGCTGCCGGTCACGACGCTGATGTTTGTCGTACTGGCCACCGGGTCGGGCGTGATGTCGGTCGCGCTGGCACCAGCCGGGGCGCCCATGCTGGCGTTATGGACGGACCCGACGTGGCTGGGCTACACGCTGATCCTGACGGCGGCCTGCACGCTGGCCGCATTTACGATCATGAACAAGTGGCAGCCATTCATCACGACGACCGAGGCGGGCCTGCTGTACTGCTCCGAGCCGGTTTTCACGGCCCTGCTGGCGCTGTTCCTGCCGGCGTGGTTTTCGCTCTGGGGCGGGCTGGATTATTTGAATGAAACCCTCGGCGTGAACCTGCTGGTCGGCGGCGGACTCATCACGCTGGCGAACGTGCTGATCCAGATGAAACCGCGAAACGTGGCGGCTT
>QQNC01000041.1 GCA_003402695.1 Verrucomicrobiota bacterium | reverse complement strand
TCAGAGATCAGAAGTCAGAGGTCAGGGATCAGAGGTCAAGAGGCAGGGATCAGATTTCAGATCAGCGCCGAGGCTTGGCTCGTTCCGGCATATTCTGACCTCTGACTTCTGATCTCTAGTCCAACTCAGGAGACCGCCAGGCACCGCACCGTCATCTCGCGCAAAACCTCCTCCTGCTCATGCGGGCGCTGGATGATTTCCTCGAAGGCGGCGATGAACTCCTGCTGGTTGTCGATCAGCCGGCGGAGCGTGGGTAGCTTGGCGCTGCCGGCGAGCTTGCCGAGGTACCAGGGGTTTTGCGTGAAGACGTTGTAGGAGCTCTTCTCGGCGGCACCGGTGAACTTCGCGGCGTGGACGGTCGCGGCGCGGGGCAGGCCATCGAGCCCGCGCGGGCCGATGCGCACCTCGCCGGCGTCCACGAGTGCGCGGACCTGCAGGAGGATGCGGTTCCGGTTCTGCAGGGCGGAGATGACGGGCCGGGCATCGCCCCCGGCGAAGAAGTGCCGCTGCAGCGCGGCGAGCGTCCACTTGAGGTCGCCGCTGAAAAACGATTCCGCCGCCTCGAAGAAATCACCCTCGGCGACGTTGGGCGTGAGCTCGGCGACGTGGGTGTCCTCGATCGTCTCACCGGCGTTGACGTAGGTGGCGAGCTTGCGGACCTCCTCGACGAGCAGCCGGGTGTTGGCGCCGACCTTGGCGAGGAGCAGCCGCGCGGCGTCGGGGGAAAGTGTCGCGCCCACGGCCTTCGCCTCGGCGAGGATCACGCCCTCGAGGGCCTCGCCGTCACCCTCGCCGCCGCCGACCAGGGTGAAGTCGGCGTTTTTCTCGCACCACTTGGGAAACGACCGGCGGCGGTCCACGGGGGCGGCGGTGATGAGGACGGTGGTGTCGGCGGGATTCACCTGTTCGAGGATCTGCTGCAGGTCCTCGACGAGCTTGAGCGTGCTCTCGGCGCGGCCGGTCACGGTGTCGGCGAGGAAATTGACGTCCTTCAGCCAGAGCACGCGCTTGCCGCCGAACATGGAGACGGTCTGCACGCTTTCGCGGAAGCGGTTGAGGGCGGACTCGACCTCGGCGACGTTGCCGGCGAAGCCGCTGAGCACCTCGCGGGAAAACTCGTCCGCCGTCTCCGCTGCCAGCGTCGCGAAGCGCGCCGAGCCCAGCCGGCCGACGAGGAAGTCGTCGGCGCCGCAAATGAAGGTGAAATTCTTGTCCGCGGGCATGGACCCGAGTTATGGCCGGGAAGCGGCGCCGGGCGCACGAAAAAAATCGCCACGCCCGGGACCACCCGTGAGGCTGGGGGTCGTTTTTGCCCATGGTAACCCCGGAAAATCCCTCGTGGCGCCGCGACCTGCTGTGGCTGGTGGCGGCCTTCGCACTGCTCTACGGCTTCCGGCTGGGCAGCTATCCGCTCGGACCGGGCGACGAGGGCCGCTATGCCGAGGTGCCGCGGGAGATGCTGGCGAGCGGCGACTGGGTGATTCCCCGGCTCAACGACGTCTATTATTTCGAGAAACCGCCGTTGATGTACTGGCTCACGGCGATTTCGGAGTCCGTCTTCGGCCTGAACGCCTGGGCGGTGCGTTTCGTGCCGGCGATGCTGGCCCTGGGTGGCGTGCTGCTGACCTATGCGACGGCCCGCCGGCTGCACGGCCGGGACGCGGGCGTGGCGTCGGCGGTGGTGCTCGGAACCTCGCTGCTGTATTTCGCGATCGGGCGGTTGCCGCTGCTCGACATGGGCCTGACGGTGCTGATGAGCGCCACGCTGTTCTGTTTCCTGCTCGCGGTGCGCGAGCCGCCCGGGACGCGCCGCCGCTGGCTGTTCTACGGACTCTACGCGAGCGCGGCGCTGGCGACGCTGACGAAGGGGCTGATTGGCTTCCTCGTGGCGGGCGCGGTGATGTTCCTGTGGCTGCTGATCTTCAACCAGTGGAAGCGGCTGCGTCCGCTGCACCTGCCGTCGGGCATCCTCATCTTTCTCGCGATTGCCTTGCCGTGGCACCTGCTGGCGGCCGCGCGCGCCGAGACGTGGGCGCACCGCTACTTTGTGGTGGAGCATTTTGAGCGGTTCTTCACGCCGGTGGCGAAGCGCCCGGGGGCCTGGTATTATTACATCCCAGTCCTGCTGGCGGGCCTGATCCCGTGGCTGCCCTGCCTGTTTCCGGCGCTGCGGGACCGGTTGCGCGGCGGCTGGGCGGCGCGGGACCGGAATGCGGATGCGTGGTTCCTGGTGACGTGGGTGGCGTTTATCTTCCTGTTTTTCTCCAAGTCCCAGTCGAAGCTCGTCCCCTACATCCTGCCGGTGTTCCCGGCGCTGGCGGTGCTCATTGGTGCGTGGCTGGCGGACGCGATGCGGGCGCCGGACGGCAGGCAGCGGCTGCGGAACAGCCTGCGCGTGGTGACCTTCCTGTGCGGCCTGCTGGCATTCGCTCTGGTCGCGGCGGTGCTGGCACCCCGACTGGTGAAACTCGACGCGACGCAGGCGGCGGTGCTCCGCCCGCTGGCTTTCGTGCTGGCGGGCGTTCTGGTGGTGGGTGGCGTCATGGCCCCGCTGCTTGCGCGGACACGCGGCGTGGCGGCGGCGGTGGGCGCGCTGGCGGTGATGATGACGGTGTTTTTCTGGACGCTGCAGTTCGCGGCGCCGACGCTAAACAAGCCCAGCACGCAGGCGCTGGCGCAAATCGTGACGGCCCAGGCGCGTCCGGGCGACCGCGTGTTTCACTACCACGGGTTCTTCCACGACTTTACGTTCTACGCCCGGCGGCCGGTGGGGCTGGTGGACTACAAGGACGAGCTGGAACTTGAGGAAGACGCCGCGGCGCGGGCGAGCGGACGGTTCATCAACGAGGCGGAATTCCGCCGGCAATGGAACCAAGCAACGCGACTGTGGGTCGTGGCCAAGCAGCGGGACGTCAAGGTGCTGTTCGCCGACGCGACGTTCCGTTATCATTTGCTCGGCGAAACCGAGGACTATTACCTCTTCAGCAACCAGCCCTGACATGTCCGCCCCCCGCCCTGAGCCCGTCGAACGGGCCGCCACCCAGCCGGCCACCCCCGTCCAGCCGTTTCTGCCGTTCACGCGGCCGACGATCGACGAGGAGACCATCGCCGGCGTGGCCGAGGTGCTGCGCTCGGGCTGGATCACGTCCGGTCCGCAGGTGAAGGCCTTTGAGGCGAAACTTTCCGAGTTCTGCGGCGGCCGCCCGGTGCGCGCGTTCAACTCCGGCACGTGCACGATGGAGATCGCGCTGCGCATCGCCGGTATCGGCCCGGGCCACGAAGTCATCACCACGCCGCTGTCCTGGGTCGCGACGAGCAATGTCATCCTCGAGGTCGGCGCCCGGCCGGTCTACGTGGACATCGATCCGGTGACGCGCAACCTTGACCTCAACCGCGTCGAGGCCGCGATCACGCCGAGGACCAAGGCCATCCTCCCCGTGGATCTGGCCGGCCTGCCGGTGGACCGCGACCGGCTCCACGCCCTCGCGAAGAAGCACCAGCTGCGCGTGATCGAGGACGCCGCGCAGTCCTTCGGCAGCACGTGGAAGGGCAAGCGCATCGGCTCCTTCGGCGACTTCGTGTCATTCAGCTTTCACCCGAACAAGAACGTGACCTCGATAGAGGGCGGCTGCCTGGTGATGAACGACGAACGCGAAGCCAAACTCGCCGAACAGTACCGCCTGCAGGGCGTGGTGCGCACCGGCCAGGACGGCATGGAAGTCGAGCTGGTCGGCGGGAAATTCAACCTGACCGACGTCGCCGCCCGGGTGGGACTCGGCCAGCTGCCGCACCTCGAGGCGTTTAACGCCAAGCGGGCCGAGTTGGTGAAGATCTATTTTGAGCTGCTGAACACGCCGGCTAACCGCGCGCTCGGGCTGGGACTGCCGGTCGCGGATTTCACCACGACCAACTGGCACATGTTCCAGGTCGTGCTGCCCGAGGAGAAACTGACCATCAAGCGGGCCGAGGTGATGACGCAACTGCAGGCGGCCGGCATCGGCTGCCAGGTGCATTACCCGGCGATCCACCTCTTCGCGCTGTACCGCCGGCTGGGCTGGAAGGACGGCGACTATCCGCTCGCGGAATACGCCGGCCGGAACATCCTGACGATCCCGCTCTTCCCCGCCATGACCCGTGCCGATGTCGTTCGCGTGGTCGAGACCCTGACGGGCATCCTCCGGGCCCACCTAAAATCATGAGCACCGCGCCGAACCTCCCGCTCTCAGTTGTCATCCCGGTTTACAATGAGGAGCTGAACCTGCCGACGCTCTTCACCCGGCTTTACCCGGTTCTCGACGCGCTCGGCCGCAAGTACGAGATCATCTTTACCAACGACGGCTCGCACGACCGCTCGATCGAGCTGCTGAAGGCGCAGTATGCCGCGCGGCCGGATGTGACCCGCGTGATCGATTTCAACGCCAACTACGGCCAGCACATGGCGATCATGGCGGCGTTTGAGCGCGTGCGCGGCGACGTGATCATCACGCTCGACGCCGACCTGCAGAACCCGCCCGAGGAAATCCCCAAGCTCCTCGAGAAGATCGCCGCCGGGCATGACTACGTGGGCGGCTACCGGCTGAACCGGCAGGACTCGTTCTTCCGCACGTACGCGTCGAAGCTCATCAATTTCGTCCGCGAAAAGACGACCAGCATCGAGATGACCGACCAGGGCTGCATGCTCCGCGCGTATTCACGGCAGGTGATCGACGCCATCGTGCGCAGTGGGGCGATCAACACCTTCATCCCCGCGCTGGCGTACAGCTTTGCGAGCAATCCGGCCGAGGTCGGCGTGAAGCACGAGGAGCGGCATGCCGGCGTCTCGAACTACTCGTTCTACGCGCTCATCCGCCTGAACTTCGACCTGATTACCGGCTTCTCCCTCGCACCGCTGCAGTATTTCACGATGTTTGCCGGCCTGACCTCGCTGGGGAGCTTCGCGCTGGTGATCCTGCTGCTCCTGCGCCGCTTTGTCTACAACCTGGACCGCGAGACCTTTGGCGTGTTCACGCTGCTGGCGATCGTGATCTTCCTGCTAAGCGTGGCGATGGTCGGCATCGGTATCATTGGCGAATACGTCGGTCGCACCTATCAGGTTGTCCGCGCGCGCCAGCGGTATTTTGTGAAGGAGATTTTGGAGACGAAGGGGTGAGTTTGAATCGCGAATGGACGCGGATGAACACGAATCCGGACCGGACAAGGCATCGGCTCTGAAGCCGCGCAAATTCGCGTCCATCCGTGGTTAAATTCCCCCTGTTTTTCATGTCCAAACCACGGATTGTTTTCTTCGGCTACAGCGAAGTCGGCTTTGAATGTCTGTCGCTGCTGCTCGAGCGCGGGGACAACGTCGTCGGGCTGATCACGCACGAAGACAACCCGCACGAGAAAATTTGGTTCAAGACGCCTGCGGCCGCCGCCAAGGAGAAAGGTGTGCCGGTCTTTACCCCGGAGAGCGTGAACAACCCCGAGTGGCGGGAGAAAATCGCGACGCTGAAACCCGACCTCATTCTCTCGGTTTACTACCGAAACATGATCGGGACCAAGATCCTGGACCTGCCCCCGCTGGGCGCCTGGAACATGCACGGCTCGCTGCTCCCCGGTTATCGCGGCCGGGCGCCGATCAACTGGGCGGTGCTGCACGGTGAGCCGCGGATTGGCATGACGCTGCACCGGATGGTGAAGTCGGCCGACGCCGGCGCGATCGTGGACCAGGCCGGCGTGGACCTCAGTCCGCGCGACACGGCCGAGCAGGCCTTTCGCAAGGTGCTGCCCTGTGCGCGCGTCGTCCTGGCGCGGCAGATTGATGCGCTGCTCGCCGGCACGGCCAAGGAGACGCCGCAGGACGAGTCGAAAGTCACGTATTTTGGCGGACGCAAACCCGAGGACGGCCGGATCCACTGGGGCCAGACGTCGAGGCAGATTTTCAACCTCATCCGCGCGGTGACCGACCCGTATCCCGGGGCGTTCACCGATGTGGGCCCGGCGCGGCTGATGGTCTGGTGGGCGGAGCCGGATTCCCCTGCGACCCGCGGAGGAAAAGGTGCGCCCGGGGAAATTCTCTCGCTCACGCCGCTGGTGGTCGCAACCGCCGACGGGTCGGTGGAGCTGACCAAGACCGAGTGGCGTAATGCCCCGGCCCCGGTGCTTCGCGTGGGGCAAGTGTTGTAATTGCCATTCTGGGCGCAGCGAAGAATCCAGTGTGAGCCAGTTAGCCCGATCCAAGTGGATTCTTCGTAGCGTTCGGAATGACAAAATAAATGAGGGATTCTTTCGTGTCTTTTCGTGTCTTTCGTGGTTAATCCTCCGTTTTAATTCTTCCACCCATGCCCCTCAAAGTCCTCATCCTCGGCGTTAACGGTTTCATCGGTAGCTCGCTCACGCGCGCGATCCTCAAGCAGAAGGACTGGGAGGTGTACGGCATGGACATCGGCAGCCACAAGCTGGAGGACAGCCTCGGCAACCCGCGCTTCAAGTTCATGGAGGGTGACATCACCATCAACCGTGAGTGGATCGAGTACCAGGTGAAGAAATGCGACGCCGTCATCCCGTTGGTCGCGATCGCCAACCCGATCCAGTACGTCAAGGACCCGCTCCGCGTCTTCGAGCTCGATTTCGAGGCCAACCTCGCCGTCGTCCGCCAGTGCGCGAAGTACAAGAAGCGCATCATTTTCCCGTCCACGTCCGAGGTCTACGGCATGTGCCCGGACAAGGAACTCGACGAGGCCTCGAGCTCGCTCGTTTACGGCCCGATCGAGCGCCAGCGCTGGATCTACGCCTGCTCGAAGCAGCTGCTCGACCGCGTGATTTATGCGTACGGCGTGCGCGACAACGTGGATTACACGCTCTTCCGGCCGTTCAACTGGATCGGGCCGAAGCTGGACGACGTGTTTGAGCCGAAGGAGGGCAGCTCGCGCCTCTTCACGCAGTTCATCTCCAACGTCATCTTTAAGAAGCCGCTGCAGCTCGTGGACGGCGGCAAGCAGAGCCGCTCTTTCACGTTCATCGACGACGGCATCGACGCGCTGCTCCGCATCATCGAGAACAAGAATGGCTGCGCCTCCCGGCAGATCTTCAATATTGGCAACCCGAAGAACGACGTCAGCGTCGGCGAGCTCGCCAAGCTGATCATCACGGCGTTCAAGGACTATCCCGACTACGCCGAGCACGTGAAGAAGGCGAAGGTCGTGGTGGTGCCGTCGGGCAAGTACTTCGGGAAATATTACCAGGACATCCAGAAGCGGGTGCCGGCGATCGGCCACGCGAAGAAGCAACTCGGCTGGACGCCGAAGGTGAACCTGAAGACCGCGATCAAGCTGACCCTCGACTACCACCTCGCGCACAAGGATTACCAGCTCGAGTGAGGGGTCTCACGCTGAGCCGCCGAGGCGCCAAGTTCGGAGTACAGGCTGGTACAAAACTAACATGCATTCTTTGCGCCTCCGCGACTCTGCGTGAGAATTAGCTGACGTCTAACCATGGCCATTCGCTTAGCGCTCAAAGTTGACGTCGACACCGACCGTGGCACGCGGGAGGGCGTGCCGAATCTCGTGGAGGACTGCCAGAAGGCCGGCGCGACGGCCTCTTTCCTCTTTTCACTCGGGCCGGACCAGACCGGCCGCGCAATCACCCGGGTGCTGCGGCCCGGATTTTTCCAGAAGGTCAGCCGGACGAGCGTCGTCGCGATTTATGGCATTCGAACGCTGTTGAACGGCACGTTGTTGCCGGCGCCGCATATCGGGCGACGCAACGCCGGCGTGATGCGCAACGTGCGCGATGCCGGCTTCGAGGTCGGGATTCACGCCTACAACCACTACCGCTGGCAGGATTACGTGCAGACGATGCCGCTGGAGGCGGTGCGGGCGGAGTTCATTGCGGCGCGGGCGGAATTCCTGCGCATCTTCGGTACAGAGGCGCGCACGGCTGGTGCGGCCGGCTGGCAGAGCAACGGCAAGAGCCGGCAGGTTTACGACGAGGCGGGTCTGCTGTACGCGAGCGATACGCGCGGCGGGGCGCCGTTTTTTCCGCGCGTGGACGGACGGGTGTTCCAGACGCTGGAAATTCCCAGCACGCTGCCGACCTTTGACGAGCTGATGGGCCGACCGGAATACCCGGATGAGAGAATCGTGCCGCACTTCATGTCCTTGCTGCGCGCCGACCAGCCCAATGTCTTCACGCTCCACGCGGAGATCGAGGGCATGGGCCGGCGAACGCTGTTCCAGGACTTGCTCGCAGCCTGCCAGCAGGCCGGCGTGGAATTTGTCCGGATGGACGACCTGGCGGGGGAGCTGCTGGCGAACCGGTCGGCGATCCCAGTGCGGGACCAGGTGCTGGGGACCGTGGACGGCCGATCCGGGCTCGTGGCGACGCAGGGGCCGCCACAGGCGGCCCGGGTGATAGGCGATAGGTGATGGGACATGGGCGAGCTGCCGCAGGCCACTGCTATGATTGGGTATTACCCATCACCCATAACCAATGACCCATAACCCGGCGGGCTTCGCCCGCCTCATTTCTTCTCAATCCGGGTGAACAGCCACACGCCGATCCCGATGATCAGGAGATTGGGCACCCAAATGAGGAGGTCGGGCCGGTACTCCGGGTGCCGGTCGAGGGCCTTCACGGCCACGGTGAGCAGGTAATAGCCGAGGGTCAGCAGCAGGGCCACGCCGAAGTTGGCGGAGGTCTCGCGACGGGACACCTTGAGGCCGAGCGGGACGCCGATGAGCGCGAGGGAAAAGACCGCGAGCGCGGTGTTGAATTTGTCCTGGTACACCAGCTCGAGCTTCATCGCCTCGCGGGCATAGTCCTTCGCCTGGCCCGGGGGGACGACGCGGGCGGCGAGGCGCACCCGCTCGGTCCGCAGCTGGCTGAAGGTCATCCAGTCCGGCTTCACCCGCACGCTGCCCGGTTTGAAGAACCGGTTGAGTGACAGCCGCACCGGCTCGGATTTCTCGAACGACACAATGGGGGACGTATCGGCGAAGTTCTCCGGGTTCTTGTCGTTCCGCGTTTCCACCTGCGCGTGGGTCAGGGTCAGGATGAGGGCGTTCTCCGCGCCATCGTATTCCAGGTGCCCCGCCGCGGCGCGTACCAGGCGGGCCACGCGTTTCTGATCGTCCAGCTCCCAGAGCCAGAAGTCTTTCAGTTCGGCCCCGGCTTTCTCGTTCACATAGACAACGTAACCCGGGAACGTGCGGATGAAGGTTTTCTCCTCGATGAAACTGAGCGAGTTGGTGCGCACGGCGTCGGCGAGCTCGCGGTGGTACTCAACCCGGGCGCGCGGCATGGAATCGAAGTTGAAATACAAGCCCACGCCGGCGCCGATCACGGCGAGAAAGAGGACGGGCACGGTCAGGCGTGGCAGGCTCAGGCCGGCCGCGCGCATGGCGGTGATTTCGTGGTCGGCCGAGAGCCGGCCGAGGGTCAGCAGCACGCCCGTCAGCAGCCCCATCGGCAGCGCATAGGTGATGGCGAGAGGCACGAGCAGCAGCATGAGCCGGCCAAACGCCGCGGTGGAGAGCTGGCCGGCCAGCACGTAGGCGAGCAGGTCGCGGGCGATGTTCGGCACCAGCACGATGAAGGCGAACAGCCCGACCGCCGCCAGGCAGGTGAAAAGCACGCTGCGAAAAATGTAGCGGTCGAGTAGGGTCACGGGCGGGGGCTCAGTTCCTCGCAGACGATTGGGCTCCTGACAACCTGCAAGCTGGCGGGTTCGGGTAATTATGGGCGGGCGCGCCCTGCTGGCCAGCAAAGCCGCCGACGCCATCGCTGATGGGGACAGCAGCGATCACCCCGAGGCGTGGGTCGCGCGCTGGCGCGCAACGTTGCCCACGAGCGGGCAACCTACATGTCGAATGACAGCTGGGGCGCGACGGGCGTGAGGCAGGACGGGTCGTCAAACCGGACGTTGCCGACGCGCGAGCCGACCGTGATGGCGGACAACGAGCTGGCCGGCGGTGGACGGAGCAGCGGGGCGAGCTGGGCCGGTTCCGTGACCGCGGGATCAAGCCACAGCGCATAATCCGCCGGCGTCAGCATCACCGGCATGCGGTCATGGATGGGTCGCATGAGTTCGTTGGGCTCGGTGGTGATGAATGCGCAGGTCTCGAGGGTCGTGCCATCGGGGGCGGACCAGCTGGCCCACAGCCCGGCAAAACCGAAGGGGGACTCATCGCGTTGGCGGAAAAGCCAGGGCTGCTTGTTGCGGCCGACCTTCTCCCACTCGTAGAAACCGCTGGCGGGAATCACGCAGCGCCGCTTTCGCAGGGCATCGCGGAAGGAGGGTTTTTCGGCTACGGTCTCGGCGCGGGCATTGGCGAGTCTCGCGCCCTCGTCGGTCTTGGACCACGACGGCACGAGGCCCCAGCGCAGGCGGACGGCCTCGCGCCCGGCTTTTTGGGGTTGGGCGCGCACGACGGGAATCATCGAGCCGACCGCAAGGTTGTAGCGCGAGTGAAACGCCTCCACCCCGGCGGCATCGAGCGTCGTGAGGGTGGCGCGATAATCGCGTTCCAGCAGCAGGTAGCGGGTGCACATGGGACGGCCTCTGCTAAACGCCCGGCTTAGAACAAGGTCAACTGCCGGCTACCGGGCGGGCGTTCGTCCATGCCGCAAAGGCTGGACGCTTTGCGTGGTCAGCAATTTGGATTTCATCAAATCGGACTTTTTGCGGCTAACATTCCGGCGGAGTTGCTTCTGGAGGGTGATTCGCTTCGCTGGCGGCATGTCGCTCGCCAAGACCACGCGCCCGGTGTCCATCGTCCGCATCGACGGCATGGCGGCGGCCGAGACGCGCGAGGATGCCGTGGCCGCGGAGGAGCCGCTGGAAATCCGGGTGGGTGGTCATAGCGTGGCGGTGGTGATGCGCACGCCGGGTCATGACCGCGAGTTGGTGGCGGGTTTTCTGGTGACCGAGGGACTGGTGAAGCGGCGGGAGGATGTTCTCGACCTGATTTACTGCCGGAACGACGGCGGCAAGCCGGAGGAGAACATTCTCGACGTGGTGCTGGCGCCGGGGGCGGTGGTGGATGTCGCGCGGCTGACGCGCCACGTCTTCACGTCCTCGAGCTGCGGGATCTGCAGCAAGGCGAGCATTGATGCCGTGCGGATGCAGTTTCCGGCGATTCCCGCACCGCTGACGCCGCGGCGGGCGGTGCTGGCGGCCCTGCCGGACCAGCTGCGGGCGGCGCAGGCGGCGTTTGCCGCGACAGGCGGCTTGCACGCGAGCGCCCTGTTTGACGCCGAAGGCCGGCTGCAGGTGGTGCGCGAGGACGTCGGCCGGCATAACGGCCTCGACAAGGTGGTGGGGCACGCGTTTTTCGCCGAAAAGCTGCCGCTGGCCGGCACGATCCTGCTGGTGAGCGGGCGGGTGTCGTTCGAGATCATGCAAAAGGCCCTGGCCGCGGGGATTCCGTGCGTGGCGGCCATCTCGGCGCCGACGAGTGCGGCGGTGGAGTTTGCGCAGGCGAGCGGGCAGATGCTGGTAGGTTTTTTGCGCGGGACGCGGATGAATGTTTACGCCGGCACCTTGGCCGATTGAGGATGTCGGATTGGGCCCGATGAAATCACTTTTGCTCCTGCTCTCCCTGACCCTGGCCCTCGCGGCGCCCCTGCGGGCGGCGGATCCGGAATCGCTGGCCGACCGCACCCTGAAACAGCTCGTGGAGCGGCAGAAGGACCTGCTGGCCGAGGAGGCCAGGAAGAGCCCGGGTTTTGATCAAGATAATTTCCAGACGCAGATGCAGCTGGTCTGCCAGGGCTATGAGGTGCTCCTGCGCGACAACCCCAGCTATGCCCCGGGCTACGCCGCGTACGGCTACCTGCTGGGCAAGATCGGCCAGCACAAGGCGTCGATCGCGATCCTGCTGCGGGCCAACAAGCTCGACCCCGACATGGCGCTGGTGAAAAACCAGATCGGCAATTTCCTCGCGGAGGATGGCCACCCGCGCGACGCGTTGCCGTATTATCTCGCCGCGATCAAGCTGGAGCCGAAGGAGCCGCTTTATCACTACCAACTGGGTACGCTGCTCTACGTGGCGCACGATGATTTCATTAAGTCGGGCGAGTGGACCGCGGACGGGCTGAGCCACGCCATGCAGGAGGCTTTCCGGCAGGCGGCGCAGCTGGCGCCGGACCGCATCGAGTTCACCTACCGCTACGCCGAGTCCTTCTATGATCTGGAAAACCCGGACTGGGACGTGGCGCTGAAGGCGTGGAATGCACTGGAGGCCAAGGCCCCGACGGAGCTCGAGCGCCAGACCATGCGGCTGCACGTGATCAACGTCCTGCTCAAGCAGGGCAAGGCCGAGCACGCGCACGTGCTGCTCGACACCGTGACGGAGCCCACGCTGCAAGCGCAGAAGCAGAAGCTCGTTGCCCAACTCCCGCCGCCCGGGGAGAAGTAAACCGTCTTTATCTGCCGCATGCCCTTGCTCGACCAACTGGAACGCCGCCTCGGCCGCTTCGCCATCCCCAATCTGGCGCTGTACCTGGTGATCGGGCAGGTGTTTGTGCTGCTGTCGGCGATGCTTGGGCTCCTCGACCTCAGCTATTTCGTGCTCATCCCGGAGCTCGTCCGGCAGGGCGAGTGGTGGCGGGTGATCACGTTTATCTTCCTGCCCCCGCCGCCGGGGATGTTCGGGTACATCTTCACGGCGTTTGCCTGGTACATTTTCTACCTGATGAGCGGTGCGCTGGAGGGATTCTGGGGTGAGTTTCGCTTCAACCTGTTTCTCTCCACCGGCTTTGCGCTGACCGTTGCGGCGGCGTTTGTCACGCCGCTGGCGCCCACGACCAACCTGTTTATCGCGACATCGGTGTTCCTCGCCTTTGCGTGGCTCAACCCCGACTTCGAGCTGGCGATCTTTTTCATCCTGCCGGTGAAGATCAAGTGGCTGGCGCTGTTCACCTGGCTCGTGAATGGCTATTATCTCATCATGGGCGGCTGGCCGCTGCGGCTGCAGATCCTCGCCTCCGTGGGCAACTTCCTGCTCTTTTTTGCCCGCGACATCGTCCGGACGATGCGGCACCGCCAGCACGCCATGACGCAGCAGGCGCAGCGCCTCGCCCCGGCCGACGCCGAGCCCGAGGCGCGGCACCGGTGCTACACCTGCGGTAAGACCAACCTGACGCACCCGCAGATGGATTTCCGCTACTGCTCGAAATGCGCCGGCGACCAGTGCTACTGCGCTGACCATATTTTCGCACACGAACACGTGCTGGTCGAAAATGACGCGGCCAAAAAATAACCCGCTGGCCGGCGCGGCCCGGTGCGAGACGCTGGGCGAGTGGCTGCGGTTCGCGGAGAAACTCTATGCCCGGGAGCACCTCGCGCTCGGTCAGGTCGCGGAGACGGCGCACGACGAGGCCCTCTATCTCCTGCTGCACGCGCTCGGCCTGCCCCTCGACAGTCCGGCCCGGGTGCTGACAAAAAAACTCACCGCAGCCGGACGGGCGGCAGTGGAGGCGATCCTGTTCCGCCGGGCCGTGGACCGCGTGCCGGCGGCCTATCTCACCCATGAGGCCTGGCTGGGCGGGCAGCGCTTCTACGTGGATGAGCGCGTGATCATCCCGCGCAGCTATTTTGTAGAGATCATCCCGGGGCAGCTCGACGGCTGGCTGCCGGACCCGGCCAAAGTCCGGCGGGTCGTGGATGTCTGCACCGGCTCCGGCTGCCTCGCGATCCTCCTGGCGCAGCATTTCCCGGCGGCGAAGGTGGACGCGCTCGACCTTTCCGCCGACGCCCTGGTCGTGGCGGCGATCAATGTGCAGGAGCACCGGCTTGCGCGGCGTGTGGCGCTGCACCGCAGTGACGTGTTCGACGCGGTGCCCGCGGTAAAGTACGACGTGATCCTCAGCAACCCGCCCTACGAGCCGAGCGCCCACGTCGACGCGCAAAGCCCGGAATTCAAGGCGGAGCCCCGCGTGGCGCACGATGGCGGCAGGGACGGGCTCGTGATCATCCGCAAGCTGCTGCGCCAGGCCCGGACGCGGCTCACGCCGTCGGGCATCGTGCTGATCGAGGTCGGCGGATTAGGTGCGGCCATGGACCGCGAGTTTGCGGCGCTGGAGCCACACTGGCTGACCACGGAAGACGGGGCGGACTGCGTCTGCGTCATTCACGCCGCCCGGCTGCGTACGTGGCGTGGCTGAAGACGCCTTGGCTCGTGGAGGCGCTGGCTGGCGGCACCCGCATTGTTCTGAAAACGGAAAGGGCGCAGTCAGACTGCGCCCCTGGTGCCGTTCCACGCGGTCAACGCCCACGTCGCGTTCACTTATTATGTGAAAACGACATGGAGCTGACGGCGGGAAATTATGCCTTCGGCTCGGATTTCGAGCTGCAGGAGCTCAGGCCGAAGGGCAGGTACGCCGGACAAAAACGGAAAATGGCGGTGAGCAGGGGCACGATGCCGATGAGGCCCCACCAGGATTTGTAGTAATAACCGGCGCCAAGGATCACGAGGCCACCGACGATGCGAACAATGCGGTCAAGACCGCCGACGTTAGTTTTCATTTTTTAGGTAGTGGGGTTGCAGAAGTTAAAGCAAGGGAGGGCGGAGACCGGCTTCCCGGACCCAAACACTAAGGCCCGGGCCCGAAACTGCAATCCGCTCATGGCGTGGGACCATCCGCGACGGTCACCCGGATGACCCCCCGCCACTCATGCGCCTTGTAGCCGGTGGATTGGTCGTCGGGATACATCGCCTGCAGCTTGTTCCGCAGGCGGGGCGACTGTTCGGCGGGATCGCCATGACAGGCGAGGCAGCTGGTCAAGACCGCAATCGGCTTGTAAACGCGCCACTCCGGCTGGCTGTCGGGGATGTCGATGCGCTGCACGACTACCCCGGGCGCATCACTGCCGTTTTTCAGCGCCTGGTCGATGTAGTCCAAGGCGGCCTTATCCGAGGTATCGGGGAGATTCTCGTGGGACCGGATTCGCAGGCTGGTAAACTTGACGGCCATAATCCGTGGCATCCCGCTGATGATCTCGCCGGGGGTCGTGGGGAGCGCCTTCAGATGGCAGAAATCTAGGGCGTCCGTCGGATCCCCGCCGCGCAGGGCCGACCGCACCTCGTTGACCATCGAAATCGCGAGACGGTCGATGGCGGTTTCGCCGATGCGCTGGACCTCCAGCTGTTGCGGCGTGGCGGGAGTGACGATCACCGCCTTCGGGGTTTCCTGCCCCCGGACACAGAGGGCGAGGGCGGCACCCAGCATTAAGATGCCGGCGGTATGCAACACGGGGCGGGGGAGGATTGATTTCATGAGATGCAGGGTAGGGGTTAAGCCTAACTCTACTCCTTCACGCCCCAAAACCTGTGCATCATTTGGCAATTGATGGTGGCATTTTGCGTTCAAGCTACCGGCCATTCCGGCGGCGAGTGGGCGGGAGGTCAGTGAATCCAGCGGGCGGTGATCGCCGC
>QQNC01000040.1 GCA_003402695.1 Verrucomicrobiota bacterium | reverse complement strand
CTTCGGCTTCCGGCTGCCCTCGGCCCTGGACAACCGGCCGCAGACGTTTGAGGAATTCCGACAGATCACGGGGCAGACGTTGTACGTGTCGGCGACGCCGGCGGAATTCGAAATGAGCCGGTCCACGGTCGTGGCGGAGCAGCTGATCCGTCCGACCGGCCTGCTTGACCCCGAGATCACGCTGCGCCCGACGAAGAACCAGGTGGAGGACCTGATTGGGGAAATCCGTCTGGCGACGGCCGCCGGGGAGCGGGTGCTCGTGACGACGCTCACGAAACGCCTGTCGGAGGACCTGACAGCCTACCTGCGCGAGGCGAAGATCCGCGTGGAGTACCTGCACTCCGACATCGATGCGATCGAGCGGGTGGAGATCCTGCGCAACCTGCGGCTGGGTAACTTCGACGTGCTGATCGGCATCAATCTCCTGCGCGAAGGTCTGGACCTGCCGGAGGTGGCGCTGGTGGCGATCCTCGATGCGGACAAGGAGGGTTTTCTGCGCAGCGAGACGAGCCTGATCCAGACGTCGGGCCGGGCTGCGCGGCACGAGAAGGGCCGGGTTATTTTTTACGCCGACCGGCAGACGGAATCCATCAAGCGCACGATGGCGACGGTGGCGCACCGGCGGGAAAAGCAGATTGCCTACAATCTGGAGCACGGCATCACGCCCCGGAGCGTGAAGCGCGGGGTGCAAGCGAGCCTGCACTCTTATGACGGCACGGGCGAATCGGCGGAGCCGGTGGTCGCGGAGACCGTGGATGATGTGGCGGCGGTGATCGCCGAGCTGGAGGACGAAATGCAGGAGGCGGCGGGGCGCCTGGAGTTCGAGCGGGCGGCGGTAATGCGTGACCAGATCAATGCCTTGAAGAGCGGCGACTATAAACGCGGCGCGAAGGCGGCGGCGTATCCGGCCAATAAAAAGCGCCGGCGCGGGTAGCCGGCGCGAAAGAGGACGGAGGCGGGCAGAGATCAGCGCCCCTGGTCCGGAATTAGTTGCCCTTGGGCTGGCTGACGCCGCTCCGCTGTGCTTTCCGCATGGCTTCCTGGGTGGCCTCGGTTTCCTTATCGCTGGCCTTGGCCTGGTCCTTGGGGATCCTGATCGGAAGGTTGCTCCCGACCGGGTAATAATCGACGTAATCGTCCTTGTTCTCCTTGGCCTTCTTGGCCTCGGCCTTGACGCGTTCGCTGGCGCAGGCCGTCAGCAGGAGGGTGACGAGGGCGCCGACAAGCAAGGAGCGCAGCAGGGTAGGCAGGGTCTTCATTCAGGGATTGGGTAAAAAGCGAAATAGGCGGTTGCGAGCAGAGCGGTCAGAGCTGGGGCTTGAGCACGCCGATGTAGGGCAGGTTGCGGTAGCGTTCGGCATAATCCAGACCGTAGCCGACGACGAACTTGTCGGGGATCTGGAAGCCGACGAGGTCGGCCTCGAACGGCACCTGGCGGCGGCCCTTTTTGTCGAGCAACACGCAGACGCGCATGCTGGCGGGATTCAGCCCGCGGATCATCGAGGTGATGAGCGAGAGGGTTTTGCCGGTGTCGAGGATGTCATCCACGATCAGCACATGGCGGCCGGCGACATCGAGGGTCAGGCCGTGGACCATCTTGGGGGTGCCGTGGGATTCCGTGGCGCTGCCGTAGCTGGTGGTGCGGATGCAGTCGAGCCGCACGGCGTTGTCCACCTGGCGCAGGAGGTCGGCCGTGAAGAGAATCGCGCCGTTCATGATGGCGATGACGGTGATCTCCTCGTTGCCGTACAGGCGCTTCAGGTCGCGGCCGAGGGCCTCGACGCGCTGGCGGATGGCAGGCTCGGTGACGAGGACACTCTCGATATCGGGATGCAGGGGGGCGGTCGGTAGGGCCATGGACGGAGTCCGAGCCAGACAAGGGCCGGTGGCCGTGGCAACGGCGATTCCTGCGGAGGGTTTATTCCTTTGACTCAGCCTACGGCGAAAATCTTGCTCGGCCTAACTCACACGTGGCCCGCCTTCGTCAAGGCTTCGGCGCGGCAAACATGATCTCCATTCGCATCCAGAAACTCACCAAGCGGTTTGGCACGACGATGGCGGTGCAGCAGCTCGATCTTACCATCGCGAGCGGCGAGCTTTTTTTCCTGCTCGGCCCGAGTGGCTGCGGGAAAACCACGCTGCTGCGCTGCCTGGCGGGATTCTACATTCCGGATGAGGGCCGGATCTTCTTCGGGGACGAGGACGTCACACGCCTCGCGCCGCACAAGCGCAACACCGGGATGATGTTTCAGAGCTATGCGCTCTGGCCGCACATGACGGTCGCGGAGAACGTGGCCTTTGGGCTCGAGCAACGAAAGGTGTCCAAGGACGACATCCGGAAACGCGTGGGCGAGGCGCTCGAGTCGGTCCGCATGGGTGAGTATGCCGGGCGCAAGCCCAACGAACTTTCCGGCGGCCAGCAGCAGCGCGTGGCGCTGGCCCGGGCGCTGGTGATCCGGCCGCGCTGCCTGCTGCTTGATGAGCCGCTGTCGAACCTCGACGCGAAGCTCCGGCTTGAGATGCGCGCGGAGATCCGCCGGGTCTGCAAGGAATTCAAGCTGACAACGGTGTACGTGACGCACGACCAGAAGGAGGCGCTCTCCATTTCCGACCGCATCGCGATGATGGACAGCGGGCACATTCTGCAGGTGGGCACGCCCCGGGAAATGTACCGCCGGCCCGCGTGCCGGACGGTGGCGAACTTCATCGGGGAGACGGATTTCCTCGCCGGCACCGTCTTGGGCCTGACGGGCGGCCAGATCACCGTGGAAACGCCCATCGGGAAGCTCGAGGGCGTGCTGGGCGACCCACAGGCGGCGCCGGCTGTGGGAGCGGCGGTGACAGTCTCAATCCGGCCGGAGTGCTGGACGCTCAGCCGGGAGGCCCCGGGCCGCAACGCGGTGCAGGGCCGGATCGGCGAGTGCGTTTATCTCGGCGAGGTCGCGCAGTACGGTTTTGTCACGGCGGGCGGCCGGCTGAAAATTTTCGAACTCAACCCGCGCTTTGTGGACCAGGCGGCCCGCGGGGAGCTGTGGGCGAGCGTGGAGCCGGAGGACGTCGTGGTGCTGGTGGCTTGAGCGCGCCATGGGCAAGCGGACGATCATCATCGGGGCGCTGGTGGCGATCATTGCGCTGCCGTTTATCCTGCGCCCGAAGCGGCCCGCGCTGGAAAAAAGCGATATGACGCTGGTTGTTATCACCCCGCACAACGAGGCGATCCGTTCGGAGTATGGCCGGGGCTTCCGCAACTGGTACCGGCAGCGGACGGGCCAGACCGTGCTGCTGGAGTGGCGCGTGATCGGCGGGACGAGCGACATCACGCGGTTTCTCGAGGCGGAGTACATCGCGGCGTTTAAAAATTACTGGTCCGGCAAGCTCGGCCGGCCGTGGAGCGCGGAAATCCAGGCCGGGTTCACCAATCCCAAGCTGAAGGCGGACGCCCCGGCGGTGGTGCGGGAAGCGCGGAAGGCGTTCCTGGCCTCGAACGTGAGCTGCGGTATCGATCTGTTTTATGGCGGCGGCAGCTTCGACTTCATCCGTCAGGCGCAGGCGGGCCGGCTGGTGGCGACGCCGCTGCTGCAGACGCACGCCGACTGGTTCACGGACGCGGTAATCCCGCGGCAATTTGCCGGCGAGACCTACTGGGACGCCAAGGGCCTGTGGTTTGGCAATGTGCTCAGCACCTATGGCATCCTGTACAACAAGGATTCCCTCGCGCGGCTGGGCATAACGCAGCCACCGAGCCAATGGGATGACCTCACGGACCCGAAGTACCGCGGCGAGATCGCGCTGTCGGATCCGACGAAGAGCAGCTCGATGGCGAAGGCGTTTGAAAACGTGCTCCAGCAAAACATCCAGCGGCGACTCGCGGGGCTTTTGGCCGCGGCCGGAGGGAAGAAAACGCCGGCCCTCGAGGCGCAGGCGGTGCGGGAAGGCTGGGTGGCGGGCTTGCAGATCATCCAGCGGATTGGAGCGAATGCGCGCTATTTCACCGACAGCTCGCAGAAGCCGCCGATCGACGTCTCGCAGGGCGATTGCGCCGCGGGCATCTCGATTGATTTTTACGGCCGGGCGCAGGCGGAGGTCACGGAACACCGCGGCGATGGCACGGTGCGGCTGGGGTTTGTCACCCCGCGCGGCGGCACGGTGAGTTCGGTCGATCCCATTGCGCTGTTGCGGGGTGCGCCGAACCGCGAAGTGGCCGAGGCCTTCATCGAGTACACGCTCTCGATGGAGGGCCAGAAGCTGTGGAATTTCAAACCCGGCACGCCCGGTGGACCGGTGCGCTTTGCCCTGCGCCGACTCCCGATCCGGCAGGATTTCTATGCGCACCACGAGTGGAACGGTTACCGCAGCGATCCGGATGCCGCGCCCTATGCAGAGGAGGAGCACCTGATTTCACATCCGGAATGGACCGGGAGCATTTTCCGGGAAATGGCTTTCGTTATCGGCGCCATGAGCCTCGACACGCATGACGAACTGGTGGCGGCCTGGCGGGAAATCATCGCCGCCGGCATGCCGCCGCAGGCGGTAGCCCGCATGAGCGACATGGCGGTGATCAGCTACGACCGCACGACGGGCGTGATCCGGCAGGCGTTCAATTCAAAGGACAAGGTCGATGAGCTGCGAATTGCCAATGAAATCAGCGGCGCCTTCCGCCAACAGTACCGCGAGGCGCTGGAGCTGGCGCGGGCGGGGAAGTGATTCTGCAGTCGCGCGGCTCAAAAGGTCTTTTGTAGGTCGGGGTTTATCCCCTGACAGGTATTCCGGCTTGTCGGGCGTAAAGCCCGACCTACGCCGGATCAGGCCTCCGCCCACTGGCTGGCCCCAGATAACCGGGAATGGCCGTTATATCGGGCTGGGCCGGATCGTCGGAGAGGAGGTCGTTGCCGTGCGCAACCTGCCTGACGCTCAGCTGAGGCGGGCGAACGCGGCGGCAAAGGCCGCCCGGTCGGAGGCGCGATAAAAAGACGTGCCCGCGACAAAGGTGTCGGCACCGGCAGCATGGCAGTCCGCGAAGTTGGAGAGGTCGATGCCGCCATCCACTTCGAGGCGGAACTTCAGGCCGCGCTCGCGGCGCGACGCGGCGAGTTGCCGGAGCTTCGGGAGCATGTCGGGGCGGAAAGCCTGCCCGCCAAAACCAGGCTGCACCGTCATGACCAGCACGAGGTCAACGGAGGGCAGGAGAGCGGAGATGGCGTCGGCCGGGGTGCCGGGATTGACCACGATGCCGCACTGGCAGCCGAGGGCCCGGATCCGGGCGAGGGTGCCGGCATGGTCGTAGGCCGGCTCGATGTGGATGCAGACGAGATTCGAGCCGGCCTTGATGAACGGTTCGATGTAGCGGTGGGGCTCATCGAGCATCAGGTGCGTCTCAAAAAACAACTTCGAGCCGGGGCGCAGGGCGGCGATGGTCTGCGGGCCGAAGGACAGGTTGGGGACGAAGTGCCCGTCCATGATGTCGAGATGGATGCGGGCGAGCCCGAGGTCCTCCACCACCCGGACACTGTCGGCGAGACGGGCGTGGTCGCCGGCGAGGAGGGAAGGAGAGAGGACCGGGGCGTGCATGGCGGTCACCAGACGTCGAGCACCGTGTGCGCGATCTTCTGGGCGAGGGCCTCGGCGAGGAGCGGGAGCATCTGGTACTCGGCCTGCAGTTGGCCGCTGTCGGTGAAGGCATCGCGCGTCACGGTCACGCTCCGCTTGGCAAACAGCACCTGGCCGTGACGATTGTCGCGCAAGGTGCACGTGGTGCCGAGGGTCAGGGCGAATTTTCGGGCCAGCCCCGTGTCATCCTCGCGGACGGCGGTCATATCGCGGTGATAGTCGGTGATCGTGACGCTGAGGGTGGCGTCGGCCTCGGCGGCGGAGTTCACGAGGGTGACCCGGGCGTCATGGCTGAAGGCCTCGCGCAACTGCGTGGTGACGATGGCCCGGGCCTGGGGGAGGAGGGTCTTGTTCGCGACGGGTTCAACGTAGAGCGTAGTGAACCCCAGCTTGGCCTCGGTGCCGAGTTGGTAGTGGGCGCAGCCCGCGAGACCGAGGACGAGCAGGCCGAGAGCAGGGAGGCGGAAAATCATGTGAGTTCAGCCAGAAATCGGCTCTTCGGTCGAAATGATAAACCCAAAGCCGGCGGCAGGGCGCCTAGAAAAACAGGAAGTGCTTTTTCTTCTTCGGCGCGGGCGCGGCCGGGCTGGCGGGCGCGGGCTGGCCCGCGGCCTTGGCCTCGACCTGGGTGAGCATCACCTTGGCATGCTTGGCGACATCGGAATCGGGGTAGGCGGTGATGGCCTCGTTGTAGAACACCTTCGCCGCGACGTAATTGTCCCGCTTGTAGAAATAAAAGTCGGCCATCTTCACTTTGCTCTCGGCGAGCATCTTTTTCATGTCGTCGAGCCCCTTGGCGGCCTTGCTGAGGTTAACGTCGTTGGGGAAGAGGATCATGAAGTCCTCGTAGTAGGTGACGGCTTCCTTGGTCGACGCCTGGTCGTAGTACGGTCCGTCCACGAGCGAGGCATGGGACTGGGCGAGTTTGAAATACGCGTCGGCGGTGAGCAGGCTCTGCGGGTAGGCGTTAATCAGGCGATCGAGGGCGTCGATGGCCTCGTCGGTTTCCTTCCGCAGCTGGTGACCACGGGCGATATTCATCAGGCAAAGCGGGGCGTAGTCGCTGTAGGGTGCGTCGGCGAGGACGACCTCAAAGTAACCGACGGCGGTGGAGCGGCCGGTCGGGCCGGGGAAAACGCCCCAGATGTAGGGGCGCTTGCCGTCGAGCAGGTCGCTGGCGATGCGGTACTGGATGCCGATGATTTCGTTGAAGCGCTTGGTGTTGGGGTAACGGCCGATGAGACGTTGGAAGGCGTCAAAGGCGTCGTAATACTGCCGGCGGATGAGCCGAAGCTTGCCGATGCGGTAGAGCGCCTCGGGGGCGTAGACGGAATTGGGATATTTTTTGACGACCTTTTCGTAGCTGCTGATGGCGGAGCCCTCACTGTGGCGCTCTTCGGCGAGGCGGGCCTTGTTCATGGTCTCGACGGCCTTGCGGCCCTCGGATCCACTGATGCCTGACATCACGCCGCCCTCGACGCGCCAGCCGGTGGCCCGGCTCCAGACGAGGTCGGCAGCGAGCCGGCCGGGGAGGCAGCATAGGGCAGCCGCAAAAATAAGCGCAGGAAGCAGGCGGCGAATCAGGGAAGATAGCATGGGAAAGAGATTTACCAGCGAATCAGCGCGGAACCGTAGGTCAAGCCCGCCCCAAATGCGACGAGCAGGGTGTAGTCGCCGCGTTTGATGCGGCCCAGACGGCGGGCTTCGTCGAGGGCGATGGGGATGGAAGCGGACGAGGTGTTGCCGAAGCGGTCGACGTTCACGTAGAAGCGCTCCATGGGAACCTTGAGGTACTGGGAAATGGCCTCGATAATGCGAAGATTGGCCTGATGGGGGATCACGAGCTCAATCTGATCAGCACGCAGGTGATGATGTTCCAAGATATCGCGGGCGGCCTCCTCCATGGCCCGCACGGCGATCTTGAAGACCTCCTTGCCTTTCATCTTCAGAAAATGGTCGCCGGCCGCGATGGATTCGGCCGTGGCGGGGAAACTGCTGCCGCCCTTGGGCACGCAGAGGAGGTCGGTGCTCTCGCCGTACGCGCCGAGTTGGGTGCCGATCAAGCCGACCCCGGGCTCATGGCTCACGCCGAGCACCACGGCGCCGGCACCGTCGCCGAACAGCACGCAGGTGGTGCGGTCCTTCCAGTCGGTGATGGCGGAAAGTTTTTCGGCGCCGATCACGAGGGCGCGGCGGTAGCGGCCCGAGGTCAGCATGGCGGAGGCGGTGTCGAGCGCGTAGACAAAGCCGGAGCAGGCGGCGTTGAGGTCGAAGCACGCGACATTGGTGCGGAGGCCGAGCTTGGCCTGGATGATGCAGGAGACCGCGGGCACCGGCATGTCGGGCGTGACGGTGGCGACGATGAGCAGGTCAATGTCCGCCGCGGTGAGGTGGGCGTCAGCCAGGGCGACCCGGGCGGCGGCGACCGCCATGTCGGACGTGGCCTCATCCGGGGCGGCGATATGGCGCTCGCGGATGCCACTGCGGCTGAAGATCCACTCGTCCGAGGTGTCGACCATTTTCGTGAGCTCGGCGTTGGTCAGGATGCGTGCGGGGGCATAGGAGCCGGTGCCGAGGATGACGGTGGAGACGGAGGCCATGAAAAGTGTGTGGGGGGGGTGGACCGGCGCCGCTCAGGCGACGCTGGAGGGCTGGGCGAGACGCGCGTTGACGAGGGCGACGTCCGCCTCGATGCGTTGGTTCATGTCGGCCTTGATGATCTGGCTGGCGGCATGGATGGCGCTCTTGATGGCGTGACGGTTGGAGGAACCGTGGGCTTTGAGGATGTTGCCGCGCAGGCCGAGCAGCGGGGCGCCGCCATAACGCTCGGGGTTGATGCGTTCCTTGAGGGCGCTGAAGGCGGACTTGGCCAGCAGGGCGCCGGTGGCGCGCATCGGGTTGGCCTGGAGTTCCTCGCGCAACATGGAGGAGAAGAATTTCACGAGCGACTCCCAGCTCTTGAGCATGATGTTACCGACGAAGCCATCGCAGATGACCACGTCGACGTGTTCGGCGAACACCTGGAAACCCTCGATGGGACCGGAGTAGTTGATCAGGCCGTCGATGCGGCGGAGCAAGTCGTTGGTCTCGGTGATCAGGGCGCTGCCCTTGCCCTCCTCGGTGCCGATGTTCATGAGGCCGACGCGGGGCGACGCGATGCCGAGCATGACGCGGCAATAGTGGCTGCCGAGAATGGCATTGTGCACGAGGTGCTCGGGCTTCGACTCGGGATTGGCGCCGGCGTCGATCAGGACAAAGTGGCCGTTTTCCCGCGGCACGATGGCGGCGAGGGCGGGGCGGGCGATGCCCTCCATGGTGCGCAGGCGCAGGGTGCCACCGGCCATGAGGGCGCCGGTGTTGCCGCAGCTGACGACGACGCTGGCATGGCCGTCGCGGACGAGTTCGATGGCGCGGATCATCGAGGAGTCCTTCTTGTGCTTGAGGGCCATCAGCGGCTTGTCGTCCATCGTGACGACCTCGGACGCGTGATGAACGGTGACGTGGTGGCGGCGGTTGAGGCCGGCGGCGTGGATCAGGGGACGGAGGACAGCCTCATCCCCGACCAAGGTCACGGGATTGAGCGCCGGGTACTGCCGCAGGGCGAGTTTGACGGCTTCAACGACCTCGGCGGGGCCCATGTCGCCGCCCATGGCGTCGACTGCTATACGCCCGGTATCGCCGGAAGAAGTGCCCATCGCGAGGATGGCGGAGAGTGCGGAATCGCGGGGATCAGACCTCGACGTTGAGGACCTGACGACCGCGATACATGCCGTTCTTGGGGTTCACCCGGTGCGGGCGGAACGCGCTGCCATCGGTGGGATCCTTGGCAAACTCGGGGGCCTGAAAGGCGTTGGCGGCGCGACGGTTGGCGCTGCGGCGTTTGGACTGTTTGCGTTTCGGATTTGCCATGGGAGGAAGGGATTTGGAGGTGAAGGGCGTCGCTTAAAACGCCGGAAAGGAAGGGTGAAAGGGTCGGATTAAAGAGCCGGGTTTTGGCGCGTCAAGCGTCATAATCGGCGGGCTTTTACAACCACGTGAGGACCGCCAGAACCGCGGCAAATCCGAGTCGGTACCAGGCAAACGCCGCCATGCCATGCCGCGACAGCCAGGTGACGAGGAAACGGACCGCAAGGGCCGCAGTCACGGCCGCCACCACGCAACCGAGCAGGATATGGGGCCAGCCATAAACCTGGATCATCGCCGCGCCGCTTGCATAGCTTTTCAGGGCGGTGGCGGCGGTGAGGGTGATGAGGCCGAGCAGGAAGCTGAACTCGGCCGAACGCCGGGGATCCAGCCCGGCGAAGTAGCCGCCCACGATGGTCATCATCGAGCGGCTCGTACCCGGCCAAAGGGCCACACATTGCAGCAGGCCGATGTTGAGGGCCTGCCGGGGACTCAGCTCGGGGTCATGGCCGGCGGCCGGAGTTTGGGCGTCGCGGCGCTGGCGGTAGCGTTCGGCCCAGAGGATAAACACTGCACCCGCTACCTGGGCGGCGACCACGGCGCCGATGGAAAACAGATGCGCGCTGATCCACCCGCCAAGGGCGAGACCGAGGACGGCGGAGGGGAAGACGGCAATGATGAGGTTGCGGAGGAGCCGCCGGCCGGCCGGGTCACGGCCGCGCAGGCCGTTGAACATCGAGAGAAGCTGGCGCCAGTAGAGGAGGGCCACGGCGGCAATCGCGCCGAATTGGATGACGATGATGAACGTGTCCGCGGCGAGCGTCGGGGTGAGTGGCACGCCGGCCGGGTGTTGGGCCGAAGGTCGTTTATGCCACAGCGGCTGGCCGTCGCGGCCCGTCAGGGGCTGATTCGATTCCAGGCCGAGCAAGTGCAGGGCAACGATCAAGTGCCCCGTGGAGGAGACCGGCAGATATTCCGTCACGCCCTCAACCACGCCCAGGATGCAGGCATCGCGCACGCTGAGCCCGCTGGCCGCTTCGGCCGGGGCCGTGGCGCCGCGGGCCGGGAGGCCGGCAAGGGCGAGACCAACAATACCCAGCAGGAGACGGCGCATCCGCTTTTGCTCCCAGAACGCACGCAGCGAAGCAATTTTATTTGCGGCGCGTCGCGGCGGCGTAACGCTAGGCCGTGATGTCCGTGCTGACCAACCTGACCACCCAACTTGCCGCCGGGCGAAACCTGTCACGGGCGGACGTGGAGCGGGCGGTCGGGGCGCTGGCGGGAATGGAGACGGCGGATCCGGTCAAGGAGGCGTTTCTCGCGGCCCTCGCGGCCAAGGGTGAGACGGCGGAGGAACTGGCGGCGTTTGCGGTGGAGTTCCGGAAGCGCGCGTTGGATCCCGGGGTCGGGGCCTGGGCCGGGCAGGCGATTGATGTCGTCGGCACGGGCGGCGACCATGCCGGCGGGTTTAATATTTCCAGCCTGGTTACCCTCGTGCTTGCGAGTGCTGGGGTGGTGGTGATGAAGCACGGCAACCGCGGAATCACCTCCAAATGCGGCAGTGCGGATCTGTTGGCGGGTCTTGGCGTGAATCTCGAGGCGTCGCCGGAGCAACTCCGCCGGGCGCTGGACCAGCTGGGGTTCGCCTTTTTCTTTGCGCCGGCCTGGCACCCGGCGTTCAAGGCCGTGGCGGGACCGCGCAAGGCGCTCGCGGCCCGGGGCCAGCGCACGATTTTCAACCTGCTGGGTCCGCTGGTGAATCCCGGCCGGCCGGCGCACACGCTGCTGGGTGTGGCCTCGACGCCGTTGCTGGAAAAAATGGCCGGCGCGCTTGACCAGCTGGGCGGCCAGGCCGGGCTCACGGTGCATGGCGTCATCACCCCGGAGCGCGGCATTGACGAACTGACGACGGCGACGGTGAACCTGGTGCGCGGCACCGGCCGGCTGCGCCCGCTGGCGGCGGAATGGCGCTCGGCGGACTTCGGGCTGCCGACCGCGCCGTTTTCCGACCTGACCGGCGGCGACCTGGCCACGAACCTTGCCCTGACCGAGGCGGTGCTGGCGGGGCGGGGTCCGGCAGGATTGACCGACACCATTGTGCTTAACGCCGCGCTGGGACTCTGGATCACAGGCCGCATCCCGCAGGTGCGCGACGGTCTCGCGCCCGCCCGCGAGCTCCTCGTGGGGGGGGCGGTGGCTAAAAAAATCGCGGCGACGCGCGAATTCTACCGCCCATGACCCGGAAGTATTTCGGCACCGATGGCATCCGGGGCCCGTATGGCGGACCGGTCGTGACTGAGGCCTTTGCCGAGCGGCTGGGTTATGCCGCCGCGGTGAGGCTGGGTAAAAAAGGGCGCGTGCTGATCGGACGCGACACCCGCGAGTCGGGCCAGGCACTTGAGGCAGCGGTGGCGCGTGGACTGCAGGCGGGCGGCGCGGAACCGGTCTCGCTGGGCGTGGCGCCGACGCCCGCGGTGGCCCGGGCCGTGCGGATGGAGCACGCGGCACTGGGTGTGGTCATCACGGCGTCGCACAATCCGGCGGCGGACAATGGCATCAAGTTTTTCGGACCCGGCGGGGTGAAGCTGACCGACGCGGAGGAGCTGGCCATTGAGCACCTGCTGCCGGAGTCGGTGGCAACGGCCCCGGTGACCCTGCCGGTGAGTGATGCCTGCGCCCCGTACATTGCCGCGGCGGAAAAATTACTGCCGCCGAACGCCCTGACCGGCTGGCGCATCGTACTCGACACGGCCAACGGGGCGAGTTGCGGCACCAGCCCGGTGGTGTTGCGCGCACTCGGCGCAGAGGTGATCGGACTCGGCGATGCGCCGGACGGACAGAACATCAATGCCGGGGTCGGCAGCGAGCACCCCAAGCTGCTGGCGGCGCGGGTGAAGGCGACCGGGGCGCGGCTCGGGATTGCGCACGACGGGGACGGCGACCGGTGCGTGCTCTGTGACGAAACGGGCGGGGTGCTCGACGGGGATGAGATCCTGACGCTGCTGGCGACGCAGGCGCTCGCGCGCGGCGCACTCGTTAACCGGACGCTGGTGATCACGATTCAAAGCAATCTCGGGGTGGATGCCGCGATCAAGGCGGCGGGCGGGCGCGTGCACCGGACTGCGGTGGGCGACCGTTACGTCACCGAAGGCATGCTGGCCCAGCAGGCCACCCTGGGCGGCGAGTCGAGCGGCCACATTATCTGCTCGGAAATTTCCCCGACCGGCGACGGCCTCGTCGCGGCGCTCAAGGTCATCGAGATTATGCGGGCGACCGGCCAGCCGCTCTCGGTGTTGCGCCAGGCGCTGAATAAATTTCCCCAACTCACCGCAGCGCTGACGGTGCGGGAGAAGCTTCCGCTCGATAAACTGCCCAACCTGTCCGCGGCGTGCGTGGCGCTGGAGGAGGAACTGGGACAGCAGGGCCGGGTGCTGGTCCGCTATTCCGGCACCGAGCCCAAGTTGCGCCTGCTGGTCGAGGGACCGACGAGTGTACGGGTGCAGGTGGGCCTGGCCCGGCTGTCTGCGGCGGCGCGGGCCGATCTGGACGTGATCTGATTACCCGTGGCGGCCGCGGCGACGCCGGAAGGCCAGCAGCGAAAGGCCGGCACCCAGGAGGGCCCACGTCGAAGGCTCGGGCACGCCGTAGACGAGCGTGATGTCGTTCGGCAGATAATTGATATAAAAAGTGTACGGGGTGGCGGCGTAGGAGGCGACGATGGGGTCGCCGGTCAGCGGCAAGCCCACGAGGGTGCCGGAGAAACCCGACCCGCCGGAGGAAATGTGCAGCAGGTCAAACGTCGTGTTGAGGGTTGGGGCGCTCACCAGGTTAAGGTTGAGCGTCAGCAGGCTCGCGCCGAGGTTCACCGCGCCGGTGGGATTCTGGAAGATCACCTGGTCCGACACGGCGCCCCCCAGGTCAATGTTGAGGGCGGTGGGCCCGGTGACGGCGAAGGTGCCGTTGGCGAAGGTGAGGTTGCCGAGGGTCAGGCCCGGGGCGAGCGTGCCGCCCGCGAAGGCGATGTTGCCGCTGAAGCCGCCGGGACCCGTGACGGTGCCGCCCGTCGTGTTGGTCAGGGCACCGCTGACATACAGGAAGCCCGACTGGGAGTTGAGGATGCCGGCGTTGGTGAACGTGGGCACGTACAGGTAGCCGGTGCCGGAGGTCTGGTTGATGGTGCCCTGATTGATGAGCGTGGCGCCGCTGTTACCGGACAGATAAAGGGTGCCATTGAGCGTGGTGGCGCTGTCGAGGGTGAGCGTGTTGTTGGTGCCGATCGCGAGATTGGAGTAGTTGCCGGCGGAGCCAGAGGTGATCGTCTTACCGGCGAGCGTGCCGTTCTGGTACCAATAGTACGTGGAGTAGTTGCCGAGGGTGCCGTTAGCGCCGGTGAAGGAGGTGCCGTTGGAGAAAGTGACGGCAGCGCCGGCCGGCAGATTGAAATCTCCGTTGTAGATCACGTTGCTCAAGGTGCCGCCGGAACCGGTGAAGGTGAGGGCGCCACTGGCGATGGTGCCGTTGTTGATGGTGCCGGCATAGAGCTCGTAGAGGCCTCCGGTCGGTGCGTTGAGGGTGGCGCTGGTGTTGTCCAAGGTGCCGTAGAGCAGGGCGCGTCCGCCGCTGGCGAGGGTGACATTGCCCAGCTGGGCGGTGGTGTTGGCGGAACCCTGAAAGTAGAGCGCGCCATTCAGCTGGGCCGTGATCGTACCCAGATTGTGGATGTTCTGGAGGTAGGCATTCGCCCCGGTGCCGGTGGCGGTGATGGTGCCGCCGGCGGCATTGGTGGTCACGTCGGTGCCGTAATAGCCGACATACAGCGAGGAACCGGTGTTGGCCGTGATGCTGCCGGAGTTGGTGAAGATGGGCGCGTAGAGATAACCGGTGCCGGAGTTGTGGTTGATCACGCCCTGGTTGAGGATCGTGCCCCCCGAGTTGCCGTTGTAGACGTAGACATCGCCGTTGAGCGTGGTGGCGCTGTCGAGCGTGAGGGTCCGGCCGGTGCCGACGTTGAGATAGGCGTAGTTTCCCGCCGACCCGAACGTCAGCGACTTGCCGGCGAGGGCGCCGTCCTGATTCCAAGTGAGCGTGGAATAGTTGCCGAGAATGGCATTGGCGCCGGTGAAGAGGGTGCCGTTGGTGAACGTGACGGAGCTGCTGGCGGGGAGCGTGAGGTCACCGGTGTAGCTGACATTGCTCAACGTGCCGCCGGAACTGGTGAACGCGAGGGCGCCGGCGGCAATGGTGCCGTTGTTGATGGTGCCGCCGTAGAGTTCGTACACGCCGCCGCTGGGGGCGTTAATGGTGGTGCTGGTGTTGTCGAAGGTGCCGCTGAGGAGCGCGCGTCCGCCGCTGGCAAGGGAGACCGTGCCGAGGTTGGCGGGAGTGTTGCTGGCGCCCGTGAAGTTCAGCACGCCGTTGAGCTGGGCGTAGAGCGTGCCCAGGTTGACGATGTTCGTCAGGTAGATGTAGGTGCTGGTGCCGGTGGCCGTGAGGGTGCCGCCGGCGGCGTTGGTGGTCGCGTCGGTGCCGTAATAGCCGACATATAGCGACGTGCCGGCGTTGGCGGTGATGGTGCCGGTGTTGGTAAAGATGGGGGCGTAGAGGTAACCGGTGCCGGAATTTTGACTGATGACACCCTGGTTGATAATCGTTCCCCCAGTGTTGCCGTTGTAGAGGTAGATGTCGCCGGTGAGCGTGGTGGCATTGTCGAGAGTGAGGGAGCGGCCAGTGCCGACATTGATGAAGGCGTAATTACCCGCGGAGCCTGAGGTGATGGTTTTGCTGCTGAGCGTGCCGTTTTGATTCCAGTTGAGGGTGGAATAGATGCCCAAAGTCAGGTTCGTCCCGGTGAAGGAGCTATTGATGACATTGTTGGAAAAGGTGAGCGAACTGCTGGCCGGCAACGTGAGGTCCCCGGTGTAGGTGACCCCGCTCAGCGTGCCGCCGGAACTGGTGAAGGTGAGCGCGCCAGCGGCAACGGTGCCGTTGTTGATGGTGCCGCCGAAGAGCTCATAGACGCCGCCAGTGGGGGCACTGATGGTGGTGCTGGTGTTATCGAAGG
>QQNC01000039.1 GCA_003402695.1 Verrucomicrobiota bacterium | reverse complement strand
GGGTCGCGGCGAGGAGGACGGTGAGGCAGAGCGCGGAGCGAAGAGGGGAGGAGCGCATGGGAACAGGGATGGGGTGAAACGACGGTTGAGGCAATCTTTCGCGAAGGGTGGAAACGCCGGCGGGAAACTCAGGGGATGACCAGGGTGCGGCCCACGACCAGGCTGCGCTCGTCCTTTAGCACGTCCTTGTTGGCGGCGAGGATCTCGGGCCAGCGGGTGGTGACGCCGTAGTACAGTCGGGAAATCCTGGCGAGGGTGTCACCGGTCACGACGAGGTGGGAACGGGGAGCGGGCGCCGCGGCCGGCGCGGGGGTGGCCGCAGCGGGGAACGGGGCATTGGGCCGGGTGGGGGCGGAGATGGCGACCGGGACCCCGGCCGCGAGGCGGGTCTTCAACTGGGCGTTTTCCGCGGAGAGCGCGGTGGCCTGGGCCTGCGCCTGACGCAGCTGGTCCCTCAGGGGTCCGGCTGCCGCGGCCGCGCTGCGCCCATCGGCCAGCGAGGATTCCAGGGCGGATTTTTCCGTGGCGAGCTTTTCACTGCGGGACTTGAGCTCGTCGTTTTCGGCTTGGAGCGCGCTGTAGCTGCGCAGGCTGACGGCGAGCTTGGCCTCGGCCTCGGCCTGCGCCGCGGCGGGGGCGGTGGCGGCGGCCTGGGTGGCGGCGAGCTGCGATTGCAGCGTGGCGAACTGGCGGGTGGAGTTTTTCTCGGCCTCCGCGGCGGTGGCCAGCTGGTTTGAAAGTGACTGCCGGCTGGATTCGCTGGCGGCGAGGCGGGACTTGAGATCGGTGACTTGGGCCTGCATGGCGGTGAGCTGGGCCAGTCGCTGGGCGGCGTTGCCGGCGGCGGCCAGCTGGTCCTGCAGCTGGGTCACTTGCGCGGCGGACTTTGCGGCGGCGGCCCGAGCCGAGTCCGAGGCCGTGGAGAGTGTGGCCAGCTGGTCTTTCGCCGCGGCGAGTTCGCGCCGGTTCGACTCGAGCTCGGCGGTGAGCTGGGGGGAGGGCGCGGCCGCAGCGGGCTTGGCGGTTAACTTGAGATTTGCGGCGGACTGTTCCTCGAGGCGCTTGCGGGCCGAGGTGAGGGCACTGACCACGTCGGAGCGGGCGAGCCGCTCCTTCTCGAGGTCGCTTTCAAGAGTATTGAGCGCCGTCGTGGCCACGGCCAACCGGGCCGCTGCGACGTCGCGCTCGGCGGCCAGATTCTGATTCTGCCCATTGGCCGAGGCGAGGGCGGCCTGGGCTTCCTTCACCTGCAGGCGGAGTGGGTTGAGCTGCTCTGCCAGGGCGGTGCGGGTGGTCTCGTTGACGGTGAGTTTTTGCCGGGCTTCGAACAGCGCCTGGCGGGAGGACGCAAGCTCGGCGGAAAGTTCGGCGGTCTTGGCCTGACTCGAGCTGCTTTTTTGGGCGGCGTCGCTGGCCGCGGCCAGCTGGGTGGCGAGCTTTTCCTTTTCCGCGGCGAGCTGGGTGCGGGCGGTCTCGGCAACGTCGCGCTCGTTCACGAGGCGGATATTCTCGGCGACGGCGGCGGCGAGCAAGGCGGCGGACTTGGCTTGGGCGCGGGCGGTTTCCTGGCGCGCCGCCTCGAGCGCGGCGCCGGCGGCTTCGGCGGAGGTGATGCGGGCCTGGAGATCCGAGATGTGCGAGCGCGCCTCGGCGAGCTGTAGGGCGGCCGCCCCGGCTTGGTCGCGGGCCTTGAGGGCGGCGGCGTCCCGGGAGGTGCCCTCGGCTTGCAGCTGGTCGAAATGGACGGAAGCCTCGGCGAGGCGGGTCTTGGTTTGAGCGAGTTCGGTCTGGGCGGCAGTGAGCTCCGCGCCGCGCTGTTCCAGTAGCTTGATAATCTGCTGGTCGCGGGTGGAAGCAGTCTGGACGGTGGCGAGGCTGGTTTTCAGCCGGTCATTTTCCTTCCAGGCGATGGCGAGCTCGTCACTGAGTTGGTGCTTGTCCCTGCGGAGCGTGGCGACGTCATCCGTCTCCGTGGGCTCGGCTGGACTCGCGGGTGTTTCCACTGGCTTGGCCGCCGGAGCCGCCGGGGCGGGCGCCGGGACCAAGGGGGCGGAGACCGTGGGAGCCACGATCAAGAACTTGGCCGGGCTGTTGTGGCTGGCTCCGGCGAGAGTCCGGGCGGTGGGAGTGCCGCGGTAAGATTCGAGCTGGCGCCGGGCGGCGGCGAGCTGGGCGTCGGTGATCGTGGCGAGGACGGCGGCGAGTGCCTTTCGCGTGCTGCTGCTGTCACCGGAGAGGGTGAGCCAGACAAAGGCTTGCGCCTGGTCGGCGGGCAGATCGTTGCGGCCCTCGGCGTAGGCGAGCCCAAGGTTGTACTGGGCGACGGCGTTACCCTTTTCGGCCTTGGTGCGGAGCGAGGCGATTTCCGCCGGCTCGGCAGGCAGGCCGGCGGTGGCGGACAGCGCCACGGTCAGGAATAAACAAAGTCGGAGGTGGAGGAAGTTCATGGCCGGGTGCGGGCGGAATCTTCGGTCTGGGATTTTTCAGCGGGAGTGAGATCGGCGCCGGGTTTGAGGGTGGCGCGCGTGCGCTTCGCGGCCGCCAATTCCTCAGTCAAGCGGGCCACGGCCGCACGCAGGGCGGTGAGCTCGGTGTTGGCGGCCAGCAATTCGGCCCGGGACTGCTCGAGGTCTTTCCGCGTCTGGGCGAGCTCGGTCATTCCGGAACCCCCGGCCGGGGTGGTGGTGGCGGGCGGGGCGACGACCTCCGGGGCCTTGGTGAGCGGGGTCGAGGGATCGGCGGCGGGCGGCGTGACCGGCGTGGGGTCGACGGTGAAGCCGCGCGGGGCGAGCTTCGGGGTGGGATGGGAAGTGACGGTGGTGTTGGCGCTGGCGAGGGCGGTGCGGTAGACCCCGAGACGGCGGCGGCCCTCGGCGAGCTGCTGGTCGGTGATATTCCCGAGGAGACTGTCGAGGGCCTTGCCGGTGGCGCCGTTTTCGGACGCGATCGAAAGCCAGGCAAAGGCTTCAGCCGGGTCGGCGGGCGCGAGGCGGCCTTGGGCGTAAACCAGGCCGAGATTATACTGCGCGAGGGCGTTGCCATGCTCCGCCTTGGACCGGAGCAGGTTGAGTTCATCGGAATCGGCCGCAACGAGGCAGACAAACCCGAGGGACAGCAGAATCAACAGTGTGGTCCGGGCGAACATGGACATGAAAACCAATCTTAAGCGCTTTCCCCATGGACTCAATGCGGGAATCGGCCGGAGCCCGGGGCTGACAAATATTTTACGCGGCGCGGCAAGCGCAGGGCGGGCGGCGCGCCATCAGCCCGGATTTTTCACGCGGCCGACGGCGCGATGCCAGCCGGCGAGCAGCTGGCGGGAGGCGGCGGGCGGGGTTTGGGGACGGAAAGTGCGTTCGTCGCGCCAGAGCCGGGCGATTTCGGCGCGGTTTTTCCAGAAGCCGACGGCGAGGCCGGCGAGGTAGGCGACGCCGAGCGCGGTGGTTTCCGTGGTGCGCGGGCGGACGACGGGGACGCGGAGCAGGTCGGCCTGGAACTGCATGAGGGCGTTGTTCACGGTGGCGCCGCCGTCCACGCGCAGCTCGCGTAATTTATCACCGCAGTCGGCTTCCATGGCGCGGAGCAGGTCGACGCTTTGATAGGCGATGCTTTCGAGTGCGGCGCGCGCGAGGTGGGCGGCGGTGGTGCCGCGCGTGAGCCCGGTGATGGCGCCGCGGGCGGAGGCGTCCCAGTGCGGCGCGCCGAGTCCGGTGAACGCGGGCACGAGATAGACCCCGCCGTTGTCGGCGGCGCGGGCGGCGAGCGCCTCGATGTCGGCGGAGCGCGAGATGAGCCCGAGCCCGTCGCGCAGCCATTGCACGACGGCGCCGCCGATGAACACGCTGCCCTCGAGAGCGTATTCGAGCGGGCCGTCGGGACCGAGCCGCCACGCGATGGTGGTGAGGAGCTGGTGGCGGGAGACGACGGGTTTTTTGCCGGTGTGGCGCAGGAGGAAGCAGCCGGTGCCGTAAGTGTTCTTGGCCATGCCAGGGCGGAAGCAGGCCTGGCCGAACAGGGCGGACTGCTGGTCGCCGGCGACGCCGCTGATGGGCACGCCGCGCAACGCCGGGATGCTGGTGACGTGGCCGTAGACCTCGCTGCTGGCGCGGACGGCCGGCAGGACGGCGCGCGGGATGCGGAGGATGCGGAGCAGCTCGTCGTCCCACGCGCCGGTGCGCAGGTTGAGCAGGAGGGTGCGCGAGGCATTGGAGACGTCGGTGGCGTGGACCTCGCCCCCGGTGAGTTTCCAGAGGAGCCAAGTGTCAACGGTCCCGAACGCGAGTTCGCCCCGGACGGCGCGGGCGCGGGCGCCGGGCACGTGGTCGAGCAGCCAGGCGAGCTTGGTGCCGCTGAAATACGGGTCGAGCACGAGGCCGGTGCGGCGGCGGAAGAGCGGTTCGAGCCCGCGGCGCTTCAGTTTTTCGCACAACGCGGCGGTGCGGCGGTCCTGCCAGACGATGGCCGGGGCGAGCGGCCGGCCGGTGCGGCGGTCCCAGAGCAGGGTGGTTTCGCGCTGGTTGGTGAGGCCGATGGCGGCGAGATCCCGCGCGGTCAGGTTGGCCTCGGCGACGGCGGCGAGGGCGGTGCGACGTATGGTGGCCCAGAGATCCTCCGGGTCGTGCTCGACCCAGCCCGGGCGGGGGAAGTGCTGGGGAAATTCCTGCTGCGCCGCGCCGCGCACGCGGCCGTGGCGGTCAAAGACCAGGGAACGGGACGAAGTCGTGCCCTGGTCGAGCGCGAGGATGAATTTCCGGCTCATGGTGGGGGCAGGAGCCTCGGGCGGCAGGGCGGCCGCCGCAAGAGTCGGCACGGAAAATTTTTCGGCGCGGGCTTGCGCGGGAAAGTAAGCTAGCTTACCAATTTCACCCTCATGGCGCACCGCCCGACCACGTTTGACCGCAGCCTGGGCTTCATTTTCAGCGATATCAGCCGGCTGGCGCGCAAGGAATTTGACCGCCGCGTGGCCGGCCTGGAGCTTACGCGCTCGCAGTGGCTCTTCCTCTATCACCTCGCGCGGCAGCCCGGCTGCACGCAGAGCGAACTGGCGGAGAGCCTGCAGATGGAGCGCATTTCCGTCAGCCGGCAGGCGAGCCGGCTGGAACGCGCGGGCTGGATCGAGCGCCGCGACCACCAGCGGGACGGCCGGGCCTATCACCTGCACCTGACGCCGAAGGCCGAGCGGATCGCCCTGCGCCTGACCGGCCTGGCCGGGCGGCTGCGCGAGGATTACCTCAGCGGCCTGCCGGCTGCGCGGCGCACGGCCTTGATCAACGACCTTTTGCACGTCAAAACCAACCTCCTCCAGATGGAGGCGAACGCCCGCTGATGAAAACCTCCGCCCCTTCCCGGTCCCTGAAACTTGCCACCCTCTCCCTGCTGGGCGGCGCCCTCCTGTGGTCCGCTGCCGGCTGCAGCCGCTCCGGCCGCGCCGCGCCTGCCGCGCCCGTGGTGCCGGTGCAGACGGCGGTGGCCGTGCAGCGGGATGTGCCGCGCCGGGTGGAGGCAATCGGCAACGTGCAGGCGCTGCGCTCGGTGAGCGTGAAATCCCAAGTCGACGGCATCATTGCCGAGGTTAATTTCCAGGAAGGCCAGGAGCTGAAGGCGGGCGACCTGCTCGTGTCCCTCGACCGCCGCCCGCTTGAAAACAGTCTGCTGATTGCCCGGGCCGACCAGGCCAACGCCCGCGCGATGGCCGCCCAGGCCCAGGCCGACCTTGACCGCTACCAGCAGCTCGACCGGCAGGCCGTGGTCTCGAAGGAGGAGTACATCCAGTACGTCACGAAAGCGGAGACGGCCAACGCGCAGGTGCAGGCCAAGGAGGCCGCCGTGAACAATGCCGAGCTGCTGCTCGGCTACACCTCGATCCGCGCCCCGATCGCCGGCCGCGCCGGCCAGCGCCTGCTGCACGAGGGCGCACTGGTGAAGGCCAATGACAACAGTTTCACGCTGGTGACCATCAACCAGATCGCGCCCGTCGCCGTGAGCTATGCGGTGCCCGAGCGCGCGCTGGATGAAATCCGCGCGGCCTTCGCGGCCGGCCGCGCCACGGTCACCGTCACGGAGCGCATGTCCGGCACCACCCGCGAGAATGGCCGGCTGGAGTTCATCGACAACACCATCGATCCCACCACTGGCATGGTCACCCTCAAGGCGGTCTTCCCCAATGAGGACGACGCCCTCTGGCCGGGGCGCTTCGTGTACGTTGTCACCCAGGTCGGCGTGGATCGCGGCGCCATCGTCGTGCCCTCGACCGCAGTGCAGAACAGCCAGAGCGGCTCCACGGTTTACGTGGTGAAGGCCGACGCCACCGTCGAACTGCGCACGGTGAAGGTGGCCCGCACCGACGGGGACAACACGCTGCTGGCCGAGGGCATCAAGGCCGGCGAGACGGTCGTGACCGACGGCCAGCTCCGCCTGCTGCCCGGCATGAAGGTCGAGGCGCACCGGATTTCCGGCCAACCCGTCACGGCGGACGCCCCTGCGGCGGCGCCCAAGAATTCCTGACCACCCGACGCCCATGAATCTCCCGGAACTCTGCATCCGCCGGCCGGTGATGACCACGCTGCTCACGGGGGCGCTGTGCCTCTTTGGCGTCATGGCCTTCCGGCTCCTGCCCGTGAGCGACCTGCCGACCGTGGATTTTCCCACCATTGTGGTCGGCGCGAGCCTGCCGGGGGCGACGCCCGAGACGATGGCGAGCGCGGTGGCGACCGTGCTCGAGCAGCAGTTTTCCACCATCGCGGGCATCGACTCAATGACCTCGACGAGCGCCACGGGCTCCACGTCGATCACCCTGCAGTTCACGCTGGACCGCAACATCGACGCCGCCGCGCAGGACGTGCAGGCGGCCATCGCTGCGGTACAGCGCCGGCTCCCGACGGACATGCCGTCGCCGCCCTCGCTGCGCAAAACCAATCCGGCGGACCAGCCGGTGCTCTACCTCGCGCTTAGCTCCCCCACGCTCCCGCTGTCCGTCGTGGACGAATACGCCGAGACGATGATGGCGCAGCGCATCTCCAGCGTGGACGGCGTCTCCCAGGTGCAGGTCTACGGCGCACAGAAATACGCGCTGCGGGTCCGGCTCGACCCGCGGCTGCTCGCGAGCCGCGGCATCACGCTCGACGAGGTGAAGACCGCGCTCAGCACCCACAATGTCAACCAGCCCACCGGCCTACTTGACGGCTACCGGCAGTCGGTGCAGATCCTGGCCAGCGGCCAGCTGGCGAACGCCTCGGAGTTCACCGGCCTCGTGGTGGCGTACCGCAACGGCGCCCCGGTGCGCCTGGGGGAACTCGCGCAGGTGATCGACAGCGTGCAGGACGCGCGTGTGGCCAACTGGTTCGGCGAGCGCGGGCCCGACGGGAAGCTGGACCCGACGCGCTCGATCGTGCTGGCGGTGCAGAAGCAGCCCGGCGTCAACACCGTCGAGGTGGTGGGCCGGGTGCGCGCGCTGATGCCGATCTTCGCGAAGCAGCTGCCCGAGTCGGTGCACCTGGGCGTCCTGCGCGACAACTCCGAGGCGGTAAAAGCCTCGGTGCGTGACGTGGAGTTCACCCTGCTGCTCTCGATCGCGCTGGTCGTGTTGGTGATTTTCATCTTCCTGCGCTCGGTCTGGGCAACGATCATCCCGAGCGTGGCCATCCCGATGGCGCTGCTCGGCACGTTCGTTGCGATGTACTTCTGCGGCTACTCGCTCGACAACCTCTCGCTGCTGGCGCTCACGCTCTCGGTGGGCTTCGTGGTGGATGACGCCATCGTCATGCTCGAGAACATCATCCGCTACATCGAGGGCGGTATGGGCGTGCGCGAGGCGGCGTTCAAGGGCTCGAAGGAGATCGGCTTCACGATCATGTCGATGACCCTGTCGCTGGTCGCGGTGTTCATTCCCCTGATGTTCATGGGAGGCATCCTCGGCCGGCTGCTGCACGAGTTCGCGGTGACGATCACGGCGGCGATCCTGGTGTCGGGCGTGGTCTCGCTGACGCTCACGCCGATGCTTTGCAGCCGGTTTTTGAAGCCGCACGGCACGGGCACTCCCGCCGGGACGTCGGCGCACGGCCGGCTGTACGCGTGGAGCGAGCAGGCCTTTGGCCGCGTGCAGAAATTCTACGAGCGCACGCTGCACTTCAGCCTGCGTCACCGGGTGGCGGTCGTGTCGATCGCGGCCCTGATGGCCGGGCTGACCGTCGGGCTGGTGAAGGTGCTGCCGCAGGGTTTTATCCCGACGGACGACACCGGCATCGTGCTGGTCTTCACGGAGGCCGCGCAGGACATCTCGTTCGAGGAGATGGTGCGGCACCAGCAGGCGGCGGCAGCGATCGCCGCGCAGCAGCCGTATGTGGACGCGATGATGTCGGCGATGGGCGGGGCGGGCAGCGCCACGCCGAACCAGGGCCGCATATTCATGCGCCTCAAACCGCGTGACCAACGGCCGGCAATTGACGTGATCATGAACGACCTGCGCAAGAAGCTGTCGGTGGTGCCCGGCCTCCGCGCCTACCCGCAGATCCCGCCAGCCATCCGCATCGGCGGCCAGCTCACCAAGGCGCTCTACCAGTTCACGCTCACCGGCAGCGACCTCAAGGAACTCTATGTGGTGGCCGGTGCCATGGAGAAAAAATTCCGCGGTCTCCCGGACCTGTTGGCGGACGTCAACAGCGACCTGCAGATCACAAGCCCGCAGCTGCGCGTGGATATCCAGCGCGACCGCGCGGCGACGCTTGGGATCACGCCGGCGCAGATCGAGGATGCGCTCTACAGCGCCTTCGGCACGCGGCAGGTCTCCACCATCTACACGCCGACCAACCAGTATTACGTCATCATGGAGGTGGCGCCGGAATTCCAGCGCGACACCGCGGCGCTCTCGCTCATCTACCTGCGCTCGCGCAGTGGGAAGCTGGTCTCGCTCGACACGGTGGCCACGCTGCGCCGCGACGTCGGTCCGCTGACGGTGAACCACCTCGGCCAGATCCCGGCGGTCACGATCTCGTTCAATCTCAAGACGGGCGTGTCGCTCGGCGACGCGACCGCGGCCATCGCGCAGCTCGCCACCGAGGACCTGCCGCCGACCGTGAGTTACAGTTTTGTGGGCGCGGCGCAGGCCTTCGCCGCGTCGCTGGCGGGCATGGGCCTGCTGCTGGTCACGGCGGTCATCGTCATCTACATCGTGCTGGGCATCCTGTATGAGGATTTCATCCATCCGTTGACGATCCTGTCCGGCCTGCCGGCGGCGAGCTTCGGCGCCCTGGTCACACTGTGGGCGTTTCGCCAGGAGCTGAATATCATGGGTTACGTCGGCGTCATCCTGCTGATCGGCATTGTGAAGAAGAACGCCATCATGATGGTGGACTTCGCGATCGCGAGGGAGCGCGAGCAGGGAAAGGCGTTCGACGCCGAGAAAGCCATCGTCGAGGCCTGCCTCGTGCGCTTCCGGCCGATCATGATGACGACATTCGCCGCCCTGGCGGGCGCGTTTCCCATCGCGCTGGGCCTCGGCACCGGGTCCGACTCGCGCCGGCCGCTGGGCCTGGCGGTGGTCGGCGGGCTGCTCGTGTCACAGCTGCTGACGCTCTACATCACGCCGGTCATCTTCGTCTACATGAACCATTTCACGACCTGGCTGAGGCACCGCCGGACCGCCGTGGCGCCCGTCGCCGCCGGCAAATTCGTAGGGGCCAAATAATCCCGCGGCCCGCGGGCGCAGCTTGCGCCCCGGACGGCGGCCGTCGATAAAATGCGGGTGAACTTTATCCGCCGTTCGCAGTCCCACCCATTCTGACCGTATGAAGACCAAGCCATTCCTCGCCCTTGCCACCACCACGGCCGCCCTTGCCCTTTGGGCGGGCTGCGCGAGCGAACCCGGCGCGATCGCGCCGCAGGACTCCACGAAGTACACGCTGGAGAACACTGAGAATTTCGAGCTGCTCGGCAAGACCACCCAGACCGCCGTGGCCGGCACCGGCCTGCAGCCGCGCGTGCTGCCCGACGGCCGCCTCGAGGTCGTGGCCAGCGTGAAAAACCGCGAGAACCGCAAGGTGCGGATCCAGGTCAACTGCGTGTTTAAGGACGCGGCGGGCTTCACCACGGGAGACGAGACCCCCTTCGAGACTGTCGAGCTCGCGGCGAACGCGACCGAGGCGGTGCGCTTTACCGCGGCGAACACCCTGGCAAAAAAATACACCATCCGCGTGCGCGAGGTGAATTGAACGGGGCCGCGCCACGGGGCGCCGGCCCGGCGCCGGCTAGAACCACACGCTGCGGAGGTGCATGGCCGCCTGGGCCAAGATCAGGACGGCCACAAGGATCGCCACCCAGCGTGGCCGGGTCGCGAGCCGCTGGTCCACCTCGGAAAACATGACCAGACCGAAGCCCCACAGCGACGGAATGACGAGGCGCGACAGCCAGTAGCCCCAGTCGTAGACATTTTCCATGTAGGGAAAGCTCAGGACCAGCGGCAGGTACCAAGCCAGCGCCATCATACCCCAGATGATCACGCCGGTGGACGGCGCGAACCGCGGTTTGACCAGTGTGGCCACGGTCCGGAACGTGAACAGCAGCATCGCGAGGATCATACCCGCGGAGGTCACCAGGCCGAGCCGGACCGACCATTTCGAGAGGGTTTTTTGCGGCTCGGGCCGCACCTGGCCGTTGTCGAGCTGGCCGTCGTTGGCGTAGTCAAGGACGTCGGTGTAGGTGCTGAGCTGGATCAGGGCCGGGTAACTGTAGTTCTCGTGGTACGGCAGGCCGTAATGCAGGGCGCCGTCGATCATCTCGTTTTCCCAGTAGCCCGGGGCGTTAAAGATGCGGCCGTCCGTGGACTTGACCAGTAGCAGGTCACACCAGGTCATGTCGCCCGCGCCCTCCCAGTGAAAGGAGTGGTGCTTGGGATCCTTCGCGAGTTGGACCTCGGCCTGGTGGTTGATGTAGGCGAAGGCCAGGGTCGGGGCGGGTAGCGTCAGGGCGGCGACCAGCAAGCCCCGCTGCCACGAAAGCCGCCCGCAGCGCCAGGCCAGGATCACCGCCACCAGCACCGCCGCCGGCAGGATGACAAAGGGGAAGCGGGCGAAATTTCCGAGGACCAGCGCCGCGCCGGTCAGGGTGGCATAGCCCAGACACGCGCGGAGGGAGACCGACTCGAGGCTGCGCAACAGGGCCCAGACCGTGAGGGCAAAGGGCAGCTGCGCAACCGTATCCCCGGCGTAAACGACGACGGCCACCTGGGTGGAGGGGAGAAAGCCCACGAACGCGACGGCGGCGAGGCGCAGCCACGGCGACGCGATGAAACGCCGCGTGCTGTCATGCACGAACCACAGGGCGAGCGTGTTCATCAGCACGTAGATCACGGCGGCCATCTCGTAGGGCGCCTTGCCGTGGGTCAGCCAGTGCCCGATCACCCCGAGGGCGTAAAGCAGCGGGCGGTTGGTGAAATCCTGCGGGAACCACCGGCCGGCATCCGTCAGCATCGCCTCGGTCCCTTTGGTGTGCAGGTAAAAATCCTGCCCGAAGACCGTGTTGGTGTGGATGTGGTTGAAGCCCGCCGCGGTAAACCCGGCGAGTAGCAGCCATCCGGCCCAGTGTTCCCACCTTGGGCTCGCGGCGGCGAGGGCGGGGGTTCCGAACGATGGGGTGGAAGTCATGCGGCGGGGCGTGGAACTTGGGTCGCTTGAAAGCGGGATATTGAACCCGACGCCAGCAAAAACCCGGCGCCGCCCGGGCCCGGGCGGCCCCGCGCCCTTGCTTAAGCGCGGGCGACCCGTCCCCGGCGCCCCAGCCGGGATTGTAACCTAATGGGTTACAACTTTCCCGGCGGGTGGGCGGCCTGGACGGCGAGCCGGGTTTTTACCTCGGCGAGCGTCAGGCCGGTGATGCGGACCCGCTTCTGGCGCGATTTGCCGCCCTGGGCCACCGTGACGGCCCGGCGGGGGAGCGAGAGTTGCTCCGCGAGAAAGTCACAGAGCTCATCGTTGGCGCGACCCTCCAGCGCGGGCGCGTGGACTTTCACCTTGAGCGCGTCCCCGAGCCAGCCGGCGACCGCGTTGCGCGGGGCGTTGGGAATCGCCTTGAGCGCGAGCAGGCAGGACGGGGCCGGCATCTTCAGCCGAGGGCCTCGGCGAGCGTGGCAATGATGTCGTCCACCGGCTCCGTGCCGATGGACAGGCGGAGCAGGTCGGGATCGAGTCCGCCGGCGGTGAGCCCGGCGCGGCCCGCCGCGGTGCGCACAAGATCGAAGTGCGCCAGGTACATGAACGGGCAGATCAGGGTCGTGGTCATGCCGAAGCTCGGGCCCTTCGGCAGCCGCAGCCGGTCGTAGAACCGGTCGAGCGGGCCGCGCAGCGTGAACGTGATCACGCCACCCACGGCGCCGGGCGTGCGGGCGATGGCCAGGTAGTTTTTCCGCGAGGCCGGGTGCAGCGCCCAGTAAACGTCGCGCACGGCGGGATGGTTTTGGAGGAAGGCGACGACCTGCGGCACGCTGGCGTGCAGGCGGGCCAGCACGGCGGACGTGCGGTTGATCTCCACGGCGAGCCGGGCGAGGTCGCGGGCGTAGGCGGGCTCGAGTTTTTCAGAGATGAGCCGGCGGAGCAGGGCGGCGTCGGGTGTCGCGGGATTTACCACGACCAGGCCCGCGGTCAGGTCGCCGTCGCTGGCAGTGTACTTGGTCAGGCTGCTCACCACGACGTCGGCGTGGGACAGAATCGCGAGGTTGAAGACCGAAGTGATCGAGGGATCGAGCACCAGGCGGGCGCCGTGTTTCCGCGCGAGCGCGGCGAGGGCGGCGACATCGGGGGTCTGGATCAGGGGATTGGTCGGCACCTCGGCGACGATGCCAGCGACCCGGCCGGGGTGGGCGGCGAGGACCTGCTCCAACGCCGCGAGGTCGAACACATCCGCCACGTGCACGTAGTCAGCGGGGGTGCGGGTGAATTTCTGCAGGAGGGCGATGGTGTCGAGATAGAGCCAGCCGAGTTGGATCCAGACCGTGCGACCCGCGGCGGCTTGGAGTTCGGAAATCGCGCGGAAGGCGCCGTCCACGGCGTTCATGCCGCAGTTCGTGAGCAGCAACTGGTCATCCGCGAGGCCGGGAAACGCCGGGCGCAGCTGCCGGCGAACCTCGGCGGCGGCGTCGCCGGCGTACAGCTCCTCAGGGGCGGCGGCGGCGAGCAGCCCGCGGCGGACGAGTTCATCCTCGGCGGCGCGGGAGGAGAGGAAGCCGCCGACATGCTGGAGAAACATCTTGGCCCGTGCAGCCAGTTCCGGCGAAGGCGGGTGGGCGACGCCGTGGATCCCGTGGTCGGAGAGACGCACGCCGCCGGTGGCGCCGAGCTGTGCGGCGAGCCGGTCGGCCATCGCCGCCGAGGACGTCAGCCAGAGCGTGTGAGCCCCGAGGCCGTGCGCCCGCGACAGTTCGGCGGCGAGCTGGTGGAGGAAGGGATGCACCACGAAGCGCGGGTAACCCGAGGTCAGGTGCCGGGTGATGGCCGGGTCTTTTTCCTCGTACCCGCGGACGGCGGCCATCGTCGGCAGGCTGCACGAGACGGCGTGCAGGCTGGCCGGGATGCGCTGGCCGAGCGGAAGCGGAGTGAAGACGGACATGGTCGGAGGGGAGGCGATTGTCGGCCGCACGGCCGGGACTTGGCAACAGGAAGGTGCGTCATCCGCCGTCCAAGCCATCATCGCGGAAACGCGGAGGGGCGGAAAGACCGGGCAGCAAACCCCGGACAGCTTCAGCCTGGCTTCGAAGGTCTTTCTCCCGGTCTTTTCTGCCTCTCCGCGTTTCCGCGATAAAACGGTTTGCGCCCGGCGGCAGGCCCGCATTGAACGGGCGCGCATGAAACTGGTCTCCTGGAACGTCAACGGCATCCGTGCCGCGCTGCGCAAGGGCGCGATGGATTATTTCACGGCGGTGGACGCCGACGTGATTTGCCTGCAGGAGACGAAGGCGCACCCGGGTGACGTGCAGCACGTCGCCTGGCCGAAAGGCTACGAACCATTCTGGAACAGTGCGGACAAGAAGGGCTACAGCGGCACCGTGGTGCTCACGCGGATCAAGCCCCGGGAAGTGTCGTACGGCCTCAAGTCGGAGGCGCATGACCGGGAGGGGCGCGTGATCACGGCGGAATTTGATAAATTTTACCTGGTGAACGTCTACCAGCCGAACTCGCAGCGGGGGCTGACGCGGCTCGAGTACCGCACGCAGGAGTGGGACCCGGTCTTCCTCGCCCACCTGCGGAAGCTGGAGAAAAAGGGGAAACCAGTGGTTTTCTGCGGCGACCTCAACGTCGCGCACACCGAGCTGGACTTGACGAATCCCAAGACGAACCGGCGCAACGCGGGCTTCACGGACGAGGAGCGCAACAACTTCGCCACGGTGCTGAGCAAGGGCTTCGTGGACACGTTCCGTGAGTTCGAGCCGGGCAACGGCCACTACACCTGGTGGAGCCAGATGATGAACTGCCGGGCGCGGAACATCGGGTGGCGCGTCGATTATTTCGTGGCCTCGGAAAAGCTGCGCCCGTCGCTGAAGCGCGCGTGGATCTCCCCCGAGGTCATGGGCAGCGACCACTGCCCGGTGGGGCTGGAGCTGGCGTGATTCGCGTGGCCTTTGCGCGGCCGGAGTGCAGGATTTTCCCGCGATGACCGAACTCAAGGAGCTCATGCTGCAGCCGACCCGCCGCACGCTCGCCGTGGCGGAGAGCCTGACGTGCGGCCACGTGCAGGCGCGCATCGGCGCGATCTCCGGCGCGTCGGAATTTTTTCTCGGCGGCATCACGGCGTACACGCTCAACCAGAAGGTCCGGCATCTCGGCGTGGACCGGGCCGGGGCCGTGCCGGTGAACTGCGTGGCGGCGGCGGTGGCGGAGGAGATGGCCCGCGGGGTGTGTGCGCTCTTTGGCAGCGAACTCGGGCTGGCGACGACGGGTTATGCCGAGCCGGCGGCCGGCGTGCCGGTGCCGTTTGCGTTCTGGGCGCTTGCGCACGAGCTGGGTGGCGGCCGCCGGACGGTGCGCAGCGGCCGGGTGGAGTGCCCGGGGGCCACGCGCGGGCAGGTGCAGGAGAAGGTCGCCGCGGCCGTGGTCGCGGAGCTGGTGAAGTATCTGCGCGAACTGCGCGGGTAAGCGTCGGGCGATCCCGCCCGGCTTCACGTCACCGTGTTCTGCAGGAACTCGATGCTTTCGCCGTTGGGGCCCTCGCAGAAAAAGATGCGGACGGGCACGGGCCCGAGGCTGGTGGTGTTCGGGATCGTCACGTCACGGGGTTCGACCGTGATCTTGTAGCCGGCGGCCCGGACCCGCTCAGCCACGGCATCGAGGCGCGTGGTGCGCAGCGCGTAGTGATTCACCGCGCCGTTCGTCGGGCCGGAGTAGGCGAGGTCTTCAAACACCTCGATGTAATTGCCGTCGCCGGCGTCGAGCATCACCGCCCGCGTGGGGGCTTCGCGCCAAGCCACCTTGTCCGTGCAACCGAGCAGGTCCTTGTAGAACCGCATGGTGGCGTCCCAGTCCTTCGTCTTCATGCAGACGTGGTGAAAGCCGCCGTTGCCGAGGATGGAATTCATAGGGAAGTTGAAACGCCGTTAGGGCCCAATTTAAGGTTCGTCATTCTGAGCCGGGCGAAGAATCCAGTGCGATGTCGTCGCGGGCTTCG
>QQNC01000038.1 GCA_003402695.1 Verrucomicrobiota bacterium | reverse complement strand
TCCGCCGCATGCAGCGAATCCAGGGTGAAGTTGAGCTGCTTGCGCGGGTGACCCATGAGCAGGGCGTAGCGCAAGGCCACGGGGGAGTAGCCCTTGGCCACAAGGTCGCCGAGGGTGTAGTAGTTGCCCTTGCTCTTGCTCATCGTGGTACCGTCCACGAGCAGGTGCTCGCTGTGGTACCAATGGCGGGCGAAGGTCGTGCCGTTGCAGCACTGACTCTGGGCGATTTCGTTTTCGTGGTGCGGGAACAGCAGGTCCACGCCGCCCGTGTGGAGGTCGATGGTCTCGCCCAGGTGTTTTTTGATCATCGCGCTGCACTCGATGTGCCAGCCGGGCCGGCCGGCCGAGGCCCCCTGCGGGCCGGGCCACTGGACATCGCCGTCATCCTCGGGCTTATAGGCCTTCCAGAGTGCGAAGTCGCCGACGTCGTCCTTGTGGTCGGCATCGAAGGCGCTGTTCGTGACTTTGAGTTCCCGCTCCTTGATCCGTGACAGCGCGCCGTAGTCGGGGAATGAGGCGATCTTGAAATACACTGAGCCGTCCGGGGCCCGGTAGGCGTTGCCCTTCTTCATCAGCACCTCGATCATGTCGACTTGCTCGGGAATGTGGCCGGTCGCCGTCGGCTCGACATGCGGACGCAGGCAATTGAGCGCGTCGCAGTCCTGGTGAAACAGGTCGGTCCACTTTTTCGTGATCTCGCCGAGCGGATGCCCTTCCTTCTTCGACTGGCCGATGGTGCGGTCGTCGACGTCGGTAAGGTTGCGGACGTGCTTTACCTTGTCCGCCCCGAACTCGAGTTCGAGTAGGCGGCGGAGGACGTCATTGATGACGAAAGTGCGGAAATTGCCGATATGGGCGGGGGCGTAGACCGTCGGACCGCAGTTGTAGAAGCGGAAGACGCCGTCGGGCTGGGAGGGTGAAAGTTCGCGGATCTCCCGCTTGAGCGAGTCGAAAAGCTTGAGGGCCATGGAGAGAAATAGGTCGGGTGGAGGTTGCTACCGGAAATTCCGCCGCAGCGGAACGCGATTTTGCCGGATACGGCGCACGTCGGCGCCGGCGGTTGTCGGACTTAACAACCGCAACGCGTGGTTCGCGTCGTCGTGGGACGGCGCAAAACGGTGCAAAATCGTGTGGCGAACCGGGGCATGGCGTGCTCTGCTGAAGGGCGAGAAACGCCAATATGCCCGACAACTTCAAGCTCGATTTAACCCAACGCCCGCGGCGCCTGCGCCGCTCCGCCAACCTGCGCGCGCTCGTCGAGGAGACGGTGTTGCGCCCGGCGGACTTCATCGCCCCGCTGTTCGTGGTCGAGGGCAAGGGCCGGCCGGACGAGATCAAGTCCATGCCCGGAGTGTTCCGGCTGAACCTCACGGACCTCGTCAAGGAATGCCGGGCCCTGCACAAGCTGGGCGTGCCGGCGGTGGCGCTGTTTCCCAAGCTCGACCCGAAGCTCAAGGACCATGAGGGGACGCAGGCCCTGAACGAGGAGTCGCTGATTCTCCGGGCGGTCCGGGCGGTCAAAAAGGCGGTGCCGGAGCTGGTGATTTTAACGGACGTCGCGCTCGATCCGTACACGACGCACGGCCATGACGGCGTGCTGACCCCGGCGATGGACGACGTCGAGAACGACCGCACGGTCGGCATCCTGACCAAGATGGCGGTCCTGCAGGCGCGGGCGGGCGTGGATCTCGTGGCGCCGTCGGACATGATGGACGGGCGCGTCGGGGCGATCCGGCGGGCGCTGGATGGCGCGGGCTTTTCGGGCACGGGCATCATGGCCTACTCGGCGAAGTTCAATTCCGGCTATTACGGCCCGTTCCGCGATGCGGTCGGCAGTGCCCAGGCCGCCGGGACCCGGCTGCTGAGCAAGGCGACCTACCAGTTGAACCCCGCGAACCGCCGTGAGGCGATCGCCGAGGCGCTGCTCGATGAGGCCGAGGGCGCGGACATCATCATGGTGAAACCGGCCGGGCTGTACCTCGACATTATCCGCGACGTGCGGGAGGTGACGCGGAAGCCGGTCGCCGCCTATCAGATCTCGGGCGAATACGCGCAAATCCACGCGGCGGCGCGGCTGGGCTGGCTCGACTATGCGCGCTGCCGCCACGAATCGCTGCTGGCGATCAAGCGCGCGGGCGCGGACATGATCCTGACTTATTTCGCCAAGGAGATGGCGAAGGAGCTGGGCCACTGAGCCGCGACCCGCCGAAAGCTTGGTTCAGAACGGCGACCGCGGCACCTGCACGGAGTCGCCGGGCATGAGGCGGACGTCCTGGGCGGGATTCTTCTGCGCGCGGGTGATGTTGATTTCGTAAGCCTTCTGCTCGCGCACGAGGTTCACCTTGGATTCCTTGGCATAGAGCGTGAAACCACCGGCGGCCTGCACGGCCTTTGCCACCGTCAGGTCGGGCGTCCAGATGATGCGGCCCGGCCGGGTCACCTCGCCACCGACGTAGACGTAGCGTTCGGTAACGCTGACGGAGACATCCAGCGTGGTGTAGAATTTTTTCGCGATGTAGGTCTCGCGGATGCGCCGGGCGAGTTCGCCGGTGGTGGCGCTGGCCGTGGAGATCGGGCCGATGTAGGGCAGGCTGATCGTATCACCGTCGCTGATTTGCACCTGGTTCGTGCTGGGGTCGGGCACTCCCTGCAGCGCCACGGTGAGGCTGTCGCCAGGGCGCACGAGCGCGGCCGTGGCGGCGGCGGGTACTTCCGGGTTGGCGCCCGTGATCCCGTCGGTCGTGCAGCCCGGCAACAGTGCCAGCAGCGCGGCGGAGGCGACACAGAGCAGCAGCGCGCGGGGAGTGAAATCCATGGGAATGGCTGATTAGGCCAAACCGGGGGCAATGCAATCTTACCGTTTGCCGCGAGTCTTGCGCCGGGGTTTCTCGTCCCCGTCCTCGGACTTGGCCGGCTTGTCGTCGTCGCCGCCGTCCTCTTTTTCCTCGTCGTCGTCCTTGGACTTTTTCTCGCCGTCCTCGTTGTTTTCCTCGTCGTCATCCCACTTGAGCGACTCGTCGTTTTTGAGTTTTTCTTCTTCGGCCTCGTCGAGCTCGGGCAAGTCGTCGTCCTCCTCGGTGTTCTTGGCGGGCTTCTCGTCGTCGGACTCGTAGCCGGCGGGCATGAAGTCGAGGATGGCGGTGATCTCGTCGAACGAGTGGACCGCGCGGCCCTCGATGAAATGGCTGTTCTGCGCCTCGCGGAGCTCGTCCTCGACCTCGTCGACGGTGAGCTTGGATTCAAAGTCGAAGAGGTCGTTGAGCATCTTCACGCGGCAGCGCGTGAGCAGGTCGAGCAGGTCGGCGTAGGGGCCGTTCTCCTCGTCCAGCACGTCGGGCAACACGAAAAGTTTTTCCTCGGACTCAAACAGCGACTCCTTGGTGCGCTTGAGGCGCACCTTGCCGGCACCAAGATCCTTCTCGATGCGGAAGAGGATGAAGGCGCGCTCCATCAGCTCCTGGTCAAAGCCGTAGTCGCGCAACGGGTCCACCAATTCAATCAGGTGGGAGAGCTGGCGCGGATCGATGATGCTCAGGCCGTCGACGTCCCAGCGCACCGGGTCGCTGGTTTCGTTGACCCACCAGTTGTGATCATCACCGAGACGGACGATGCACCATTCGAGAGTAGAAGTAGCTTTGGCCATGAGTTGGGAGGGCGGGAGTGATTTTTGGCGCAGCGTGCGAGGGGAGGGTGAAAAAACAAGCACAAAAAACTCCGCGGGTGTCCGGGCCAAAAAATGACGGTGAATCCTGCGAAAATCCTTTGCGGTGGGGCGTTTACCCGTGTGGGCACTTGCCTTTTGTCACCGCGATTTCACTGTCCGCCCCATGGGGTTGATTTACGAGCAACTGGTCCGCCGCGCGCTTTTCACGCTGGACGCCGAGCATGCGCACGAACTGGGCCTCGATGCGCTGGCGGTGCTGGCCGCGCTGCCGCCAGTGTGCCGGCTGATGGAATGGTGGAACGGTCTGCCGGCGGCGACCGCGCGGCCGGTGGAAGCCTTCGGGCTGAAATTCCCCAACGCCGTGGGGCTCGCGGCGGGGTTCGACAAGAACGCCACCGCCTGGCCCGCCGCGGCGGCGCTGGGTTTCGGCCATGTCGAGATCGGCACCGTGACCGCGCTGCGGCAGCCGGGCAACGACCGGCCGCGGGCGTTTCGCTATCTCGCCTCGGAGGCGGTGATCAACCGCATGGGCTTTAACAACCACGGCGCCGAGGCCGTGGCCAGGCGGCTGGCCCGCCGGGCCGGTCCCGGGCACCGGCGCATCCCGCTCGGGATCAACCTCGGCAAGTCAAAGGTCGTCCCGCTGGATCAGGCCGTCGCGGATTACCTCGTGAGTTTCAACCTGCTGGCCGGCCATGCCGACTATCTGGTGCTGAATGTCAGCAGCCCGAACACGCCGGGCCTGCGTCAGCTGCAGGATGGCGACCGGCTGCGCGATCTGCTCGGCGCCGTGACCGCCGCCAATCGCGCGCGCGCCACGACCCCCGGCCAGAGCCGCAAGCCGCTGCTGCTGAAAATCGCGCCGGACCTGAATTTCCGGCAGATCGACGCCGTGCTCGAAACCATCGCCGAGTTCGGCCTCGACGGCATTATTGCCACCAACACCACGCTGGCCCGGCCCGGCCCGTTGGCGGCGGTCAGCGAGGCGGGCGGGCTGAGCGGGGCGCCGCTGCGCCAGCGCTCGACCGAGATCATCAGCTACATTTCCCGCGCGACGCACGGCCGGCTGCCGATCATCGGCGTCGGCGGCATCATGGATGCGGCGGGGGCCGGCGAGAAACTCGATGCCGGCGCCACGCTCGTGCAGGTATACACCGGGCTGGTGTACCGCGGGCCGTTTTTCGCGGCGGAGGTCGCCCAGGCGCTGATGGACCGGCAGCGGACGTAAATGACGGGAGGGCGGAGCGGCGGATTTCGCCCCGCCTTCGCTCGTGGAACTCCGGAGGGTGACGCCGCGCCGCGCGGTGCGTCATTTTCCGGGCTTTACAAGCCGCGGGCGATTCCTCTTAGTCCGCCTTCCCCTGTTTTTTCGATGCTCGGGTGGTGGAATTGGTAGACACACACGTTTGAGGGGCGTGTGCCGTAAGGCGTGCAGGTTCGAGTCCTGTCCCGAGCACCAAAATTTGAGGCGCAGGAGGGCTGGCGATTTCGGATTTCCAAATCGCACCCTTTGCGGCTCCGCGCAAAAGTTCCGTGGCGGCCATAATTTCTCCTCTGGGAAATCGCTTGCCTCACCCCCGGGAGCGTGGACACTCCCGGCCGACTATCACTGGCGCATTGCGCGCCCCAGCAAACCACCGCGGGCCCGTGCCCGCTTGCCACGACTACATGGACGACCAGCCCGCTAAGGAAAATCCTCCCAAGGATTTCAATAAACTCGATCTGAGCCAACTTCAGGGATTCAGCTTCGGCACCCAGTGGGCCCAAGACAAAACCGGCGCGTCCGACCGACGCGAGTCCGGTGACCGTCCGTCCCGCGAAGGTGGCGACCGCCGGGATGCCCCGCGCGACCGCCGCGCGTTCCGCAAGCCCGCCGGGCCCATGACCGGAAACGAGCCGGCCCGTCCGGCCGAAGGTGCGGGCGCCCCGTCCGCCCGCCGCAATTACGGCGGCGACCGGCCCCAGGGTGGGGAGCGCCGCGAGGGATCGAATTATCCGTCCGACAGCCGTCGGGATGGCCCGGGTGGCGGTCGCTATGGCGGTCGCAACGAGCCCATCGAGCGCGGCCCGTACGAGAGCCCGCACTTCGGCGCGACGTTTTACCCCGAGGACACGAGCTTCAATGCGCTCGCGAAGACCATTCGCTCCTCCTGCCGCACCATCGAGCTATTCGAGATTGCGCGCACCGTCATCGACAAGCTCGACCGCTTTGTCGTCGTGCTCACGCGCAAGCCCGCCGCCGCCGACGCCCGGCCCGCGCCGATCTCCATCGCCGTGCCGGACGGCCTGCCGTTCGAGAATGACGACGCGGCCATCGCCCACGTGCTCAGCCAGCACCTCGACAAATTCTTCGACAAGAGCGACGTGGAGATCGACCCCCCGAAGGGCAATTTCCTCGTGATCAACAAGTGCACGATCACGGGCGAGCTGCTCGGGCCGCCGAATTACCACCGGTACAACCAGATGGTGCAGCAGCATTTCGCGGCCAAGATCCGCGGCATGTCGCTCGAGGCCTACCGCAACCGCATCGAGACCATCCGCGACCCCGAGGTCGTGGCCCAATGGCTCGAGAAGATGAAGAAGACCACGCGCTACACGTGGAAAGTCTCCGACAAACCGGCCAAGACTGCCTCCGCCGAGTCTACGGCGGACAAGCCCGCCGCAGCGGTAGCCACGACGGACGCGACCCCGACCGCCCCCGCCGCCGAAGTGGCCACGCCGGCGCCGGAAGCGGCCAGCCCCGCGCCGGAAGCACCTGTGACTGACGCGCCCGTGGCCGAGGCCACGACGGACGCCACGGCGGAAGCGCCGGTTGCATCCGCCGCCGCCGAGCCTGCCGCCGTCGCTGAAGCGATGGCGGACAAGCCCGCCGTTCCGGCGTTTGACAATTTCGAGGACGCGCGCACGTACCTCCTGACCCAGGCCCGCGACAAGATCGTGCGCCAGGCCGACTCCGCGCGTTTCCACGGCAAGATCGCCGAGTCACTGCCCGACGGTGAAATCCGCCGCGCCATCGAGGGCGCGCTGGAGCGCCAGCGCCGCTTCCCGCTCGACACCGCCAACGCCCTCCGCGGCCGCCTGCGCCGCGAGCACTTCACGATCTTCAAGAAGGGCTCGAAGGGCGTCTCCTATGTTTGCGCAGTGAAGCGCAAATTCCGCGTCCCCGGCCAGACGTTTGCCGACAGCATCGGCGCGCTCATCTCGTTCATCGAGGCGCACCCGATGATCAAGGCGAGCGAGCTCGCGACGAAATTCCTCGGCATCAAGGTGCCGGCGAAGCCCCCCTCCGCCCCGGCCCCCGCGGCCGAGTCCGCCACGTCCGCGGCCGAAGCGGCTGCGACCGAACCGACCCTTACGATCGAAGAGCGCACAAAGCTCTCCCGGATGCAGGGTGACCTGCGCTGGCTCGTGACCGAGGGCTATGTGACCGAGTTTATCGACGGTCGCGTGTTTGCGTCGCCGCCGATTGCCGAGGCCCGCAAGAAAGAGGCGGAGACCGAGGAAAACGACCCGGAGAACTTCCCCGAGGTGCCCACCTCTGCCGAGCCGTCGGCGGGCAGGCCCACGGCCGCCACGGTGCCATCTGAAGCCAATCCGGCCGAGTCCGCGCCGGCGCCAGTGGCCGCGCCCCAGGCTTCGGAAGCTCCGAGTCCGGCTCCCGCTCCCGCCCCCTCGGCCCCGAATTGAACCGGGCGCCCGTTATGCGTCCGATTCCCTCCCTGGCGGAGGTCGAGGCCTATCTGCACACGCACATCCCGCTGTCCGCGGGCATGGGCATCCGCGTGGTGGAGTGTGATGCGACCGGGGTGACGCTGCGCGCCCCGCTCGCGCCCAACATCAACCAACATTTCACCGTGTTTGGCGGCAGCACGTCGGCGGTGGGAATTTTGTCGGCGTGGACCTGGCTGCACTTTGCGCTGCGCTCGGCCGGGCATACCTCGCGGCTCGTCATCCAGCGCAACACCGTGGACTACCTTGCGCCGATCAAACGGGATTTCGAGGCGCGCTGCACTGGAATACCGGCGGCGCAATTTGAGGAATTTCTCCGCACGCTCGACCGCTACGGCAAGGCCCGGGCGTCGCTCACCGCGGTACTCACGTGCGAGGGTGAAAAGGTCGCCACCTTTGCGGGCGACTACGTGGCGGCGCGCTAACTGCCGCGGCCGGGTCCCAACGCCCGTCCGGGATTAGCGCAATTTCAGCGTGTGCCGCTCGTCCGCGGCGATCCCGAGATCGAGCTGCAGGGCGCCGGGCGGCAGCCAGCCGGGGATTTTCTCCGGCCACTCAACGGCGAGGCACCAGGGCGACACGAGGAAGTCCTCGAGCAGCAAATCCTCGACCTGCTTGGGGTGGTCGAGCCGGTAGGCGTCGAGATGGACCAAGGTGCGCCCTCCCGCCTCGCGGGCGTGATGCACCGTGTAGATGTTGAACGTGGGACTGGTGACGGGTTCGGTGATGCCGAAGCCGCGCGCGAGCCCTTGCACGAAGGTGGTCTTGCCGACGCCGAGGTTGCCATGCAGCGCGAGCGTGGTGTCGGGCGGCAGCGCCGCGGCGAGTTGCGCGGCGAATGCCTGCGTCTCGGCGGCGGACGCCGTCGTCACGCCCGCCCGGAGTTTAGCGAAGATGCTCGTAGCCACGGTAGTCGTCGAGGTTGAGGGATCCGGCGGGCAACGCCTTCGTCCGCACAAAGCGCCCGAGGCAGGAGAGCCGCGTGCGCGGAAAGGCCCGCTGCCACGCCCGCGCGAAGGCCCGGCGATCGCGGCCTGCGCCCAGGGTGAACACGAGCTCGTAGTCCTCTCCGTCGCATAGGGCCGCGGCGAGGGTGCTGCCGGGGCGACAGGGCAGGGCAGTGGGGTCAAGGCCGGGCACGGCGCCACGGGGGGTCAGCGCGTGCAGGTCCTTCGCGAGACCGTCGCTCACATCCATCATGGCGTGAACGCCGGCCTGCCGCGCGAGCCAAGCACCCTCGGCGAGGCGGGGGGTGAATTGGTAGTGATGCCGGCTGCGGAGACTGCCGCCCAGCGTGCCCGTCACGTAAATCCAGTCGCCCACGCGTGAGCCGGTGCGGGTGACGACCCGCGGGCCGGCGGCCCGGCCGAGCAGGGTAAGGCTGGCGGCGACGACCCCATCGGCCTGGGCGAGGTCGCCGCCGACGATGGGCACGCGGTAGCGGCGGGCACTGGCGGCGAGTCCGCGGTAGAATTGCTCCAGCCATTTCCGGCTGACGCGGGCGTCGAGGGTCAGCGCGAGCACGGCGGCGGTGGGCCGGCCACCCATGGCGGCGAGGTCGCTGAGGTTGCGTTTGAGCAGTTTCGCGCCGACGGCGCGGGGCGGCACGGCGTCGTTAAAATGCCGGCCGTAGATGACGGGATCCACCGTGATAAGCTGCCGGCCGCGCGTCGCGGGCAGCACGGCGCAGTCGTCACCGATGCCGAACGGCGAGCGCGGCGATGCGGTCCCGAGCCAGCGGCGGATGGCGGCGAGGAGCTTTTCCTCACCCCAGGCCGAGACGGAATCCGCGTAACTCTTGGTGAAGGGATGCACCGTTAGTTCACGTGTCCACGCCGGCGAGCACGAGCAGGGCGGCGTTCAGGTTGAACAAGGCGTGGGCGACGATGGTGGTGCCGATGTTGCCGGTCCGCTCGTAGGCGAGGGCGAAAACCACCGCGAGGGTCACGAGCGGGATGAAGCTGCCCACGTCGAGGTGGAGCATCGCGAACAGCACCGCCGGCAGCAGCAGGGCGATCCAACGCTTGGACCGGGTCCGCAGGTAGCGGAAGAAACCCGCCCGGAAAATCAATTCCTCGCTGATAGGGGCGACCAAGATGGCGACGGACACCAGGGTGACCTTCAAACCGAGGGAGTCGGTGTGGCGCAGCAGCTCGATCGAGTCCTGGGGTTTGATCGGGTAGTGGACGAGCTTGAGCAGGAACTGCCAGACGAGGCTGACCGCGGTGAGCACCGGCAGGGAAATCAGGAACGTCGCCACGCCTGAAGCCAGCGCCTCAGGCGGGACGAGCACCAGACGCGCCTGCGCCCGGGCGAAGGTAAACCGGTAGACCGCCATGCCGAGGAGCATGCCGCCATGCAGCCCCGCGGTGCCGAGAATGAGCTGATGCGTCGTGTCACTCGGGTGGTATTTGAGGTACAGACCGACGCTGTATTCGCCCGCCAGTCCGCCAAGGATCACGAGCCAGATAAAGAGGAAGAAGTCGCTCAGGGAAACGTCCCAGGCGGGCAGGAGCGCGGGTTTCGAGCGGGCGTCCGGACCCAGCCCCTGGCGCCACAGCAGCACGAGGCCGCCGAGGAGCAGCACGAATTCAATCGCGAGGACAGTGGACGTGGCAGACGAAGGCATCCCGAGGAGTGCGGAGGAAAACCCCGGGGCGCGCAACGTCAGCCTTCGCCGGGCCTACGGCTGACCCGCCAGCCTCCGGAGCTACTTGGGGACTGCGGCCAGGGCTGACCTTTGGATCTACGCTAAGTCGAGCGCACGGGCCGTAGATCAAGAACGCGACCGAACGAAGGCGGAGCCGGGGCGCACGACGGGCGATCAGGCGACGGTGATTTGACCGTTCGCGAAAACGACCCGGCCGTCCACGATCGTCGTCTTGACCCGGCCGGTGAGCTTCTGGCCGTGCCAGGGAGAGTTGCTGGACTTGCTGAAGCCGGCTTTGGCGTCGTAGGTCCACGTCTCGTTGGGGTCAAAGAGGCAGACATCGGCGGCGGCGCCGGCGGCGAGGGTGCCGGCAGGCAGGCCGAGGATGCGGGCGCCCTGGCGGCTCAGGAGGTCAATGACCTGGCTGAGCTGGAACTTGCTGCGGCGCACGAGCACCTCGAGCGACACGGCGAGGGAGGTCTCGAGGCCGACGATGCCGTTGGGCGCGTAGTCGAACTCCTTGTCCTTCTCGTAGTCGGTGTGCGGCGCGTGGTCGGTCGAGATGCAGTCGAGGGTGCCGTCGCGGAGACCGGCGATGAGCGCGCGGCGGTCGGCCTCGGTGCGCAGCGGCGGGTTCATCTTGAAATTCGTGTCGTAGGTCGCGAGCGCCTCCTCGGTGAGTGCGAGGTGGTGCGGCGTGGCCTCGGCGGTGATCTTCACGCCGCGGGACTTGGCGCGGCGGATGATGCCGACGGAGTAGTGCGACGAGATGTGCTGCAGGTGGATGTGCGCGCCGGTGTATTCCGAGAGGATGACGTTGCGGGCGACGATGATATCCTCGGCGGCGTGCGGCCAACCGCGCAGGCCGAGGCGGGTGGAGACGGTACCCTCGTTCATCACGGCGCCCTGCGTGAGGGCGGCGTCCTGGCAGTGGTCCATGATCGGCAGGTTGAACATCTTGGCGTACTCGCAGGCGCGGCGCATGAGCTCGTTGCTCTGCACGCAGTCGCCGTCGTCGGTGAGGGCGACGATGCCGGCGCGCTTGAGCGAGCCGAAGGGCGCGAGGTGGGTGCCCTTCATGCCGACGGTGATGCAGCCGGTGGGGAGGACCTTGACGACGGCGTCGCGGCGGGCGGCGTCGTTAATGAACTGGATGGTGCCGGCGTTGTCCGCGACGGGCGCGGTGTTGGGCATGCAGACGACGGTAGTGAAACCTCCGGCGGCGGCGGCGCGGGAGCCGGTGCCGATGGTTTCCTTGTGCGTCTGGCCGGGCTCGCGGAAATGGACGTGGATGTCGACCAAGCCGGGACAGGCGACGAGGCCCTTGGCGTCGATGACGGTCGCCGCCTTTTTTGCCGCGGCGGAGAGGGCGGGCACCAGCCGGCCGTCGGTGATGAAGAGGTCACCCACGCCATTGCGCTTGGCGGCGGGGTCGATGACGCGGGCGGACTTGATCCAGAGGGAGGGCATGAGTGAAAGGATGGCCACAAAGAGGCACGAAAAGCACAAAATCAGGCGGCCTGTTCTGTCATGAGGTACTTTTTGACGTGCAAGATGGAGGAGCCGAAATTGATGAGCAGGCCGGTTTCAATACGGGAGGAACGCAGGTAGCCGAGCAGCTGAGCGACATGCTCGTCGGCGACAGCACGGGCAGCCTTCAGCTCCACGACCAACCGTCCCTCGATGAAGAGGTCGGCAAAGAACTCGCCGAGCAAGGTCCCGTCCTCGTCAAAAACGGAGAGAGGATACTGCTGTTGGACTTCCAGACCTTGTTTCCGAAGGCGGTTTACCAAGGCGTTTTCATAGATTTTCTCCACGTGCCCGTTCCGATGATAGCGATGAACGGCAAAACTGGTCTCCCGGACGACATCACAGAGCTGATTGATGGGTTGCATGGGCTTTTTAGTGCCTTCTTGTGCCTTTTCGTGGCCAATCATCAGTGAGGGAGTCGTGAAAATACCGTTATCGCGGGTCGGCGCCGGAGTAGACGTTTTCGGGCTGGCCGCCGGAGCACAGGTAGAGGACGGCCATGCGGACCGCGATGCCGTTGGTCACCTGCTCGAGGATCACGCTGCGCTCGCCGTCGGCGAGTTCGCTGTCGATCTCGACGCCGCGGTTGATCGGGCCGGGATGCATGATGATGGCCTTGGGATTGAGCCAGGAGGCGCGGGTCTTGTTGAGGCCGAACATGCTGGTGTATTCGCCCAGCGAGGGGAAATGGCCGCTGGCCTGGCGCTCGTGCTGGATGCGGAGCAGCATCACGACCTCGGCGTCGGCGAGGGCGGACTTGAGGTCGTGGGACACCTTTACGCCGAGGTCGGTGAACCAATGCGGCACGAGCGTGGACGGCCCGACGAGGGTGACGGCGGCGCCCATCTTGGTGAGGGCATGGATGTTCGAGCGGGCGACGCGGCTGAAGAGGATGTCGCCAAGGATGACCACCTTGCGGCCCTTCAGTTTCCCGAGGTGCTCCTTCATCGTGAACGTGTCGAGGAGCCCCTGCGTGGGATGCTCATGCGCGCCGTCGCCGGCGTTGATGACCGGGATGCGGAGGATCTTGGAGAGGTAAAGCGGCGAGCCGGCGGCGGCGTGGCGGATGACAATCATGTCGGCCTGCAGTGCCTGAATGTTTTGCACAGTGTCGCGGAGGGTCTCGCCCTTGGACGTGCTGGAGGACGAGCCGTCGAGCGAGATGACATCCGCGCTGAGGCGCTTGGCGGCCATGTCGAAGGCCATGCGGGTGCGGGTGCTGGGCTCGAGGAAGAGGTTGACGATGGTCTTGCCGCGGAGGGCGGGGACCTTTTTCACGCTGCGCCCGAGCGTGCGCTTGAAGGCGACGGCGGTGGCGTGGATCTGTTCGATCTCGGCGAGGGAGAGCTCCTCCAGGGTGAGCAGGTGCTGGCGCGTCCAAGGCATGGGCAAATTTTCGATTTTAGAGTTTCGATTTTCGATTCCGGCCTTGGCCAACGCGGAGGCGGGCAGGGGCGAGTTTCGATGGGGACTTCGGCAGCACGCTCACAGCGTCTTGCTTCGGGTTCTTGGGATCAAGCGTGACGACGACCTTTTCGTCGGGGCCCGCCTTCACAGTCAGGCCGGTGTAGTCGGCGGCCACGGGCAGGAGGCGGCCGCCGCGGTCGACGAGGACGGCGAGTTCGACCTTGGTGGGCCGGCCGTGGTCGAAGAGCTCGTCGAGGGCGGCCTTCACGGTGCGGCCGGAGAACAGCACATCATCCACGAGGATGACCATCGCGCCGTCGACATCCGCGGGGATATGGGTGGGGGCGAATTCCTTCGGGATGGGGTGGCGGCCGATGTCGTCGCGGTGGAAGGAGATGTCGAGAACGCCGCAGACGGCGTTCGGGCCCGAGGTCAGGGGTGATAGGCGATGGGCCAGGCGCTTCGCGAGGGCGACGCCGCCGTTGGCGATGCCGAGGAGCAGGAGGTTCTTTGCCCCCGCGTGGCGGGCGGAAATGGCTGCGGCCAGCCGCTCAATCGCAGCATGGATTTCCCCGGAACCAATGGTCTTTGGCGTGGCCACGAGAGCCGTTTCTGAAGAGGAGGGAGGCAAAGGGGAAGGGTAAAAAAAGACCGCCCCAAAAATGGGGCGGTCAGGGGGTGACCCGGTCCAGCCGGGCTCAGTTTGTGCCCTTGGCCGGCAGGTCGATGACCTCGCTGGGGCCGACATTGACCTTGCCGTTGCGGGCGAGGTTGCGGGCGAGGAAGTCCTCGACCTGGCGGTAGAAGCGCACGCGGGCGTTCTCGTTGCCGAAACCGTGGCCCTCGTTGCCCTCGCGGACGAACTCATAGGGCTTATTGTAGCGGTCGAGCTCGGCCTTCAGGCGCTTCCAGTGGTCGATGTCCACGCGCGGGTCGTTTTCGCCGTAGGCGTGCAAGGTGGGCACGCGGATGTTCTGGACGAAGTTGACCGGCGAACGGTCGTGCAGGTACGTGGGATCGTCCCCGATCCAGTTTTTCTGGAAGAGACGTTCACTTCCCGGAATGCGGGCGTGGCTGGTGATGATGGTGAGATCGGAGACGCCGACATAGTTGACGCCGCAGCAATAGAGCTCGGGGGTGAAGGTGACGCCCGCCAGCGCGGCATAGCCGCCGTAGCTGGCGCCGACGATGGCGACGCGCGCCGGATCGGCATAACCCTGCGCGATGGCCCACTTCACGCCATCGGAGAGGTCGTCCTGCATCTTGCCGCCCCATTCCTTGCGGCCGGCGAGGAGGAATTCCGTGCCGTAGCCGCCCGAGCCGCGATAGTTGGGCTGCAGCACGGCATAACCGCGGTTGGCGTAGAGCTGAACCTCGGGATCAAAGCCCCAGACATCGCGGACGCCGTAGGGACCGCCGTGTGGGTGGACGATGAGCGGGACGCGCTGGCCCTCGGCGCCCGCGGGCAGGGTGAGATAGCCGTGGATGGTCAGGCCGTCGCGGGCCTGGTAGCTGATCGGCCGCTGCGGCCGCAGGTCATCGGCGTGCAGATTGGGATTCGCGGAGCCCAGCATCATGATCGCGGGGCGGCCCTTGGCGGGATTCAGCAGGTTAAGGATGTAGTAAACGGGAGTCTGGCGGTCGGACGTGCTGACGAGGACGTGCACCTGGTCATCCGCGGAGGAGCTGGCGATGAAGTTGACGGTGCCGGGCAGGGCGCCGTCGATCTTCGCCTGCAGCGCGGCCCGGCCGGCGTCGAACCAGTGGACATTCCGCTTTTCGGTCGTGGTGTAAACGCCCAGCAACTTGGAGCGATCCCACGACATCACGAGGCTGTCGAATTCACCCTCGAGCGGGAAATCGAGCCCGGGGAGAAACGACCGGGTCGCCACGTCGTAGGCGCGGAGCCGGTCAGTATGGCCCAACTCGCGGGTGATGACATAGAGGGTCTGGTTGTCCGCGCCGAAGAGGATGGGCTGCCAGATCGGGGCCTCGATGGCCGTGTCGGCGGGCGACGAGGCGACCTTGGTGAAGTCCGACTTGAGGTTGGTCCGGATGTAATGGTTGACGTTCTTTTCCTGAAGGCGATCGAGGCAGCGGATGAGGCCGGTATTGTCGGCCATCAGGCCGAAGGCCCCCTCGACATCGGCGCCCGGCGCCTTGGCGCGATCGCCATACTGGACATCGAGCAGGTACACGCCGCCGGTCCACGTGCCGACGCCCTTGCGGCCGATGATGAGCACGTGCTGGTTGTCGAACTTCAAACTATCGATGATACTGGCGGTGTCGGCGTTGTCATCGATCCCCGCTTGGTGGGAATTGGCCAGCTCGATGGCCTTGCGCTTGGAGAGGGTGATGGCCCGGAGGGCGTTGGACTCGTTGCCGCCCAGGTCGCCGCCGTAGACGATGCGGTCGTTGCCCTTCCAGACGTAGAACTTGATGTTCTCGTCCTTGGCGGCGACGAGCGGCTCGATCTGGCCGGACTGGAGATCCATCAGCGCGATGCCGATCTTGCCGGTGCCGAGGGTGGTCAGAAAGGCCAGGTGCGAACCGTCGGGGGACAGCTGGACCGAGCGCATCTGCGAGTCGGCGAACAGTACTTCCAGCGGAATCAAGGGCGGCAGGGCGGCGTGCAGGGCCGGCGGCGTAAGGGCGAGGAGCGCGGTGGCAAGGAACGCGCGAAACGGGGAGGATCGGTGCGTAATCATGTGGGTGGCGAAAGCGTGGGCGGGATTAAGCCGGAGCAAAAGCAAAAAGGTCTCGAAGTTCAGACGATCGCGGAGTCACGGAGGAGCG
>QQNC01000037.1 GCA_003402695.1 Verrucomicrobiota bacterium | reverse complement strand
TGCACCTCGCCTACGTCGCGACGGGCATGCTCGACGGCTGTGTGGATTTTAACGTCAAGATCTGGGACCTCGCAGCGGCGATTCCCCTGGTACGCGCGGCGGGCGGGGAGGTGCATTTCCTCAATGGCGCGCAACTCCCCCTGCGCCAGTTTGATCTCAGGATGAAGGGGATCATTTACGTGGCGGGGAGTCCGGCGATGTGTGCGCGGCTGCGCACCATCATGCAGGGCTAGAACCGCCGATGAAGGCGCCGAAATTCCCCGTGTTCGTCACGGCGGTGCTGCTCGCCGGCACCCTTTCACTCGCCGCGCAGAACCTCGTCGTCAGTCTTGTGCTGCCGGCCGAAGACCTCGTCCCGGCCACGACGGTCAAACTGGATCTGCTGGCGGTAAACCCCTCCCTGACCGCGGCGCCCTTTGAAGCTCCGACGATGCTGTATGGGACACTGGTGTCCGGGACGAAATCGTGGCCCGTTGAACTGGCGTCCACCCGGCCGGGGACGGTTTCGGTGGCACCCGGGACCTTCGCTTATCGCGGCTATACGCTGGCTCTGCCGCCCGGGGTGAGCGGGCAGCTGGTTCTGGAAATCACCTCTGGCGAATACCAGCCGCTTCGGGGCGTACTGAAGGTCAGTGCGGACAGGGCCGTCGCGGGGAGCAAACCCCCGGCGACGCCGCTGAGTACGCTCGACGCCGCGACGCCGGCGCTGGCCCAAGTGCAGCGCAGCTTCATCGGCCATTTCGGTCCCCATGAACCGGTCTACTTCACCTACGGCACCACGTCACCGGGGGCCAAATTCCAGTTCAGTTTCAAGTACCGGCTGCTCGATTTTCAGGGCAACTCCGGGTCGACTGCGCAGCGCGCCCTGCAGTTCGGCTACACCCAGCGCTCGCTGTGGGACATCACGGGCGACTCCAGTCCTTTTTACGACACGAGCTACATGCCGACCCTGTTCTACGAGTCACTCGCATCGCAGACCGCGGGCAACCGTTTCGGGCCGGTCACTTGGGTGGGCTACCAGGCCGGCTACCAACATGAGTCGAACGGGCAGGGCGTCACGGCGTCACGCAGCCTGAACACCCTGTTCCTGCGCACCGCCTTCATCATCGGGGCGCCGGAAGACTGGCATTTGATCGTGGCGCCCAAAATCTGGGCGTATGTCGGCGACCTGTCCAACAACCCAAAGCTGAGCCAGTACCGCGGCAACGGAGAGTTCCTGCTGGTGCTCGGTCGGAACGGCGGCACAGCGCTCGCCTACACCGGCCATGCCGGCCGGGACTTCAACCATTTCACCACGCAACTGGACCTGACGGTCCCGCTGCGGATCAAGCTGCTCGATTTCGCCTCGTACTTCCTCGTGCAGTATTTCAACGGCTACGGGGAGAGCCTGCGCGACTACGATAAAAAATCCGCGCAGCTGCGCGCGGGCCTCTCGCTGGTTCGGTGAACCCTGCGGCCGGCCCTCGGGCCGACGCTTAAATCTGGTAAGGCTTCAGCGGGACAGGATCGACGACCTTGATCTGCGGGGCCTTCAGGGCGAGCTGGGTGGCGAACCATTCCCGGGCGGCGGGATCGCCGTGGGTGAGGATCACGACGCGGGCCTCGGTCTGGATGGCGAACTCGAGCAGCTCCTCGCGGTCGGCGTGGCCGCTCAGCTCGAAGCGCTCCACGCGCGCCTTGACCTTGGCCTTCACGTGGGCGGTCTCGAACAGGAAGGTGTCGCCGGTCTTGGCGGCGAGCAGTTTGCCGCCGGGGGTGTCGGGGTCGCAGTAGCCCACAAAGCCAATGGTGTTGCGGGCGTGGCCGACGAGGCCGGAGGCGAGGGTATAGCTCGGCGTCCGCTCCACGAGCATGCCGGAGCTGATGATGTAGAGGCCGTTGGTCTGCGGGTCCTCGCCGGGCGTAAGCTTGCGCGGGGTGGGCTTGATCTTGAGGTCCTTGATGATGCCGCGGTTGAAATTCACATGCCGGGTCTTGCGGCTGATTTCGTCAAAGTAGTCGGCGAGGTCCATCCCAAGGCCGGACGCGTAGATGGGGCACTCGACCAGCCGGCCGAACTTCCGGGCATCGTGGATCACGGCGAGAATTTCCTGCATGCGGCCGAGGGCGAACACGGGGATGAGGAACGTGCCGCCGCGCTTGATGGTGTCGTTGATGCTCTCGATGAGGCGGGCGATCTCGTGGACGCGCTCCTTGCCGACGGGGCGCTCGGTGGTGCCGCGGGTGGTTTCCATCACCAGCGTGTCGAAGTGCCCGGCGGGGAACTTGGCGCCGGCGAGCGTGCGCTGGTTGTCGAAGAGCACGTCACCCGTGAAGAGGATCTGGCGGTGCTTGTAATGGATCTCGAGGGCGGCGGCGCCGGCGACGTGGCCGGCATGGTGGAAGATGACCTCGATCTCGTCCTTGGTGCCGCGGAATTTCTTGGCGTGGCCGAATGGCAGGCCGTGCATGCGGCCGGCGCAACGGTCGATCTCGTCGTGGGTGAAGAGGGGGTAGTCGGGGATGTTCTTCTCCTCTTTTTGGCGGAGCATCACGTTGGCCGAGTTGTGCAGCATGCGCTCAATCAGCATCCGGCTGGAGGTCGTCATGATCACCGGCGTATTGGGATGCTCCCGCATCGCCACCGGCAGGCCGCCAATGTGGTCCAAGTGGCAGTGGGTGATGATGATAAGGTCGAGCGACTTGCCGCGGAGCTGGGCCAGGTCCGGGATTGCGGCGCGGCCGGTTTTCTTCGGGTTCAGGCCGCAGTCGATGAGGACGAGAAGGTCGCCAAACTGGACAAAATGGGAGTTGGCGCCGATGCCGCCGTCACGGTTCAAATCAATAAGCTTCATTTAAGAATCGGACACCCAATACGAGAAAACGACCGGGCACGAGGTTGTTTTTCTCACGCCACCGGGAGGCTCATCGTGAAGGCCGGCAAGAGCACATGTACCCGCCGGCCGAGCTCGTCGACGCCATGGAAGGAGCCCTGCGCCGTGGCGTTGCAGCCGGTCACGTGGTAGCTGTTGTAGGAGAATTGCTCGCCAGGCGCGAGTCGCGGGGTCTCGCCGACGATCTTGTCGCCCTCGATCACGAGGTGGCTGCCATCGTCGTGATCCACGACCCATTTGCGCCCGAGCAGGGTGACGGTGTGCTCGGAGCCGTTGGTGATCGTGATAAAATACACGAACGCATGCGGCTGGTCCGCGGGCAGGGTGGCGCCACCATAGTGGTAGTGGAGTTTGTCGAGGCGGGCGGTGAGGCCGGGCAGTTCGGTGGAGCTGGACACGTGGAGACAGCATTGCCGGGAACGGGGCGGTCGCAAGACGGCTTTCGCCTTGCTGCGGATTTAGTCACCCGCACACACTGGCACTTTATGGCTAAATTCGCCCTGCTCTCCGTCACAGACAAACGCGGCCTGGTCGAATTCGCCACGGCACTCGTCCGGTCGCATGGCTACACCCTGCTGTCCACCGGCGGCACGGCGAAGCAGCTGGTGGCCGCGGGACTGCCGGTCACGGAGGTGGGAGCGCACACGGGATTTCCCGAGATGATGGACGGCCGCGTGAAAACGCTGCACCCGAAGATTCACGGCGGCCTGCTGGCGCGGCGCGACAAGCCCGAGCATCTCGCGCAGGCGGAGTCGGCCGGGATCGCGCTCATCGACCTCGTGGTGGTGAACCTGTACGCGTTTGAGGAAACCGTCGCGAAGCCCAATGTGGCCTTCGAGGACGCGGTGGAGAATATCGACATCGGCGGCCCGTCCATGCTGCGGAGCGCCGCCAAAAACCACGAGAGCGTGACGGTGATCTGTGACCCGGCGGATTACCCGACGGTGCTGGCGGCGATGGAGTCGCCGCAGGAATTGCATGTGTTGCGGCGGCGGCTGGCGCTGAAGGTTTTTCAGCGCACGGGCAGCTACGACACGGCGATCGCGAAGTATCTCGAGGCGCAGGCGGCGGAGCCGGACCTGGCGGCGCTGGCGGGATTTCCCGCGACGCTGAACCTGACCTACCAGAAGGCGCAGAGCCTGCGCTACGGCGAGAATCCGCACCAGCGCGCGGCGCTCTACGGCACGTTCCACGAGCACTTCCAGCAGCTGCAGGGCAAGGAGCTCAGCTATAACAACATTCTGGATATCACGTCAGCGACGTTCCTCATTGGGGAGTTTGAGCGGCCGACCGTGGCGATCCTAAAACACACTAATCCCTGTGGCGTGGCCAGCGCGGACGCGCTGGAGGCCGCGTGGGAGCTGGCGTACGCGACGGACAAGCAGGCGCCGTTTGGCGGGATCATCGTCGTGAACCGGACGCTCGACGCGGGCCTCGCGAAGACGATCGCGGAGATTTTCACCGAGGTGATCATCGCGCCGCGGTTCAGTGACGAGGCCCTCGCGATCCTCGGCAAAAAGAAAAACCTCCGGCTGATGATCGCCAAGGCGGGCCCGGGTGCGGACTCGCTGCGCGAAGTGCGCTCGGTCATCGGCGGCGTGCTCATGCAGGACCGCGACAAGACCCTCGGTAATGTGGCGGAATTCAAGGTGGTGACGAAACGCCAGCCGACGCCCGAGGAATGGGCCGGGATGATGTTTGGCTGGAAAATCGGCAAGCACGTGAAGTCGAACTCCATCGTTTACTGCCGGGGCGAGCAGACGCTCGGCGTCGGGGCGGGTCAGATGGCCCGGGTGGACAGTTCGCGCATCGCGGTCTGGAAGGCGGGCGAGGCCGGGCTGAACTTGAAAGGGTCGGTCGTCGCCAGCGAGGCGCTGTTTCCCTTTGCCGATGGTCTGATCGCCGCAGCGGAAGCGGGGGCGACGGCCGCAATTCAGCCCGGTGGCTCGGTGCGGGACGAGGAAGTGATCAAGGCGGCCGATGAGTGCGGGATGACGATGGTCTTTACCGGCATCCGGCATTTTAAGCACTGAGCCGCGAAGGCGGGCGGGCGATTGGGGTAGGGCGGGGTCTTTGACCCGCCCTCGCTGAGCGTTTCGAGGGCAGGTCAAAGATCTTGCCCTACCACAGTCTCTGACTTTTCCGGTTGGCGCGGGGTGAATTTTTGGGCCACGGTTGCGGCATGTTTGACCATGTCGAAAAACTGAAGGAATTCATCCGCCACCAAAGCGTCTCGGCCGACTCGAAGTTCAAGGACGGCATGCGGGGCGCCCAGGAATTTGTCTCCGGCCTGCTCGGCTCGATGGGCTTTTCCGTCGAGGTCGTGAAGACCGACCTGCACCCGATCATTCTGGCCCAGCGCGGCGGCGACGCCTCCTGGCCGCACGTGATCATCTACGGGCACTATGACGTGCAGCCGGCGGATCCGCTCAACCTGTGGACGTCACCGGCCTTCGAGCCGACGATCCGCGGCAACCGGATCTACGGGCGGGGCGCGGCGGACAACAAGGGCCCCCTGCTGACGCACATTACGGCCGTCGGGCACCTGCTGGAGCAGAATCCGAACCTGCCGCTGCGGATCACGTTTCTCGTCGAAGGCGAGGAAGAGATGGGCAGCCCGAGCTTTTTGCCGTTCCTGGAGCGCTACAAGGACACCCTGAAGAAGGCGGACTTTGTTTTCCTTTCGGACACCGGCATCCCCCATGAGAACCAGATGGTGATCACGGCCGGACTGCGCGGGCTGGTGACGTTTGAGGTCGAGGCCGTCGGACCGAAGAGCGATCTGCATTCGGGTCTGCACGGCGGTGTGCTGCTGAATCCGATCCAGGCGCTGGTCGACCTTTGCGCGTCGCTGCACACGCCGGACAGGCGCGTGAACATCCCCGGATACTACGACGAGGTCCTCGAAGTGGAACCCTGGGAGCGGGAGGAGCTGAAGAAGCTGGGGGCGAAGGATTCGGAGTACCTGAAGTTCCTCGGCATCGAGGCGTTTCACACGCCGCCGGGCATCACGCCGTTTGAGGCGGTGCGGTTTTATCCGACGCTGGAGTTCAATGGCTTTGGCGGCGGCTACCAGGGGGAGGGCGGCAAGACCGTCATCCCGAGTCGGGCGTTCGTGAAGATCAGCTGCCGGCTGGTGGCGAACCAGAACCCGGAGAAGATCAAGGCCCTCCTGTACAAGACGATCAGGGAACGCGCGCCCAAGGGCGTGAAGCTGGTCATCATCGACGGCCACACCGGGCTGCCGTACGTCGTCGTTCCGCCGAACCGCTCCAACACGCCGCCGAACCAGTCGCCGGTGCTGGCGCGCGCCTTTCGCGCGACCGACGCCGCGGTGACGGAAATTTGGGGCCAAGCGCCGCTATATCTCCGTGAGGGCGGCAGTGTGCCGATCATCGGCGAGATCAAGCGCGTGCTTGGGCTCGACTCGGTGATGATGGGCCTCTTCCTGCCGGAGGATAACCTCCATGCACCGAATGAGAGCTTCAATCTCGACGTCATGAAGAAGGGCATCGAGACCTCGCGGCGGATCCTATCGGCGATTGCGAAACCGTGAGGTAGGGCGGGATCGCTGATCCCTCCGTGGTTTGCTTGGTGCGGGTGGTGCGCTCGCGCGCAACGGTGCGGACGAGCACGCCACCCACCTCGAGCCACGAACAAGCGGGATGAGCGATCCCGCCTCACAAATAAAAAAGCCCCGGTTTGCACCGGGGCTTTTGGCTGAAGAGGGGGCGGATTACTTCTTGAGGACGATGATCTCCGCGCGACGGTCTTTCGTCATCGTGGCGTCATCGGCGTTCTTGGCGGCCTCGAGGCTGCCCTTGGAGTTGGCCTCGACCTTGTCGGCGGGAACGCCGAGAGAGATCAGGTACTTCTTGGCGGCGGTGGCGCGACGGTCACCGAGGCTCAGATTGTACTCGTCGGTGCCGCGCCAGTCGCAGTGGCCCTCGAAGAGGATGCGGTAGGTGGGATTCTTGGCGAGGTAGTCCTTGGCGGCCTGGACCTTGGCGCGCTCGGACTCCTTGATGCTGGACTTGTCGTACTCGAAGTAGACCGCGCCCAAGAGACCCTTGATCATGTCGGCCGTCTCGATGATGTTCGGATCGCGCTGTTCCAAGGCCTGCGCGTTCGGGTCCACCGCCGGGGTCAGCGTGTCCGGGTTGAGGGCGCCGCCGCTGGTGGGACCGAGGACCGTGGAGCTCGGGTCAGGCCGTTTCGGCTTTTTGGAGCAGCCGGCAAAAATAAACGCGGCGCTGGCGATCAGGAGGCAAAGTTTCTTCGAAGCGGTATTCATGGAAGTGGTCGGGATAGGTCGTGGGGAAAATTTTCTGGGGGAACCCCCCAGCGCCCGCAAGGTTTTACTGCGCTTTTTTCTGCTCGATGAGGCCGACCTCCAGGGCGTAGCGGGTGAGGCTCGCGACGTCGTGGAGGTTGAGCTTGCGCATCAGGTTGGTGCGGTGGTTGTCGACCGTCTTGATGCTGATGCCGAGCTTGGCGGCGATTTCGCGCGTGCTGTGGCTTTCGGCGACCAGCTGGAGGATTTCGCGTTCGCGGTCGGTGAGGAAGTCCGAGGCGCTGCTGGCGTCAGGATTGGCGACCACATCCCGGAGCAGGGCGGCGACGGCCGGGCCGAAGTAGGTGCCGCCATGGGCCACTGTCTCGAGGCCCTTCTTGAATTCAAACAAACCGGCGGTCTTTTCCACGAAGCCATGGGCGCCGGCCTCCAGCATCTCGCGGATCAGCACAGGGTTCTCGTGGCCGGAGAAGACCAGCACCCGCATGTTGGGGAGCTTCTTGCTGATGCGGCGGAGGATATCCACGCCGTTCAGGCCGGGCAGCTTGGCGTCGAGGACAAGGAGGTCGGGTTTGACGTCTAGGCAGAGGGTGAGGGCGCTTTGGCCATCACCGCATTCCCCTACGAGCTGATAATTGATATCCAGCCGCAGGATCTCGACCAGCATCTCGCGGATCGCAGTCTGATCTTCAATAATGACGAGCCGCTTCATGAGTTATGAAGCGTGGAATGAATGGGTAAGGGATACAATCAAAGAGTGGTGGGCTGGCTGGGATTCGAACCCAGAACCAACAACTTAAAAGGATGCTGCTCTACCATTGAGCTACCAGCCCCCGGGCAAAGTAAAACGGCGAAATAGATTCGGGCGTCAAACTTTGGCAAGTAATTTCGCCCGGGAGGGTTGCGGTCGCGGCATTGACCGCAAAGATTCGAGGGCCTAAGCCAGCCCTTCACCCCTACGATTTTGGGAACAATTCAAAGATATACCCATCAGAGCGAGGCAGAACGCATGTCTACCAAAGCTCAGGAAGTGGCTTTTGACCAGGAACTCGTGAACCGCTTCAAAGGCGGCGATCAGGCGGCCTTTGACGAGATGGTTTCACGCTACTGGGACCGCATCTATGGCATGGTCAACCAGCTCCTCCGCAACTCCCAGGACGCGGAGGAGGTCACGCAGGATGCCTTCATCCGCGCCCACCGCGGACTGGCCAATTTCCGCGGCGACTCGGCCTTTTCCACCTGGCTTTACCAGATCGCCACCAACCTGGCCCGGAACCGTTACTGGTACTGGTGGCGGCGGAAGCGGGACAAGTCCGTGTCCTTTGACGCCCCGGTGAGCGCCGATAATGCGACCACGCTGGCCGACTTGATTCCCGCCGAGACGGAAACACCGGATGACATCACCGTGACCCAGGAGTTTATCGACCGGATCGCGCAGGGGATGGAAAAGCTCAGCGCGAAGCACCGGGAGATCCTCACCCTGCGCAACATCAAGAACCTGTCCTACGAGGAAATCGCCGACATCCTCGCGATCTCCGTCGGCACCGTGAAAAGCCGGATTGCCCGGGCCCGGGAAAGCCTGCGCTCGAAGCTCGGCGAAGATTTTAAACACAAACTCTGATTACCCGGCCGCAGCTTGACCCTGCGTCCAACCCTGACCCAACACCGCCATGAAAGATTCCAAGTTCATCGAACTGCTGAACCTCTACGTCGACCACCAGATCAGCCCGGCCGAGGCCGAGCAGTTGGAGGTCGCGGTGAAGGGCAGCCCGGAGCGCCGCCGCGTCTACCGCGAGTATTGTCAGATGCAGAAAGCTTGCGCCGTCCTGGCCGTGAACTTCCGCACGGAGGCGCCCGCCCGCGACCCGAAAATCGTGGAGTTTCAGCCCCGCCGTTCTCCCCGGCGCGCGGTGGCCTATGTCACCAGCCTGGCCGCGGTGGCCGCCTGTGTGGCCGTGGTCTTCACCCTGCGGATCAAACCGGCCACGCCAGTGGCCGCCGTGGTGCCGACGGCGGCCGCGACTTTGGCGGTGCGTCCGGCCCTGCAGCCCGTCTTCGGTCCGAAGGTGCTTTCGCTGCGCGCCCAAAACGCCGAGCTGGCCGAGTCGGCCGCAGATTCGCCGGCCTTTGCGGGCTGGATGAACAACATCCAGCTCTCCTCGATGCCCGGCGCTTCACCGGATGATCTCCGCTTCGATGCCCATGGCACACTGCAGCCGGATGTACGGACTTATCGCGCGGGGCGGCCGATTCAAGGCAAGGTCGAGTGGACCGCCTTCACCTTCCAGAAGTGATCCCGCCTCGCGGCGAGATTAGCTGAGGGCTTTCTTGATGAGGCCCTCGGTCGTGGCCTTGGGTCCAAGCGTGAGCGCCGCCCGGCGGACCGCCTGGTCGGCATCCGCAGCCTTGTAACCGAGCGCCACCAAGGCGGCGACGGCGTCGCGATGCGGGCCGCCCGCGGGAGCCTCGCCGGCGGTCCCGCCGTCCGCGGCCTGACTGCCGGCGTGGCTCGCCCCGACCTTGGACTTCAGTTCAACGACGAGGCGCTCGGCGGTCTTTTTGCCGATGCCCGGGCATTTCGCCAGCGTGGCAATGTCGCCGATGCGGATGGCATCCTCCAGCAACGGCAGCGAGAGCCGGCTCATGATGCTGAGCGCGACCTTCGGGCCGACCCCGGTGACGTTTTCAATCATCAGCCGGAAAAAATCCCGCTCGGCCGTGCTGGCGAAGCCGTAGAGCGTCTGCGCATCCTCGCGGTAAATCACGAGGGTGTGCAATTTCACCGTCGCGCCGGGCGCGGGGAGCTTTTCCGCGGTCGTGACCGGGATGTTGATCTCGTAGCCGAAGCCGTTGAGTTCAACAATCGCGTGCAGGGGCGTGGCGGAGCTGAGCGTACCCTGGATTGAGGTGATCATGTCACTTCAACCCCAGCACGTCCTGCATGTCGTACACGCCGGGCTGCTGGTTAACGACCCACTGCGCGGCACGGAGGGCGCCGCGGGCAAAGATCGCGCGGTCGCTGGCCTTGTGCGTGAGCTCAATGCGCTCACCGAGTCCGGCAAACATCACGGTGTGGTCGCCGATGACATCGCCGCCGCGCAGCGCATGGACGCCGACCTCGGTGGAGGTGCGGGCGCCGGGGATGCCACTGCGGCCGTGGCGGAGCGCCGCGGCGGTGAGCTTGCGCTCCTCGAGGATGATCTCGAGCAGGCGGGCGGCGGTGCCGCTGGGGGCGTCCTGCTTGAAGCGGTGGTGCATCTCGATCACCTCGGCATCGTAGTCGGATCCGAGGATGCTGGCGGCGCGCCGGGTAAGGGCAAAAAGGAGGTTTACGCCGACCGAGAAATTGCCCGCCCAGACGCACGGCACCTGGGCCGCGAGGACCAGCAGCTTCTGCTTGGCCTCGGCGGAATGGCCGGTGGTGCCGATCACGACTGGCTTGCGCTGCGCGAGGGCGAGCTCCAGCACGGCCTGGGTCGCGCGGTGCGAACTGAAGTCGACGACCACGTCCGTGTTTTTCATGCCGGCGGCGAGGTCGTCACCGGCATCGATAGCGGCGCCCACGAGGAGACCGAGATCGGTCGCAGCCGAGGCAAGCGCGTGCCCCATGCGACCCTTGGCACCATTGATGAGAATGCGGGGATTCATGGGGATCAGCGGCGGACGGCGGCGAGGGCTTTCACCAGCACGGCGAGGTTGGCCGGGCTCATCTCGCACAACGGGAGGCGGACGGCGGCCGAGCTGATGATGCCGGCGCGGGCGAGGGCGACCTTGATCGGCACGGGATTGGGCTCGATGAAGATCGCCTTGAACAGCGGGTAGAGCCGGCGGTGGATCTGGCCGGCCTTAACGAAATCGTTGGCCAGGGCAAAACGTACCAACTGGCCGACTTCCTTGACGAAGAGGTTCGAGGCGACGCTGATGACCCCCTCGGCGCCGTTCGCGATGGAGGGCAGGGTGAGGGAGTCATCGCCGCAGAGCACGGTGATGTCGGAGCCCAGGGCGGTCTTGAGTTGGTCCACGCGGTCGACGCTGCCGCCGGCTTCCTTGATCCAGCGGACGTGGGAGTACTTCGCGCGGAGGCGTTCGACGACGGGCACGCTGATCTCAATCCCGCAGCGGCTGGGCACGGAATAAAGGATGATCGGCTTGTCGGTGGCGTCGGCCACCGCGCAGTAGTGACGGAATAGGCCTTCCTGGCTCGGCTTGTTGTAGTAAGGTGCGACGACGAGCATGCCGTCCGCGCCCGCGGCGTGCGCCGCCTGGGTGAGCTCGACCGCCTCATGCGTGGAATTGGAGCCGGTGCCGGCGATGACCGGCACGCGGCCGGCGACCGCGCCGATGACCGCCCGGACGACATCCAGGTGCTCCTCGTGACTGACGGTGGGGGATTCGCCAGTGGTGCCGACGGGGATCAGGCCGTTGATTCCGCCCTTGATCTGGTACTCAACGAGTTTCTCGAGATCGCGGTAAGCGACCTCGTTATTCTTGAAAGGCGTGACGAGCGCCGTGAGCGTGCCGGTGAGCGGGCGGAGTTTCATGGAGACTGGCAATGTTGCCTTGCGGTACAGGGCATGGTGAAATAGAGAATCCGCAACGCTTTTTTACCCATGGCTATTCCGATGACTCCCCACACGGAAATGCTCAACGACCTGCTCAAACTCGCCGTTGAAAGTGGTGCGAGCGACATCGTCGTAAAATCGAACAAACCGGGTTACGTGCGCCTGTCGGGGCGGCTCAAGCCCGTGGAGATGGATCCGATCTCGTGCCCGGAGGCCCAGGCGTTCGTGGACGAGCACGTGCCGAAGGTGTTCAAGGCCAAGTGGGAGGAGGAGGGCCAGATCGACTTCGCGTACTCCGCGGAGGGCGTGGGCCGCTTCCGGGTGAATGCCTTTCACCAGCGCGGCCTCGTGAGCATCGTGCTCCGGCACATCAAGAGCCGTGTGCCGACGTTTGCGGACCTGAACATCACCCCCGAGCCCATGCTGAAGCTGGCGCAGGCCAAGGACGGCATCCTGCTGATCTGCGGCGCCACCGGCTCCGGCAAGAGCTCCACGATGGCCGCCATGCTGAACTGGATCAACCAGAACATGGACAAGCACATCATCACGATCGAGGACCCGATCGAGTACACTTTTCAGGACGAAAAATCCCTGTTCCAGCAGCGGGAAATCGGCCTCGATGTGGGCAGCTTCCAACTGGCGATCCGTGCCGTACTCCGGCAAAACCCCGACATCATTCTCATCGGTGAAATGCGCGACCGCGAAACGTTTGAGACCGCCATCTCCGCGGCTGAAACGGGTCACTTGGTGTTCTCCACCATGCACGCCGCAACCGTCGCGCAATCACTCACCCGCCTCTTCGAATTTTTTCCGCCCGAGGAGCAGTTGCAGGCGCGCCGCGCGATCTCCGGATCGTTGCGCGGCTTCATCTGCCAAAAGCTCATTCCCGCGCTGGAGGGTGGCGGCCGCGTCCCGGCCAACGAGGTGCTCAATGCCGATACCGTCGTCCGCAACCTGATCCTTGAGGGCCAGTTCGAAAAGATTCAGGGCATCCTCGAGGGCACCGGTGACTCCAGCAGCTTTTCGTTCAACAAGGATATTTTCCGCCTCATCAAGTCGGGCAAAATCAGCAAGGCCGAGGGGCTGCGCTTCTCGCCGAACCCGCAGGCACTGGAGATGAACCTCAAGGGCATCTTCATGAAGTCCTGATCGCCGCATGATCGGCCCGCGCCACCTCCGCTGCCTGCTGCTGCTGGTGGTCATGGCCACCGGGCTGCGGGCGGAGGCAAGAGCCGCGGGCGAGCCCGGCAAGACCGGCAATTGGCTCGTGGACGCCATGGACGAAAAGTCCACTGCCGCGCGCGGCGCGGCGCAGCAAGGCGCCCAGCCTCGTGAGGGCCTGGCTGCGGCGCCGGCCGGCTCCCGGCCGGAGGATGGGGCGGCGAACCCGCTGGCGTCCTACCTCGCTACCTGGATGACCCCAAATGACCGGGAAGTGCTGGGACTCAATGATTCGGCCCAAAACCCAACCGGCGTGGCGGGTGCCACCGGCCGGGAATCGAAGCCACGCGGCCGTTTGACCGCGGGAGCGCCGGCCAACCCCTATCTGCCCGGCCCCGCACCGGTTGCCCTGGTCGATGGTAAGGCTCCGCCCAGCACCCCAGCGGCCAACTTACCCGCGCCGGCCGCCTTGACCGACAAAATCGACGCGGCGCCCGCCCAGCCCCCGGGACCGCCCGCTGCGGTGCTCAAGTCACAGGACGCCGCGAAATATTTCCCCCAGTTAAAGCGTTTTTAGGGCTTGGTTTTTAGGGGGGCGGGCGATTTTCTAGCCGGTTCAACCATGGCATTGGCATTAATTTTTTCCGGACAGGGTGCCCAAAAAGTCGGCATGGGAAAGTCGCTCGCCGAGCAGTCCCCGGCGGCGCGCGCGCTGTACACCGAGGCGAATTCCGTGCTGGGCTGGGATCTGGCCAAGGTCTGCTTCGAGGGGCCCGAGACCGAGCTGACGCAGACCAAGGTCTGCCAGCCGGCGTTGTTTGTCCACGGGCTGGCGCTGCTGGCCGCGCTGCGCGAGTCGGGCAAGGTCCCGGCGGGCGAGCCGCAGTACGCGCTGGGACTCAGCCTAGGCGAAGTCACGGCGTATTGCGCCGCGGGCGTGTTCGATTTTGCGACGGGCCTGCGCGTGGTCGCGGAGCGCGGCCGGCTGATGCAGCTGGCGTGCGAACAGACCACCGGCGGCATGGCGGCCATCATGGGCGAGGAACGCGCGAAGGTGCAGGAGCTTTGCCGCGAATTCGACATCGAGGCGGCCAATTTCAACGCCCCGGGCCAGATCATCGTGTCGGGTGAGAAGTCCAGGGTCGACGCGGCGGTCGCGGCCGGCAAGGAGCGCGGCCTCAAGAAGATCATCCCGCTCAACGTCGCCGGGGCGTATCACTCGCGGCTGATGGAGCCGGCGCGAGTGGCGTTTGCGGCGTTTCTAGCGGGCGTGCCGTTTGCCGCGCCGAAGTTCACCGTCTTCACCAACACCACCGGCCAGGCCGTCAGCACGCCGGAGGCGCTCAAGGCCGCGCTCGTGAAACAGGTGGTGTCGGCGGTGCTCTGGGAGGACTGCATGCGCGCCGCCGCCGCCGGGGCCGCGGAATTCTGGGAGCTCGGGCCGGGCGGGGTGCTCGCGGGCCTCGCGCGGCGCACGGAGAAAACCTGGGTGGTGAAAAGCTTTGCGGAATATGCCGATGTGACCGCCTGACGATGCCCCTGACCAAATACACCCGCAATTTTTGCATCATCGCCCACGTCGATCACGGCAAGACCACGCTCTCCGACCGCATCCTCGAGCACACCAACACCGTCGCGATGCGCGTGATGACGGACCAGCATCTCGACTCGATGGATCTCGAGAAGGAGCGCGGCATCACGATCAAGTCGCACCCGGTGACGATGACGTACCGCGCGAAGGACGGCCATGACTACAAGCTCAACCTGATGGACACGCCCGGCCACGTGGATTTTTCCTACGAGGTCTCGCGCAGCCTGGCCGCCTGTGAGGGCGCAGTGCTGCTGATTGACGCGGCCCAGGGCGTTGAGGCGCAGACCGTGGCGAATGCCCACCTGGCGTTTGGCCAGAAACTCAAGGTCATCCCGGTCATCAACAAGATCGACCTGCCGAGCGCGAATCTCGAACTCTGCACGCGGCAGTTGGAGGACATCCTGTCGATTCCCGCCGAGGAGGCGATCCTCGCCAGCGGCAAGTCCGGCATTGGCATCGAGGATATTCTCGAGGCCGTGGTGACGCGCGTCCCGCCGCCGCGCTCGGCGACGTATCCGCAGCTGCGGGCGTTGGTGTTCGATTCGCTGTACGATTCGTATCGCGGCTGCATCGCGTACGTCCGCGTGTTTTCCGGCACCATCAAGGCCAATGACACGATGCTGCTGATGAGCAACGGCCAGAAGGCCGAGGTGAAGGAAGTCGGGGTATTCATGCCGAAGATGACCAAGATCGCGGCCCTCGGGGCCGGGGATGTCGGCTATATTGTTTCCAGCATCAAGAACACGTCCGACGTGAAGACGGGCGACACCATCACACTGGCCGCGCGGCCGGCGACCGAGATGCTGCCGGGTTACAAGGAAGTCCGCCCGATGGTGTTCTGCGGACTTTATCCGCTGGAGAGCGACGACTACGAGAAACTCAAGGCGGCGCTCGGTCGGTTGCGGCTGAACGACGCGGCCTTTGTGTATTCCTCGGAAAGCTCGCTCGCCCTGGGCTTCGGCTTCCGCTGCGGCTTCCTCGGGCTGCTGCACATGGAAATCATCCAGGAACGCATCCGCCGGGAGCACGACGTGGAGATCATCTCGACGTACCCGAGCGTGATTTACCACGTCATCAAGCAGGGCGGCGAGGCGCTGGACGTGGACAACCCGGTCAACATGCCGGATCCCGGGACGATCATCGAGATCCACGAGCCGACCATCAAGGCCGCGATCATCCTGCCGAACGACTCGATGGGCGACATCCTCGCGCTGATCATGGAAAAGCGCGGCATCGTTGAGCACACGGACACCCTGGACCAGAACCGCGTGCTGCTGCGCGCGACGTTGCCGCTCAACGAAATCCTCGTCGATTTCAATGACCGCCTGAAGAGCATCACGCACGGCTACGGTTCGATGGATTACGAGCTGGGCGACTACGTGGCGGCCGACCTCGTGAAGATGGATATCATGATCAACGGCGACCCCGTCGTCGCGTTTTCCTGCATCGTCCACCGTGAGAAGGCTGACGCCAAGGGCCGCCAGCTCTGCGAAAAACTCGCCAAGATCATCCCGCCCCAGATGTTCAAGGTCGCGATCCAGGCCGCCATCGGCGG